>CAZJOQ010000133.1:0-10239 GCA_964547625.1 uncultured Nitrospira sp.
TTCGACGCATCTTCTCACAGTTTGAGAAACTCGATGCCATGTTCATTGCGTTCATCACGTTTGCGTTGATCGTTGATGGCTTACGTTAGTGTTACTCAGAAGTCAGCAACTTCGGCGACAGAAATAGCCCTAGAACCCGCATGAATGTTGGACTTACTGTTGTTTAAATTGCTGACTTCTGAGTAACAGGCCCTAGAGCAATATCTTGCGAAGCAGTGATGGGCCAGGCGCCATCCCTGTGCCTCCTACTCGTATCTGTTTGGATAAGGGACTGTACACAATGAATTCAAATGGTGCCCCCCAAGAACAACTGAGTAGGCCGTTGATGGTATCGGAGATGCATCCTAAGGGTGGCGGCCTCTGGAATACCGGCGGGCTTGCTCACGGAATACCCCTCGATCGAATACTGAACATGCCCAGTTGCAACAGACAGCCAGACGGCGTATAGGATATAGTGTGATTCTCCTATCCAGCTTCCGTGTTGAATTTGAGAGACCGAACAAACATAAGCCTGAATATTTGGATCGGTTCCCCTTCTTCTGTTTCACTTCGGGCTTTCCGACGTATGGAAGAATGATCTCCCCCAAACATTGGATTTTCAATTCCTGTTCCCACAGGGAAGTCGCTGTCACTTACCATTTAGTGAGGTGAGTCATGATCGTAAAGCTAATCACCTTCGCCATTCTCTTTATGCTCACGGTGAATGGACAGGAATCGAGTTTGGCGGCCGCTCATCAGTCTATGGCTGAGAGTCAGGCGACCGGCGTTCAATCGGACCATGGTCAACGCTCTCTCCTAGCCATCCTTGTTGGGTTTCTGAGACCGGCCGATACTCAACGCGCTCAACAGGACAAGGAGCACGGCTCATATATCCACCTTGTCGACAGCGACGAGTCCCCTCCTTCTACGTCAATTATCCCTATGACGTCCATTACTGTGGACACTCCCGAGAGCCAACTCTCGGAAGCAGACAAAGAACGTGTGCGGCAGGAGCAGTTACAGCAACAACTCGGCGCCAAAGAGAACGAGCTGGCCATACTGAGAGACAAGGCGGCAGCGGCAACGAATCAATTGAGCGCGGAAAAGACCCGCGCAGACGAGCTGGAAGCACAGCTGACGCAAAAGGAACAGGAACTCGCCGGAATCTGTGCGCAACGAGACACGTATCAACAAATGTCGCAGGATCTGAATCGGACAAAAAGCAGTCTCGAGCAGGTCAAACAGCAAGTGATTGATAGGGAGCGAGAGTTTATCGTCGCCAACGAACATCTAGATGACGTGACGGAACGGCTGACGGCAAAAGAACAAGAGCTGCAGATAACCAAGTCCCATCTCGATAAGCTGACCCATACGTTAGCAGATCTCGACAGGGAGCTCCTCGAGCGGAACGCCCAGCTCACCCAGGCGAAGCAACTACTGGCGAGCCTCGGACGGAGCCTGCCGGAGCAAGGCACTCAGTCCGCCTCCAGCAAGGGCGCTGTGCCTAGCCAAACTGGGCCAGGCGAGCTGGGCAAAGTCAGCGAGAATCTGGCAAGTGCGCTCAAGGATGAGCTCAAACGAGGCAGTGTGGCTTTACGGCAGCGAGGGAATAAATTGACCCTCGCATTGGCCTCTGGTGATTTGTTCGCGCAAGGGGACGTCACCATGACACCGGCGGGAACGTCTTTACTTGAGCGAATCGGCGGCGCCTTACAACAGTTCAGTAACCAACGCATAGAAGTCGCCGGACACACGGACAGCATCCCGGTCCGGATCGACAATCGGAGACCATTCCGCGACAATCTTGAACTCTCTCGGGCACGGGCCCAACATGCCAGCCAAACTCTGATCGACAGCGGATTGGGTGCCGACCGAATCAAGACCGTCGGGTATGCTGCCACCAAACCTCTCGCCAGCAACAAAACGGAAGAAGGTCGGAGTAAGAACCGACGGGTTGAGATTATCGTCTCCCCATGGTCTCGAGCAGTTGTCTCTGCAGGGAAGAAGGGTGAGCAAGTTGTGAGCAAACCCGCTCAACCAAAAGGAACGGTTCAAAAGATCGTCAATCGTTAAGGCTAAATACATGGCCAGGCCACCTTATCAACGGCCGGCCTGGCCATGTCACTCGCCTAGAAACCTGCCTCTAAACTATTTGTGAGAATGCGCCAAGTCTCACCGTATCTTGTAATCTACCCACGAGAATTCCTCTCATGACTCCTGCAGAAGCCGCAGCTGCCCTGTTCAAAGCGATGCCGCAGCCCATCACGGTCGCACAGCTTGAGGACTACGGTGTAGAGGCACCGGAATCGGCTACTCAACAAATCGCCCGCGAGATTTTGTCACTGAATCTGTACTGGGTCCTGGCTGCGGTGAATGCGCATATCCCCACCAAGTATCGGGCGACAATCAAAGAGCGGTTGTTCGAGTCGATCCAGAAATCCTGGTGGGAATCAGGGCAGTTAGGACAGGGTACTTGGGGTGAGTATCAACTTGAACTGAACGAACGCCGTGAACACTATGCCCGCCTCGCCGACGAAGAAGGAATCAGTCATATGGGTATTTGCGCTGAGACTTCAGCGTTAATCGAAGATCAGGGCCTTGCCTCGTCAGAAGACCGACCAAAGCTCCTGGTGTTGTTGATCGACTATGCTCCAGCTTCGGAGTATGGCAGGTTACTTGACGAGGCTCTCTAACGGCCACGCTAGGCGAAGATAGTCCTCCGATTCACAGATACCGGTGCGCCAGGACCTTGCCATTGTCGTCAAACTCGTAGAGGAGCGGAGCTCCCGTCGGAATATTCAGCTCCAAAACCTCTTCCTTGGATAATTGGTCCAACTCCATTACCAACGCCCGCAGGCTGTTGCCATGCGCTGCGATGATGATGGTTTCCCCTTGTAACACATAGGGTTTGATCATCTTCTCGTAATAGGGCAAAGTGCGCTCGGCTGTGTCTTTAAGACTTTCCCCGCCGGGCGGTTTCACATCATAGCTTCTCCGCCAGATCTTTACTTGAGCATCCCCGTACTTTTTAGCGGTTTCAGCCTTGTTCAACCCCTGGAGCTCTCCATACATCCGCTCGTTCAGGGCTTTGTCCTTCTCAATGGGAATCGTTGGTTGCCCAATCGTCTCCAACACGATTCGCAACGTCTCATTGGCCCGGCTGAGCACCGATGTGAAGGCTCGATCGAATGTAAAGCCACGGAGCTTTTCGCCAGCTTGCTTCGCTTCCTCGATGCCCTTCGGAGAGAGTGGGACATCAACCCACCCCGTGAAACGATTTTCCAAGTTCCACTGTGATTCACCATGACGAAGCAGGACTAACCGTGCCACCTTCTATTCTCCTCACTCGGACAGATAAGGACCCGATCCCAAGAATACCGATTTGATGATTCACGTCAAGCTGGCACCATGGCTTCGGCCTGTTTCGCCGGCCGGCCGATCGAGATCGGGTGGACCTTCTTGAACCATCTTTGTCAGCGTAGCCAGAAAGATGATGTAGAAGAAAACTCCGACCCAAATAACATACGGTTGTACCCCACCCGATTCTTTGAGTGCCGTCTCTTGTTTAGCCCGATCCACTCCCCCTGCCTTCTTGATTTCAGTGATATGCTCGCGGCAATGCCAATAGTAGAGATAGTTGGCTGTGGCCCCCGCCATGACGCTCCAGACAATGCCAGCAGAAAAATCTCCCGTGAGGTAGGTCGAAACCATCGGACCGACGGCGTAGACGAAGGCGTGCAGATACATCTTGCGATAGAGAAACCAAAGAAACGATATATAGAGAAACGCCGGCCAGTTCCACGAGAACGCGAACCGTGGTTGGCTGTTTGATGAGAATTTTTTGAAGACGGTCACATAGTGGTCGGCATTGGGTCCGATGAATTGGCGCCAAAGCACCTCCTCACCTTGAATTGGTTGAGCGGCGGAAGCCTCCGTCGCCGCCTCGACGGCGGCCGGTGCTTCAGCCAACTTGGTGCCACACTGATAGCAGAAGTTGGCGTCGTCAGGATTTTGTTGACTACACTGGCTACAGGCCGTCATAGCGCGTCACCTTACCATACTTGAAAGTGGACTATCTGGTCTATCTCCATGTTCCCTGCGCATTCACAAAATTTAGATCAAGAGGCTTCTCTAAAACAACCTTTCTCAAGACTCCACTTATTGCTCTTAGACTTGACCCTGTGCTATTTTTCCTGTCTTTCTCAGAGGATCCGTCATTATGCCGACCGAAGAACTGAAAGACGATGCCGCCAAATACCTGATGCAGACTTACAGTCGGCAGCCGATCTCGATCGTCCGGGGTCGCGGCGCCAAGGTCTACGATCTGGAGGGGCGAGAGTACCTCGATTTCGTCGGAGGGATAGCCGTCAACGTCTTAGGGCACGGTCATCCAGACCTTGTTCAGGCGATTCAACGCCAGGCGGCGCAACTGATCCACACATCGAACCTGTACTACACAGAACCTCAGGTGAAGCTGGCGCGTCTCCTCGTCGACCACTCGTTTGCCGACCGCGTGTTCTTCTGCAACAGCGGCGCTGAAGCCAACGAAGCGGCGATTAAACTCGCACGACGCTACGGGCATGAGCGACATGGAGCGAAGCGGTTCGAGGTCATCACGATGAGGAATTCGTTCCATGGCCGTACATTGGGCATGCTCACCGCGACAGGCCAGGACAAGGTTCAGAAGGGCTTCGAGCCGTTGATGCCTGGTTTTGCCTATGCGCCGTTCAATGATTTCAGCGCGCTTGAGTCTATGGTCAATGAGCAAACCGCCGCTATTATGCTGGAGCCCATTCAGGCAGAAGGCGGTGTGCATGTAGCCACACGGGATTACCTGAAGAGCCTGCGGGAACTCTGTACGCAGAAAGACATCCTCATGATTTTTGATGAAATCCAGACCGGCATCGGTAGAACCGGCACCTTCTTCGCCTACGAACAACTCGGGGTGAAACCTGACATCATGACCCTTGCAAAGGGCCTGGCCGGTGGAGTTCCAATCGGAGCTTGCTTGGCGACCGAGTCAGCCGCCGCAGCCTTTACACCAGGAGCCCATGCATCGACATTCGGTGGTAACCCGCTGGCCTGTGCCGCAGCGCTGGCTGTCTGCCGGGTGCTACTCGAAGGCCGCATTTTGGATCACGCAAAATCAATGGGCGAGTACTTAGCAAAGGGGCTTACCGACTGCAAGAATCGCTACCGCATCGTGAAGGACGTACGCGGCCTTGGTCTCTTGCAAGGCCTGGAACTAGAGGCCGACGCCAGAACCGTGGTCGCGGATGCTCTGGCCCGTGGGGTGCTCATCAATGCCGCAACCGAGCAAGTGCTGCGCTTCGTCCCGCCCTTGATCATTACACAGCGAGAGATCGATAAACTCCTTGACCTACTCAGTAGGTTGCTGAATCAACGCATGACAGCCGGAAAAGATTCACACCATTGATGATTAGATCAGCTCGATACAGCAGCCCCGCGCACTGCGCGAAGGATCTGGTAGACGTCGCCACGATGCCACGAAAACAGATCTTGGACTTACTGCGATTGGCGGCCTCGCTCAAAACAAAACAACGCCAAGGCACACCACATCGTTTGCTGGTTGGTAAAACCCTGGGGCTTCTCTTTCAAAAGCCATCGACGAGGACCCGCGTATCGTTTGAGGCCGGCATGAATCAATTGGGTGGCCACGCGCTGGGGCTTCCCATGGGCGATATCCAGCTTTCGCGCGGGGAGACGGTCTCAGACACCGCACGGGTCTTGTCCCGGTACCTAGATGGGATCGTCATACGGACTTATGATCATTCGATCGTCGAGGAGTGGGCCGCAGAGGCCACCATGCCGGTCATCAACGGGTTGACTGACCACAGCCATCCCTGTCAGGCCTTATCGGATTTACTGACGATTCAGGAAATCAAAGGCCGACTTAAGGGAATCAGCCTGGCCTACATCGGAGACGGGAACAACGTCGCCAACTCGCTTATCGAAGCGGGGGCAAAGATGGGCATGCGCGTGGTGATCGGATGTCCTTCCGGCTATCAACCCGATCAACGAGTGATTGATCGCGCCAGAATGGAAGGTCAGGCTACCGGCGCCGCCATCGAGGTGGTCGAGAATCCCCTGGTGGCAGTCAAAGAAGCGGATGTGGTGTACACCGACGTGTGGATTAGCATGGGGCGCGAGCGAGAGCAGGCCAGACGACTGCGGACCCTGACGCCCTACCAGCTGAACAAGCGATTACTACAACGAGCCAAACCCGATGCCGCCGTCATGCATTGCTTACCAGCCCATCGCGGTGAAGAGATTACGGCGGACGTGCTGGATGGTCCCCAGTCGGTGACCATTGATCAAGCTGAAAATCGGCTGCATATGCAGAAGGCGATTTTGAGTCAACTGCTCAGTCGGAAGAAAGGCGCACGGTAGGAATTCTCGCATGAGACCAAAACCCACCAAGAAAATCGTTCTCGCGTATTCTGGGGGACTGGATACCTCCGTCATCCTTAAGTGGTTGCAAGAAACATATCAGGCCGAGATCATCGCCTTTTGCGCCGACCTTGGGCAGGGAGAAGATCTCAAGGCCATCAAGGCAAAGGCTCAGGCGCTCGGCGTCAAGAAGGTCTATGTCGAGGACTTGCGTGAGACGTTCGTCAGAGATTATGTGTTCCCAATGCTCCGTGGGAATGCGATGTATGAAGGCTGCTACCTATTGGGGACCTCCATCGCTCGTCCGTTGATTGCTCGTCGTCAAGCTGAAATCGCGCTCAAGGAAGGGGCCGAGGCGGTCTCGCATGGAGCGACGGGAAAGGGCAATGATCAAGTTCGTTTCGAGCTCACCTACATGGCGCTTGCGCCAGGCCTGAAGATTATTGCGCCTTGGCGAGAATGGACGATGCGCTCCCGGCGTGAACTAATCGAGTATGCCGAACGCCACGGGATTCACGTGACGGCGACCAAAGCTAAACCCTATAGCACGGACCCGAATCTGTTTCACATCAGCTACGAGGGCGGCATTCTTGAAGATCCCTGGGAATCGCCGCCCGATGAAATCTTCCAGATGACCGTCTCGCCGGAGAAGGCACCGAATACGCCGCAGGAAGTCGAGATCGAGTACCAAAGGGGCAATCCCATCGCGGTCAACGGCAAGAAGATGAGCCCCGCGACGCTCCTCGCGCATCTCAACAAACTAGGCGGTGCGCATGGCATCGGGCGCGTTGACCTGGTCGAAAACCGCTATGTCGGAATGAAGTCACGAGGGGTGTACGAAACTCCGGGAGGGACGATCCTGCACGTTGCACATCGTGGGCTTGAATCCTTGACGATGGATCGTGAAGTCCTCCACTTCCGAGACAGCCTAATCCCTCGATTTGCCGACCTGATCTATAACGGCTATTGGTTCAGCCCTGAGCGCGCAATGGTACAGACAGCGATCGATGACGCGCAGAAAGACGTGAGCGGTATGGCGCGTGTAAAGCTATACAAAGGTAGCTGCACTCTGGCAGGACGGAAATCGAAACAGTCACTCTATCGACTCGACGTCGCCACGTTTGAAGAGGACGACGTATACGATCAAAAAGATGCGGAAGGTTTCATCCGCTTAAATGCCTTGCGGCTCAAAATCCGTGCCCAAAGGAAAAAGGCTTCGTCCTGATGGCTAAAAAGAGTAGCCGTCCGAACGCTACGCTCAGCAGAGGCAAGGCTTGGGACGGTCGGTTCCGAGAAAAGACCAATCAGTTGGTGGAAGCTTTTACCAGGTCGGTGACAGTCGACTTCAGACTCTATGCCGATGACATTGCCGGGAGCATTGCCCATTGCAAAACGCTGGAGAAAGCACGGGTGCTTACATCTTCGGAAACACGAACGATCGTCTGCGGCTTGGAATCGGTAAAACAAGAGCTGGATCGTGGACGGTTTAGGTTCTTGTCTCAAGATGAAGACATTCATATGGCGATCGAACGAAGATTGACCGAAACCATCGGTCCACTAGGTGGCAAACTGCACACCGGACGAAGCCGAAACGATCAAGTCGCACTGGATATTCGGCTGTACTTGCGCAGGCAGCTGGATCAGCTGCATGAACAACTGATTGGATTGCAACGCGTGCTGGTGATGAAGGCCGGTGCGAACCGTGAAATCATCATGCCTGGGTACACACACCTACAACGCGCTCAACCAGTCCTGTTTGCGCATCACTTATTGGCATACGTGGAAATGTTTGAACGGGACAAGGGTCGAGTACGTGACGCGAAAGTCCGGCTCAATGTCATGCCGCTTGGTTCCGGAGCCTTGGCCGGCACCAATTACCCGGTGAATCGGCGATACACCGCTAAATTGTTAGGGTTTCCCACCATCACCGCAAACAGCATGGACGCGGTCTCTGATCGAGACTTCATGATCGAATCGGCCTCCGCTCTTTCCATCGTGATGATGCATCTCTCGCGGCTTAGTGAAGAGTTGATCTTGTGGGCCTCGCAGGAATTTCAGTTTGTCGATCTCCCTGATGCTTTCTGCACCGGAAGTAGCATGATGCCACAGAAGAAGAACCCTGATATTCCAGAGCTGGTTCGAGGGAAAACAGGACGGGTCTACGGACACTTAGTCAGTTTGCTGACGACGCTGAAAGCCTTGCCGTTAAGTTATAATCGAGATCTCCAGGAGGATAAGCCGGCGCTGTTTGATGCTCTCGACACGGTGCAGTCTTCCGTCCGAGTGATGACCGAGCTGATGCGCCGCCTAAAGGTCAACCGAGAAATACTCCAACGAGCCTTGCAGGGAGGCGGCCTGCTTGCGACGGAACTCGCCGACTATTTAGTCCTGAGAGGGGTGCCGTTTCGCGAAGCGCACGGGATTACCGGTCGGATCGTTCGTGCCGCCCTTGATCAGGGTCGTGAGATAACTGACTTGTCATTGGAAGAGATGCGGGGATATTGCGAGCGGATAGAAAATGGCGTATTCGCTCGTCTGACCGCTGCAGCGGCCATCGATCATAAAGGACAAATCGGCGGAACGGCCAAAGTGCGAGTGGAGCAGCGCATCAAGGAGCTTGAGAGACTCTTGTCATGAGAATTCTGGTGATTATTGGATCAGCAGGGCTTCTGATCTCTTGCGGCGTGGTAGGGTCCCCGATCGCCCCGGAATACGTGGGTGTCGCAGTGACGGTCGAGAAACAAAAGCGACAGCATGCACTTGAGACAGACCGTGAAGGGACGGGATCAGTGGTAGCCGACCCTTCCATGGAAGATCACGATATCGATCTTCCACCCTCGCATCCGATTGGAACACGATGAGGGTATTTTGCTTTATGAACCTACATTCTTACAAGGATCGGTGCGATGCATAGTTTTGAATATCGCCTCGGAGAGTTGTACTGCGAACAAGTGCCAGTCAGCCGGATCGCGAAAGAACTCGGCACCCCATGCTACATCTATAGCTATACTACGCTCGTCCGGCATTTCCATGCCTACGACAGCGCCTTTAAACATATTCCTCATGTCGTCGCGTATGCGATGAAAGCGAACTCCAATCTCGCGATCCTGCGACTGATGGCCAGAGAAGGAAGCGGAGTTGATATTGTCTCAGGGGGGGAGCTGTTTCGAGCTTTGAAGGCCGGTGTGCCCGCCTCTAAGATCGTGTTCGCGGGAGTCGGCAAGGCTCCCGATGAAATTCGTGATGCACTGAAAGCCGACATCCTCATGTTTAACGTCGAATCCCTGGCTGAACTCCATGCCGTCAATCAAGTCGCCGCTGAAGTAGGCAGAAAAGCTCGCATCGCGCTTCGAATCAATCCAGATATCGATCCGAAAACTCATCCATACATTTCCACCGGTCTCAAGAAAAGCAAGTTCGGTATTGCGGCAGATCGAGCAGTAGAAGACTTTGTCCTCGCCGCTTCAATGAGTCATATTGAGGTGGTGGGCGTCCATGCCCATATTGGGTCTCAACTTACGGATGTTACCCCTTTTACAGAAGCCCTGAAGAAGGTTGTGTCACTCATCGGAACCTTAAAAGAAAGAGGCCTGAACATCCGTTATCTCAATATCGGAGGTGGACTTGGCATCACCTATTCGGATGAAAAACCGCCTTTACCACAAGACCTATCCAACGCCGTGTTACCGCTCGTGCAGGGATTGAACCTCACACTGGTCATGGAACCTGGACGTGTCATCGTTGGGAACGCCGGCATTCTTGTGACGAAAGCCATGTACCTTAAGGAGGGAGAAACAAAGAGTTTTGTCATCGTCGACGCCGCCATGAACGATCTCATTCGGCCAAGTC
>CAZJOQ010000134.1:0-10220 GCA_964547625.1 uncultured Nitrospira sp.
TAAAGGGTCGCTCAATCTCGACGTTCGGACAAAGACCGAGGTTGTCGCGATCGATCGGGCGGCGAAAGAGGTCGAAGTGCACGAGCTCACGACGGATAGGAGGTATCGTGAGCCGTTCGACTTCCTGATCCTTTCAACGGGGGCAGCCCCTCTGCGGCCGACCAATCTGCTGGCCAAGGTCGGGTTGGCGCATCCGCGCGTCGTGAGCCTACGTAACCTGGAGGACGTCGACCAGCTGAAGGCGATCGTGGACGGTGGCAGTCGGAAGGCGGTCGTTCTAGGGGGCGGGTTTATCGGGGTGGAAGTCGCCGAGCAACTCGTCCATCGAGGCGTGACCACGACGTTGGTCGAGAAGAATCCGCAAGTACTGCCCCCATTCGACGAGGAAATGGTTGTGCCGCTTGAGCGGGCGTTGGTCGAGCGGGGTGTCGCCCTGCACCTAGACGATGCTGTGGTGGATCTGGAACCGGAGGTCAACGGTCGGGGTGTGCGAGCGATTCTCACCGACGGTCGGGTTCTGGAAGGTGATGTGGTCGTCCTGGCCATCGGGGTCCAGCCGGAAAACCTGTTGGTTCGAACAGCCGGTCTCGAAACCAACGATCGCGGTGCGATTAAGGTCAACAAGTATCTGCAGACCAATGACCCACATATTTATGCGGTCGGCGACGTCATCGAGGTCCCGGATCCAATTTTTGGGGGATCGACGTACATTCCACTGGCTGGTCCTGCGAACCGTCAGGGTCGGTTGGCAGCGGACCACATTATCGCCAGGGCACAGGGAAAAGACGGCGCCGTCCCGCCTTACCGAGGGAGTCAGGGAAGCGCGATCGTGCGAGTCTTTGACTTGACCGCCGCCATCACCGGGAAGTCTGAGAAGGCGCTCCAGCGGGTCGGCAAGGAGCGGCATCGCGACTACGAGGTGATCTACGTGCATCCCTATCACCATGCCCATTATTATCCCGGGGCGAAGCGACTGACGATCAAGCTGCTATTCGAGACATCATCCGGTCGAGTTCTCGGCGCTCAAGCAGTCGGCGAAAAGGCGGTCGATAAGCGGATCGATGTGCTGGCCATGGCGATTCAAATGGGAGCCACTGTCTTCGATTTGGAACAAGCCGAGCTGTGCTACTCCCCACAATATGGCAGTGCGAAGGACGCCATTAACCTCGCGGGATTCCAGGGAGCCAATGTGATGCGCGGAGACACGATGCCGATCACTCCGGCCGAGCTGCGAGCCGCATTGGAGACGGCAACCCCGCCGATGGTCGTCGACGTGCGGAGTCCCACCGAGTTCGGCGAGGGCCATATTCCTGGTTCCATCAACATCCCGTTGCCGGAATTGCGCACGAGGGTGGGCGAGCTGCAGACTGATCGGCCGGTCGTCACCTACTGCGCGGTCGGTCAACGGGGGTATTTCGCCGAGCGAGTGCTGCGGCAGGAGGGCGTGGCCGCTGTTCGTAACCTGACCGGAGGGTTTGTCAGCTGGCTGAGGCTCGTTTCGGGGTCTGTGTGAATCCTTTGCTTCGGGTCAGTCTCTCATGAGGAAGAAGCAAAGGAGGGAGCAACCATGAAACTCAATGAACAGCTCCGATTAATCGCCGGTGTATTCGTGCTTGTCGCTGTCGTCTTGGGCGCAACGATCCATCCGTACTGGAACCATTTCGCGGCCTTTGTGGCGCTGAACCTCATCCAATCGGCCTTTACAGGCTGGTGTCCGATGATGGCATTGTTACGCAAGCTCGGGGTACAAGAATAACCAGGACGTTGCGGAGGACGGCGAGGGATTAGGAGAAACCATGACCATCCCACTTATTCTCGAAGGTGCGTTCGACAGCGAGCAGGCTCTGGGGGACATGATTGTAACTCGAAAGGTCTGTTCGATCACGACCCCTACAACGTGCAAGGAGAGCCGAGGCGTGAAACTCCACACTTTCTTATGCTCTCCGGGTCGAGGACATCGCGTGGCTGGAGCGCGGTCCGCTACGGCCGGAGGAATTCGGCTTGACACTCGCAGAGGCGAAAGCGTTACTGCACGGCATGCAGGAGGTCGTGGTCACTGAGCAGATCGCGGAATGCCTGATCACTTCAAGACCTGCCCGGACTGCGGCGCGCACCGGACTTGGAAAGGACAACATCCCATCGCGTATCGAACCGCGTTCAGGAAATTCCACCTGCCAGGGCTGTGCGATCTGCAGCGCTGTCTCGGGCCGAGAATCCGAGCATCTGCTCGACTAGTTCCACATCACCATGCGCGTGACGGTGATGGGACAGATGGTGAAGGGAATGACGACGGACCTGAAGGCCGGCGACACATGCCCCAACACCGCAGCCGTGTTGGCCGACCTGGAGAAGCATCTGGAAAGCGTCACATGGAATCTGTGGCACGGCAATGTCTTGCACGCCCTACAACGGATCGATGACCTGGATGACGACCTGGAACTGCTGGAGGAGAACTCGACGAACAAGAACAAATTGAAGAAAGCCGTACAGGAATTCCGCGGCTATATCGAAGCCAACCAGGCGTTCATTGCGAACTACGGTGACCGCTATCGGCATCACGAGACAATTTCCACGGCGTTTGTCGAATCCACCGTGAACTATGTGGTCAGCAAGCGCTTTGTGAAGAAGCAGCCGCGCTGGACCCAGCGCGGCGCATAGCTGCTGCTGGAGACCCGCGTACAGGTCCTCAACAACGACCTGTGGGAAAACCTTCGATCGCTGGTTCCCCGGATTGAGAGCAGAAGAGCAAGCGGCACTAAAGGAGGCCGTATAAGAATTACAGCCCCCGGAATGGTCGATCGCGTCGGTGGTCAGGCAACACCGCAACTGGATCACGGCGCCATGTCGGACACGGAACTCAAACAGAAGGTTCTGGACCCCGACCAGGCTGGTCGGTGTGCATTCGAGTATATGAACGGACCCAACTTGACGCCATCGGTCACCGTGTCGTTCGCGGCGGCGACCGGTTCCATGAACCGGCCAGAATCGACGAAGAGGCGTTGAGCGAAATCCAGCGGCTGGGCGAGTTGACACCGCGGAGCAAAACCTTGACATACGATCGGAGCAAAGAGATGGTCGAGCATGAGCGCCTGGCTCAACGGCTTGCGGTCCAGATCTTCTTGGCCGATCCGTACAGTCCGTGGCAACGTGGCAGCAATGGGTTGCTGCGCGAATACCTGCCGAAGGGTACGGACTTGTCGGGGTATACGCAGCGCGAGTTGAACGCCATTGCCCATCGGCTGAACGCGCGCCCATGAAAATGTCTGAATTTTGCCACGCCGCTGGAAGTTTATGCGCAATTGCCCCATGATCCACCCGTTGCGCTTGAAGCTTGCAACTACCCATTTATTAAATAACGAATTACTAAAACATTGATTGCCTTGCCTCCATTATCCGAGAGCAATCTCGTCGACCGCTTAGTGACGTATTCACTCCAGGGCGGATTGCCGGCTTTCTTTTTTGTCTTGTCTCTGGCATTAGGCGCTATCGCCTTAGTGTTTACCCCAAGAGAAGAGGAGCCACAGATTGTGGTGCCCATGGCCAATGTGCTGGTATCGGCACCGGGGCTCTCGGCAAAACAAGTCGAAAATCAGGTAACCCGACCATTGGAAAAATTGCTCAACCAAATATCTGGCATAGAGCATGTGTATTCTCGAACGCTTAATGGCCGCACCATCGTTACTTTGCGATTTTTTGTCGGTGAAGATCGTGAAGATGCCTTGCTGGATGTCTATAGCAAACTCTATTCCAATCAGGACAAGATTCCTGCCGTGGTATCGCAGTGGCAAGTTGTTCCTATTGAAGTGGATGATGTGCCGATTGTGACGGTAGGGTTGTGGAGTAGTCAGCCTGAACGCTACAGCGATATTGAATTGCGCCGGTTTGCTGACCAAATCAGCATAAATTTGCAACAAATTAGCGATACCAGCCAAGTTGGCGTTGTCGGCGGGCGAACACGGACAATGAAAGTGCTGTTGAATGCGCAAAGCATGGCGGCAAGGCAAACCACGGCGCTGGAAGCCTTGCAAGCGATCCAAACGGCTAATCAATTACACAAAGCCGGCATCATGGCAATGAATAACCAATCCATACAACTGGAAGCGGGGGAATTCACTACCTCCACCGCGCAATTAAAAACACTAGTGGTCAATCTGGTGGATGGGCTGCCGGTTTATCTACAGGATATTTCCGAAGTTAGCGATGGCCCTGAAGAGGCGGATAATTACAGTTGGCTGCGTTTTGCCGCAGGCCACCCGCTAGCGAGCCAATATAACGATGACTATCCGATGGTTACCGTGGCCGTTGCCAAAAAGCGTGGCACCAACGCCGTGGCCGTTGCCGAAAATGTACATCACCGCTTGGAGACGTTAAAGCAGGAATTATTACCGCCGGAAGTACATCTGGAAGTTTTACGCGATTATGGCCAAACCGCCGACGACAAAGTAAACAACTTAACCAGCAGCTTAGGTTTTGCCATCATTACGGTGGTTTTATTTATCGGCATTTTTCTCGGCTGGCGGCCGGCGCTGGTGGTGGGCTTGGCCATCCCCATCTGTTATGGCGCTGCTTTGGCGCTGGATATGTTTTTCGGCTATACCATCAACCGCGTCACGCTGTTTGCGCTGATTCTGGCGTTGGGCTTGCTGGTGGATGATCCGATCACCGGTATCGACAATATCGAACGTTATCTGCGTCTGGGCATCGGTACTACGCAGGAACGCATCATTGCTGCAATGGCAGAGATCCGTCCGGCGTTAATGATGTCTACTTTGACCATCATTCTCGCCTTCATACCGCTGGCTTTTATTACCGGCATGATGGGGCCATACATGGCGCCCATGGCATTTAACGTGCCGGTTGCTGTTATGCTATCGACGATGGTGGCTTTTACTGTCACACCCTGGCTTGCCAGCAAGGCACTCAAAACAGACTTTGAAGCGACGACAATAACCACCGTCTCAACACCCGGTTTATACGAGCGCCTGGTGGCACCTTGTATTGCCAGTCGAAAAATGGCCTGGTGGCTCATCATTGTAATGCTGGCGTTGTTCGTGGTCACAGCGCTATTGCCGGTATTGCGCCTGGTCCCACTGAAACTGCTTCCGTACGACAATAAAGACGAAATGCAGATTGTCATTGATATGCCGGAATCCAGCACCTTGGAGCACACGGCGGCCATTACCCGGCAAACCGCCACGCTGGCAGCTCGCCTGCCAGAAATTCAGGCTATAGCCACGTATATTGGCGCACCGTCACCCATCGATTTTAATGGTCTGGTGCGGCAGTACGACTACCGTATCGCCCCCCATCTGGCTGATATTCGCCTCACGCTGGTGCCCAAAGCACAGCGCGAACATCAATCGCATCAGGTGTTACTGCGGCTTCGTGCGCTGCTGGCACCGTTAAATGCCGATGGCATTTCCATCAAAGTCGTTGAAGTGCCACCCGGTCCTCCGGTCATCAGCACGCTGGTTGCCGAAATCTACGGCGATACCCTCACCGATTACGCCGCGCAGCGCCAAGCCGCCACTGTGGTGATGGAACGGCTGGGAAAAGAAGCCTTTGTCGTAGATATCGATACCAGCGTGGAAGGCACGCAAAGCCGCTGGCGCTTTGCTGTCGATAAAGAAAAGGCCGCGCTAGCGGGTATTTCGACTGAAGCCATTGCCCAAACACTAAGCCTTGCCAATCGGGGGCAGATTGCCGGTTATCTAAACCTGGAACGCGAAATCCAGCCCATTCCGATCCGCTTGCGCTTGGCCGAGCAACACCGTAGCAGCCAACAGCAATTAGGCCTGCCCATAAAGGGGAGGATGCCTGGAATGACGTCCGCACCGGCGCTGATGTTACTGGCCGAATTGGGCGACTTTGTTGAGTCGGATGCAGATCTCTCCATTTATCATAAAGACCTGAAGCCGGTGGTTTATGTCACGGCTGAGCTGGAGGGCCGCACCCCGGCGGAAGTTATTGCGGATGTCAGTGCCGATCTTAACGGCTCAGTACATTCAGCCCCCGACTGGGATAGCCGCAGCTTTGTGAATTCCGGTAGCGGCATTCCATGGACACTCCCTCACGGCGTAACACTGGATTGGGGTGGCGAAGGCGAATGGAAAATCACGATGGAAGTATTTCGCGATATGGGGCTGGCCTTTGCTTTCGCGCTGGTCGGCATCTTTTTTGTACTGCGCTTACAAACGGACTCGACCACTCTGTCGCTGCTGATTATGTCTTCAATACCGTTAACCACGATTGGTATCATGCCCGGATTCTGGCTATTGAACCAGTTTGGCGAGCGCATTATCGCCGGCAGCCCCGATCCCGTGTTATTCACCGCCACCGCCATGATCGGCATGATTGCACTGGCAGGAATTGTCGTCAGAAACTCGCTGATTCTGGTTGAATTTATCACCCAGGCTAAAAATGAAGGCCTGGCCTTGCGCGATGCTTTGCTGCAAGCTGGCAGCATAAGAATGCGCCCGATTCTGCTAACCGCGGGCACGACGCTGCTCGGTAATATCGTTATCGTACTCGACCCGGTTTTCAGCGGTTTGGCCATTGCCATCATTTTTGGGATTTTGGCCTCGACGCTGTTTACTCTTTTTGTGATCCCCACAGCGTACTATTTGGTTTACGCGCGAAGCGCAGCGAACGATCCCTAGGAGTTTGTCCGATAATATGAAAACTTTGGTGTTGTCACTGCTTACGCTGCTTATCCTGCTGGTGATGATCCTGTGGATGGCGGGGATGTTTGAACACAAAATTGCCCCCGGTATCAACGCAGTATCCGAACAGAATGCCAGCTCTACGCTAACGGTCGCTCTGGAACAACTACCGCTTTTTGAAGAAGCAACCGGCAGCATTCAGTCCAGACAAGCTACCGATGTTGCCGCACAGATTCAGTCGCGTGTTAAAGCCATATATGTCAAGTCGGGAGAACTTATTAAGCCCGGACAACTGCTCATCACGCTTGATGCAGAGACGTTGCAGGCCAGAAGCGCCCAGGCCAATGAAAATCTGAATGCGATTAGCGCCCGCGTAGTAAACGCAAAATTGCACCATGAACGCATCCGGAACTTGTACAGCAAGGAAAGCGCAACCCTGGCGGCACTTGAACAGGCGGACGCCGACTACCAAAGCCTAAAATCTCAGTATGCGGCTGCGCAACAGCTGGTCAATGAAGCCAGGCATATTCAGGATTACAGCCAGATCAAAGCCGGCTCTGTCGCGCGCGTGATCGACCGTTTTGTAGAACCCGGCGATGTAGTGTCGCCGGGCATGAAATTGCTGGCGGTGTATGACCCGCAATCGTTGCGTATAGAGGCGTATGTCCGCGAATCGGTTGCGGTGGGTTTGAGTATTGGCCAAACGCTGGAAGCCCGTATCGACGCCCTCAATACGGCGGTGCCGGCGACCATTACAGAAATTGTACCGTTTGCAACCCCCGGCGCTCGCAGTGTGCTGATTAAAACACGAATTGAACACCGGCCTGATATGTTGCCGGGTCTGTTTGCCCGCATCCGCATTCCCCAAGGCGAGGAACAGACATTGCCGATTCCACAGGCGTATATTCGGCAGGTCGGCCAATTAGATGTGGTTTGGGTATGGGAGAATAAACAATTCAACCGCCGTTTTATTCGGCTCGGCAGATCCTTGGCCGATGGCCGGGTAAATGTTATTTCCGGTTTGGCTGCAGGCGAAAAGCTGATTCTGCCCGATGATGTGCTATCTGCATCCCGGTCGGTGCGTTAACCTATTGGGGGGGGGTATTAAGCATATGCAACCGAAAAACCACAGTAAGAATATGGCCACGTCACAACTGCCTATTCATGAAGGAGTCAGCGTTGCTGTGGTAGGCGCTCTTCGCGGTTCACGCAAGACGGAGAACTGGGTGCGGTGGCTCTGCTCCGGTCGACGCGAGCATAAGGAAGTGAGGGGTTTCATGCCGCGGCTCTCATTTGTTCGGTGACGTTGCCACCGCCCAGACCGGGATACCATCGTTCAAATTGCGGCTGCAGTGTCCCGTCGAGCGCTCGCGTTTGCAAGAGGAGATGGGCACTGGCGTCCACTGCATCTCCTGGCGCTTGGCAAAGCGCTTGCTGAGCCCGGCGTTGACCGTAGATTACGCCAAACAGGATGAGAGTTCGCGGTTATGTAGATTGCGAACTCGTGCACGCCGGCATCATCGTAAGAAACTCCATCCTCCTCGTCGATTTCATCCAACTCCAAGAACGAGCGGGAGTGTCCTTATCAGAAGCCGTGATCAAGGCGGGTACTATCCGGACCCGCCCCATCTTACTGATCGCCGCGGCGCTGATGGTGGGCGCGTTTTATCATCATTTTTCATCCGATCTTTTAAGGATTGGCCGTCTCGTTACTCTTCGGGGTCGGCGCATCGACGCTGCTGACTCTCGTTGTGATTCCGGTGGTCTACTACCACATGATGGGACAACCGGCTGGACCGAACCATGCTGATGGGAAGGAAGCCCTAGGCCAAGGAGAGACCATCTCTGATCGCGAACCCTCACGGGTAGCTTGCTAACTATATGCTGGTAGGATTTGGTTCACAACCTAGCTCGGTACCTAGTGTTGACTAGCTACGTTCTCTTCTAGAGTGCGGCATTGCCTTGGGCCGAAATGCCGAGAGATGATGGCTATACTTACCATCTTTTACCCTACTTCCCCCTCACGACAATGCCTCTCGACCACATCAAAAGACGTGACGGCTGAAACCGACGGGTTCTCATTGCGGCGCAGTATAAGAGAACGTGTTCCTCTCCCTGTATCAATTTAGATTCACTCTGCACGTATCCAAATCGATACAAGGCACTCCTGCCTAACAGGATGCAGAGAGGAGAAATGTAATAAATCGATCACTTGGGTCCAAGGATGGAGACGGTGCAGTTATTGCCTTCTGTAGTTAGCAACCTTGGCTGGCAATGACATGTATGCTAGGAGCTAATCGGATGAACCACGTAGAAGAAATGGTTGGAACGAGTCCCGCTATGCGTGTAGTGTTCGACTTAGTCCGCAAGGTGGCCAAGACGGACATGCCTGTCTTGATCACCGGTGAAACGGGCACCGGCAAGGAACTGACCGCGCGAGCGATCCATGAGCAGAGCCTCAGGAAGCAGGGTCCATTTGTGCCGATCAATTGCGGAGCTATCCCCGAAACATTGTTGGAGTCTGAACTGTTCGGCCATGAACGCGGCGCCTTTACCGGCGCGGTGCAACGAAAGAAAGGCAGACTGGAAGGAGCAGCCGGAGGGACCTTGTTGCTGGATGAAGTCGGCGATCTCCTTTCGTCTTTGCAGGTCAAACTGCTCCGGTTTTTACAGGATGGCACGTTCGAGCGAGTCGGCGGTGAGGAAACCCTACGCGTCGATGCTCGAATCATTGGCGCGACCAACGGTGACCTGAAGGCCGCGATCGAGAAGAACCGGTTTCGAGAAGATCTCTACTACCGGCTGAGTGTGCTGCAGATTCATCTTCCTCCGCTTCGGGAACGTGGTGTAGACACATTGCTCATGGCCATGCGCTTCCTGAGATATGCCGCAGATTCGAATCGCAGGGCGATATGGGGGTATACCTCCGAAGCTCTCCAGGCAATTCGTTCCTACCACTGGCCTGGGAACGCGCGGGAACTCAGCAATCGAGTCAGGCGGGCCGTGATCCTGGCCGAGGGGCGGGAGATTACGCCATGCGATCTAGGTTTGACCCTCGAGACCACCCAAGAAGGAGAGGATTCGCTCGATTCCTTAAAAGTCGCCCAACGTCGGATTGAAGTCGAGATGATCGTCAAGGGGATCAGGATGCATCGAGGGAACCTGACCCGCGTGGCCCGTGATCTTGATGTGAGTCGAACGACATTGTATCGCAAACTTCGGGAATACAACCTGCAGACCCTCGTGCCTCCTGTTCATCATACCAGTTCCGTCAGCATTTCCAATTGAACTACTAGCTCGACCAGACTCCTATGCGCGACGCATGCCTGTAGGGGGGCGTTCGCCCATGGGCACCAATCTGTGATCAGCTTCCATGACTCCTTGCTCCAAGTCAGTCCGGAGGCAATAGCATCATGTTGAACAGGTCAAGTTCAGCCGATAATTCCCCCCCCTAACTCTGACACCAACAATCTTCGCATGAAGAACAGAGCCGATCCCTAGTCCCAACCAGTTCGCATCTTCTCTACACTCTAGGAGTCGATCGTTTTTTCCCTCCTG
>CAZJOQ010000135.1:0-10207 GCA_964547625.1 uncultured Nitrospira sp.
GTTTCAGAAGTATCTGTATCAGCCGCGGATACAAAGAGGTATATAGACAATCTAGAGCAATTGGATAATCTGATTCATGTGGTCCTTCGGCACATGTCTGGTGGGAACTAGGATTGATATACTGAAGCCATCCGATCCCGGTATGATCTGAACGGACGAGCTATGGCAGCATCAATTCCAGCAATGGTCACTCCAGCCCTACTCAAGTGGGCGCGCAAAGAAAGCGGCTATGACCCCGAGCCGGCCGCGAAGCGGGCTGGTGTGCCTGCTGACAAACTGCTTGCTTGGGAACAAGGCGAGGCTAAGCCGACGCTACGACAAGCGCAGGCTCTTGCCAAGTTCTACCACCGCCCGCTAGGCGTCTTCTTTCTGCCGCAACCGCCGTCGATCCCTCCGCTCGCTACGGAATACCGGCGTCTTCCCGGGATCGAACCGGGAGCGGAATCGCCTGAATTGCGGTTAGCTCTTCGAGTCATGTCCCAACGACGGGAAGTGGCGCTGCAATTAAGCGGTGAATTAGATCACACCGTGCCGGAGTTCAGTCTCAGGCTGCATCCGTCCAAATCCCCTATGCCTGCTGCAGCACACCTCCGAAGCGTGCTTGGCGTCACCCCGGAAGAGCAGTTGAAGTGGGCAAATGAATGGCAAGCATGGCGGCGTTGGCGTGAGGCGGTGGAAGGGATCGGGGTCCTCGTCTTTCAATTCCCTAAGGTGAACCTCAAGCAGGTCCGAGGTGTGGCTCTGCCACTTTTCCCATTACCTGCGATAGGGATTAATAGCAAGGAATCTTCAGCTGCAGGTCGTTCTTATACCCTGATTCACGAGTTAGTGCACACCGCTCTTGTGTTCGGCCATGAGGAAGATGTCGCGCTGAAGGAGCGTCGAAGCGAAGCAAGCTGGCAAGAAATCGAACGCTTTGCCGAGGAAGTGGCCAGTGCGGTCCTCATTCCTCAGGAGATGTTGAATGGATTCCTGGACAAGATGTCCGTACCGAATGGCGCCTGGGACATTCCTCTGGTGAGGAAACTCGCCTATACGTTTCGGGTAACACCATTGGCGATGGCGACGCGACTGCGTGCGACCGGTGCATTGACGTGGAACGGGTACAAATCGTGGAAGCGGGACTGGGATGCCTACGTGGACACTTTGACTCCGCGCAAAGGAGGCTTTGCCTCACCTATGGACAAGACCTTAGGCCGCGCAGGCCGCCCATTTACCCAACTGGTCCTGGAAGCCTTGGATGCCAATAGAATCACCTCGGTAGAGGCTAGCCGATACCTCGACCTTCGGTTTGATCATGTACAGGACCTTCGTCGGGAGTTATTCAAAGGCTCTGGAACGGGATTTGGTGGTGGAGATGATGGTGACTGAGAAGAGG
Organism: uncultured Nitrospira sp.; assembly: GCA_964547625.1. Lineage (GTDB taxonomy): Bacteria > Nitrospirota > Nitrospiria > Nitrospirales > Nitrospiraceae > Nitrospira_D. The sequence continues at coordinate 1,379 of CAZJOQ010000135.1, forward strand.
CATCCTACCCGTGTATTCCGTTGACACGAGCTTTTTCATGGACTGGCAGGCGCGGTACTATCCGCTGGATGTGTTCGTGACTTTCAATACAAGGATCGAGCAACTCATCAAGGGAAACGAATTCAAAGCCGTTGAACTGGTAAAGGAGGAGATCAATGCAGTAGGAACGCCCGACCTGCGAACGTGGGCCAGCAACCACAAAACTCTGTTTGTCTCTCTTGCCCCTGAAGTCCAGCTCGAAGCCGCCGCCATTGAGGCTCAGTACCCAGACTTGCTGGATGTCAAAAGCCCCTATCAGTCGGCTGATGCCTATGTGATTGCACTCGCGAAACTCCACAGTGGCATCGTCATCTCACAGGAAACGTCTGCTCATGAAAAGAGAAATCCTAAGAAGCACCATTACATCCCCGATGTCTGCCGTGACCTTGGCGTCCCCTGCATCAATCTGCTCGGCCTGATGCGGAAGGAGAAATGGAAATTCTGAACCGGGGTAAAGAAGTGTGTTAGGAACCATTTAGGTTCCCATTGAGAGATTGTTTCATGATTAGACTGACCCGCGGCAACATTCCACAGGCTGATGCCGAAGCCTTGGTCAACACGGTGAACTGTGTGGGTGTAATGGGAAAGGGTATCGCGATCCAGTTTAGGCAGGCGTTCCCCGACAACTTCGACGCATACAAACGGGCCTGTCGTAATCATGAAGTTGCTTTGGGGCGGGTGTTCATTGTGCCGACAAACCGGATGATAAATCCGAAGTACATCATTAATTTTCCAACAAAGCAGCACTGGAAAATGAACTCACAACTTTCCTACATCGAGTCCGGATTGACGAACCTAATCCAGGAAATCAGGCGATTAGGAATTACCTCAATCGCTGTTCCACCGCTCGGGTGTGGGAATGGAAGATTGACCTGGTCCGACGTGGTCTCGATGATCAAATCTGCTTTTGCAAAGGCCCCCGAGGTGCAGGTGATCCTATTTGAACCACAAGACGGACAAACGGACACGCCTTAAAGTATTGTCCGCCTCGTATTCAGCGATGCCTCGGCAATATTACTCAAATCCTGAAGTATCGACAGACCGCCCTTGAACCTGGTACCCTTTTTCACCATGCCTCGAAAAACCACTCAATCCGGCTCTTCCCGCGCTTCTCGTGAGCAACAGCCGGTTGCTGAACGAAAGTTGTCGGTGGCTCAATCAGCAGCGTTGGAGATCTATGACACCACGTTACGCGACGGCGCTCAGGCAGAGGACGTCAGCTTCTCAGCCGAAGACAAGGTCCGTATAGCTCAAAAGCTGGACGACCTCGGCGTTCATTTTATTGAGGGCGGGTGGCCAGGCGCGAATCCGAAAGACATTGAGTTCTTCCGGATGATCAAGACCATCCCGCTGAAGCATGCGAACGTGATTGCATTCGGATCAACCAGAAAAGCTAGTAACACGGCTCGCAAGGACCCGAATCTTCAAGCGCTGCTCGCTGCGGAGACCAAGACGATCACGCTGTTCGGGAAAACCTGGTCGCTGCATGTGACCGACGCCTTGGGAATCTCATTGGCGAAGAATTTGGAATTGATTGAAGATTCCATCGCCTATCTGTGCGGGAAAGGACGCCGGGTCTTTTACGACGCGGAGCACTTCTTCGACGGTTACAAGACCAATCCTGACTATGCGTTGACCACGATTAGAAAAGCGGTGGAAGCTGGAGCTGAGCGGGTGATCTTGTGTGATACGAACGGTGGGACGATGCCATGGGAGATCCGCGAGATCTGTGGCGTGGTTCAACGCGAGTGTGCAGTTCCACTCGGCATTCATGCCCATAACGACTGCGAAATGGCCGTGGCGAACTCACTGGTGGCGATTGAGACCGGCATTCTCCAAGTGCAGGGAACGATCAATGGGATTGGGGAACGGTGTGGCAATGCCAACCTCTGTTCGATTATTCCCAATCTCGAATTAAAGATGAAGCGCCATGCGTTGGCTGATCGCTTGAGCCATCTCAAAGAGGTCGCAGGATTTGTCACTGAGATTGCGAATTTGATGCCGAACAAGCATCAACCGTATGTCGGCGATTCTGCGTTCGCCCATAAAGGGGGCGTGCATATTCATGCGGTGCTCAAGAATCCGGCGACGTACGAACATGTGGATCCAGCCCGAGTCGGCAATCGACAGCGGATGCTGGTCTCCGACTATGGCGGACGGAGCGGACTGCTGGACAAAATCGAAGCCTATGGAATCAAACTGCCTAAAGACCACTCCAAGGTCGCCGAACTGATCCATGCCTTAAAGGATCGAGAAAGCCAAGGCTATCAATTCGAAGGGGCCGAGGGATCATTCGAACTGCTGATGCGCAAGGTCATGGGGAGCCACAGACCGTCGTTTCAGTTGTTGGGTTTTCGCGTGATTGTCGAGAAAAAACAAGAGGATGGGCCACCTCTTTCCGAGGCAACCGTGATGGTCAAGGTCGGCCAAGCTGTGGAACATACAGCCGCGATCGGTGCGGGGCCGGTGAATGCGCTCGATCATGCATTGCGCAAGGCCTTGGAAAAGTTCTATCCACAGCTGCAAGAGGTCAAGCTTCTCGATTACAAGGTGCGGGTATTAGCGGCCAATAAGGGGACTGAATCCAAGGTGCGAGTATTGATCGAATCAGGGGATCACAAGGATAAATGGGGCACCGTTGGCGTGTCGGAAAACATCATAGAGGCGACATGGCAAGCACTGGCGGATAGTATCGAGTACAAACTTCTTACCTCGGATTAGCGTATTTTCGTAAGCATTCACCAAATTTATTCTTGACAGGCTTCATAACCTCACGTAACTTAAGCCAAACTCATCGCATTGATGAAATGCATCATGAGGATAACAGCGCGGCGAGTGGTCTGGTCACGTAGGGGGAGAGCATGAGGAAGGCGGATATCGCTGACGAAATCTTCAAGCAGGTCGGTATTTCAAAGAACGAAGCGGCTGACATCGTTGAGTACGTGCTGAATCTCCTCAAGTCCGTGTTACAGAAGGGAGAGTCGGTCAAAATCGCGGGGTTTGGAAATTTTGTCGTACGCAGCAAGGGTGCTCGTAAAGGACGAAATCCTCGAACTGGAGAAGAAATTGGGATTACTCCCCGACGCGTCGTTACGTTTCGACCAAGCCAAGTGTTCAAGAAGTACGTCAATTCGTAAGGCTGCTTCACCCACATCTTCGGCCGCACCGTGAGGCCGGTCATGGGAACGGAACCCAGGCTGGGGAGCAAGGTCTTCTATAAAATTGGAGAAGTGAGTCACCTGACGAAGCTTCCCGCGTATGTACTCCGCTTTTGGGAATCGCAATTCACCTTTCTAAAACCGAAAAAGAGTCGAGGAAACCAACGTCTCTACGTTCAACGGGAGGTGGAAACCGTACTAGAAATTAAGCGTATGTTATATGAAGAAGGACATACCATCGAGGGTGTAAAACGGTATTGGGCCCGCCGTGGGCGGACAGGGTCGCGCAAGGTGTTCCCGAAGGACATCGCGAAAAAGTTGAAGGGGGACCTTCGGATTATTCTGAAGATCATCGACTCGCACTCATGAAGAAGGATGTTTCATTAATGACGGCCTACGGTATATTAACAACGAAGGATCTCTGTTGAGTTCAGCACATGTCGGGGCGTAGCGCAGCCCGGTAGCGCACTCGCTTGGGGTGCGAGTGGTCGTGGGTTCAAATCCCGCCGCCCCGACCAAATTGACGTGATTCGTGAGGCGTCTCAAAGCAGACAACCTATTGATCTTCACGCCGTGCCCCATACCGACTTTGGTAGGAGCTGCCTCAGGCAGCTCTTTTTGTTGAACGTCGATCATGCGCATTCTCGTAACCAACGATGACGGGATCCAGTCGCCAGGGATCGTGGCCTTGGCAAAAGGGCTCGCCAAAATTGGCGAAGTGTGGGTGGTTGCTCCGGATCGTGAGCGCACGGCAGTCGCACACTCCGTGACCTTACACAAACCGCTGAGAGTGAACCAGATTGGGGCTCGATCCTTTTCGGTCAACGGGACTCCGGTGGACTGCGTGAATCTGGCGTTGTTGAAAATTATGACCAAACCACCTCAGCTCGTGGTGTCCGGTATCAATAAGGGAGTCAACCTTGGTGATGACGTGATGTATTCGGGCACCGTCTCAGGAGCGATGGAGGGGGCGATCCTTGGTGTGCCATCTATCGCCGTCTCCCAAGAAGGGCAGGACACATTCCACTTTGACGTGGGTGTTCTCTATGCAGCACGAATTGCACAGCTGGTTGTTGCTAAAGGTCTGCCGGGAGAGACTCTCCTGAATGTCAACATCCCGGATCGACCACGATCGGGGATCAAGGGCGTACGCGTCACCTGTCTGAGTCGAAGACGATTCCATAATCCCATTATCGAAAAAGTCGATCCGCACGGGCGTAAGTATTACTGGATCGCCGGCAAGCGGGTGTCCTGGAGTCGCAATAAGGATGCCGACCACGAGGCCATCGAAGAAGGGTACGTATCCCTCACGCCGATCCATTTGGATAGTACGCACTATGGTGTCCTTGATCAGTTCCGGTCGTGGGAACCGATGATTAAGCATGGCCAGAAAAAATCTTCCGCATTGCGATCAGCTCTTGGGTCCATGAAGGAGTCGAGTACGTGATTGGCGAACTCATCGAAACGGTCATCAGTGAGCTGAGCCGATTCGTCATCGCCTGTATCTCCAGATTCGGCTATGCCGGCATTGTTTTCACGATGGCTGTCGAGAGCGCCTGTATCCCCTTACCGAGCGAAATCATCATGCCGTTCTCCGGCTATCTGGTGATGACCGGAGAATTCACCATGCTGGGCGTCACGCTGGCTGGAGCAATCGGTAATGTGCTCGGCTCGATCGTCGCCTACTATGCAGGTGTATGGGGGGGGAGGCCATTTGCTGAACGGTATGGTCCCTATATGCTCGTCTCCCATCATGATCTCGATGTCGCTGATCGATGGTTCGCGAAATACGGCGAAGCCGCCGTCTTCTTTGGTCGCATGCTGCCGGTCGTGCGCACGTTCATTTCTCTTCCAGCCGGCATCGCAAAGATGAATTTCCCTCGCTTCGTCATGTTTACCTTTGTCGGGGCTCTGCCCTGGTGCTATCTCCTGGCCTATATCGGTCTTCGGATGGGCGAGCAATGGGAACATCTTCGGGATTACTTCCATCAATTTGACATTGCCATCGGACTAGTCCTGGCCGCGGCCATTGGGTACTTCCTCTGGTCTCACTGGCCAAAGCGACGAACAAGCTCAGGGGCGTAAATCTCATGCTCAAGCTGTTCAATACTTTGACCGGGCGGCAAGACGTATTCGAGCCGATTGAACCGAGGAAAGTCCGCATGTATGTCTGTGGGGTGACGGTCTACGACTATTGTCACATCGGTCATGCTCGCAGCGCCCTCGTATTCGATGTGCTACGGCGTTACTTGGAATACACCGGCTATGCGGTCACATTTGTGAAGAACTTCACGGATGTCGATGACAAGATCATCAAGCGGGCACATGAGCAGGGGGTCAGCTGTGAGGCTGTCACGCAGCAGTTTATCCAGGCCTACCATGACGACATGGGAAAGCTCGGCGTGCGACAAGCTTCAATCGAACCCAAAGCGACGGAGCATATGGCTGAGATCATCGAGCTGACCGGGACCTTGCTGAAGAAAGGTTTAGCCTACCAAGTCGATGGCGACGTGTACTTTGACGTGGCGAAGTACCCAGGCTACGGAAGTCTTTCCAAGCGTAAACTCGAAGATCTCCAGGCAGGCGCACGTGTTGAAGTCGATGAGCGAAAGCGCCACCCCATGGATTTTGCGCTATGGAAAAGCAGCAAGCCTGGCGAACCGGCGTGGGAGAGTCCCTGGGGACCAGGCCGACCAGGCTGGCATATCGAGTGTTCGGCCATGTCGGTCCGGCATCTCGGCGAAACGTTCGATATCCATGGCGGGGGAATGGATCTGATCTTCCCTCATCATGAGAACGAAATCGCACAGTCATGTGGCGCATCGGGAAAAGAATTTGCTCGTTACTGGGTGCACAATGGCTTTGTGCAGATCAACAAAGAAAAGATGTCTAAGTCGCTGGGAAACTTTTTCACGATTCGCGAGATCTTTGAGAAGTCAGACTGGTCTGAAGAGGTTACTGGCGAGATCCTACGGTACTTTCTTCTCTCAACCCATTATCACGGGCCACTCGATTTCTCGGACCAAGCCGTAAAAGAAGCCAAGAATGCCTTGAACGGGTTCTACGATCTTTTTGGGCGATTAGCTGAGTCCGGTGGAAATGCGGTGACTGATCAGGGACTAGATCATGCAATAGATCGTTGCAGGGCTGCATTTCGAGCTGCGATGGACGATGACCTGAATACACCTGCGGCGATTGCCGCGTTGCAGGGATTGCGAAGCGATACGAATAAATCGCTTGGCCATGGCCTTTCCACGAAAGAGCGACGAAGAGTCAGAGACGAGTTTCAGTCACTCGGCAACAGTCTAGGACTGTTTCAGGTGAATTTGGATAAGAAGTGGCAGTTCAAAAAGGACATAGTCGGGTCCGATGCGCTACAAGCTGGCGCCGCCACTGTCAGGGGTATTGGAGCAATGTGTACTCCACTCAGCGATGCGTTCATCGAAAGCAAAATCACCGAGCGCAACGAGGCTCGGCGAGACAAAGCGTTCATAAAAGCCGATGAAATTAGAAAAGAACTTGCTGCTCACGGCATCATCATCGAGGACAAGCCTGATGGCACAAGCCGCTGGAAGCGCTGATGAACCGGAAATGCTCTACGGCCTCCATGCCGTACGTGAAGCGCTGAAAGCTGGTAGTCGACCGATCCAGCGTCTGTTGGTCGCCCGCACCGACAAGCAGTTCACTGACCTTGTGCGATTGGCTCGATCTCGTCACATTCCGGTTCACGTTCAACCGCTTTCCTCCTTCGACCGTCTCGTGTCCAACGGGAAGCATCAAGGGATCATCGCCTTTACGGCGGCAAAGGCGTATCAGACCGAAGAATCCATTTTGACACGCGCAGCCGAACGGCACGAATCGCCTTTTGTGGTGATTCTGGATGGAGTAGAGGACCCCCACAATCTCGGCGCTGTCATTCGGACGGCGGAGGGAGCCGGGGCCCACGGCATCTTTATCCCTGAGCGCAGGGCTGCCGGCCTCACGTCCGTGGTGGCAAAGGCATCGGCTGGAGCAATCGATCACATTCCGGTCGCCCGTGTGACGAACACCAGTAGATTGATTGAATCACTGAAAGCGGCCGGGGTCTGGATTTACGGCGTCACACCCGAAGCGGAGAAGAAGTTTACTGATGTCGACCTACGAGGGCCGGTCGGTGTAGTTCTGGGGGGAGAAGGAAGAGGCATCCGAGCGGGCGTCATTCAGCATTGTGATGAATGTATCCATATTCCCATGAAGGGACAGATCCAATCGTTGAATGTGTCCGCCGCTGCGGCGATCGTTCTATTCGAAGCTGTTCGTCAACGGGATCAGCGGAATCAACACTCATGACTCACCGGATTTTCAGCGCGCCACCTTGGATAGCCGTCTTCAGCAGTTGAGCCGTATTCGAGACTCGCATTTTCTTCATCATATTGGCGCGATGGGCCTCAACAGTCTTGACGCTGATCTTCAGCCGGTTGCCGATTTCTTTGTTTTTAAACCCCGCCCAGATTAATTCCAAAATTTCCTGTTCACGCGACGTGAGCGACTCCGGGCGTCTGGTGCGCGGCGGCGGTTCAAGGTTCATGAGGGACTTTCGAGGTCGTGGCTTGGCTCTTACTTTGGCCATGATGACACGTTCTCCTTTGATCAGAATAGGTTTCAGGTATACTCACGAAGATTACATTACCGCGGTATTATGGAACGATCGGTGAAGAATGTAAATTCGGGTAGTTTGGCCCTAGTAGGGTTCCTGGGTAAGGAAAGAACTCTGAGCAATTATGTATGAGAGCCAAACAGTATTCTCGGCGTATCTCGTTGTCGCCCTCTTTGGCGCGCTCGTCGGTAGCTTTCTGAATGTGTGTATCTATCGGTTGCCACGGCATGAATCGATCGCGTGGCCAGGATCCCATTGCCCAGGCTGTTTCCACCCTATTGCTTGGTACGACAACATTCCAATCGTCAGCTATGCGCTGTTGGCGGGACGTTGCCGGCATTGTGCGATCCGCATCCCGTACCAGTACCCCTTGGTGGAGACTCTGAATGCTTTAGGCTATGTCTGGATCGTATGGTTTTTCGGGATGACCTGGTCTGCAGCGGCCTACGGGATGCTCTATTCGGCTCTCTTGGTCGTAGCTGGAACCGATCTTTCTCATAAGATCATTCCCAATGCGATTACCTTCCCCGGGATTGCTCTAGGACTCCTCAGTGCCGCGACGATCCTCCCGCTCGGATTCTTCAACGCTTTACTGGGTGTGCTAGTCGGCGGGGGTATCCTATGGCTGCTAGCCTGGGCGAGTCCGTATCTGTTCGGAAAAGAAGGCATGGGCGGGGGGGATATCAAACTTCTCGCGATGATCGGGGCCTTTCTCGGCTGGAAGCCGGCCCTCATGACGATCATGGTGGGGTCCCTCCTGGGGTCAGTCGTCGGCGTTGGCCTCATCGCAGCCAAAGTGATTCGTCGGGAAGACTACATTCCATTCGGCCCGTTTCTCGTCTGCGGCGCCCTGGTGTCACTGTTTTTTGGCCAATCCCTTCTTGACTGGTATCAGGAGCTGTTGGCAGGATAATGGCTCCCATGGCTGATTCCCAGCCATACCACTGTATCTCTTTCTTCAGTAACCGTATCTGATTTGGTACAGAGCCCTTTCTC
>CAZJOQ010000136.1:0-10196 GCA_964547625.1 uncultured Nitrospira sp.
CCGGCCATAATGCCCGTGTCTCGGCCTTCTACCGGTACGGGGATCTCAACGGCAGCCCAGGCGGCTTCTCGTTCATGGCGCCGGGGCAAGCTGTGCAAAAAGTTGATTCGTTCCACGTGGCGTTGCAGCTGCAGTACTAAGTAGCTCACGTGGCCTAGATAGCTGTCCTCCGGACAAGGGCCGGAACTCACACGGTGAGTTCCGGCTCTTCCTTTTGTCTCCTCGATGGAGCTGTCCCATGTCGAAGTTGTGGAGGCTGTGCTTAGCAGTCTGTCGACCGACAGCGGGATTGGTTCCAGCTACACAAGCACCAAACCGATGGACCGGATCTTTTTCCACGAAGAGGTCTTGAGAAACGCATTGAAGTCTGAGATGGTTCCAGGAAACTGGCTACAAGCTTGTTGGATGTGTGGATACGCTTGCGAGGGCGACCGTGGGGTGGATGTCACGATCAATTGCTGCACCCACTCGGCTTGTAACTCAGGAAGAATGATGACGTGCTCCTGTTCTGACTCGGCATGAATGAGTCGCGATCTGTTCCCTCTCAGCTCATAGGTCATCGCTCCACCCAGCCAGACGCATCGCCTTTCTGTCTCTAAACAATCGTCGATCACCCCGTTCTTGAGCTGATATTTCAGCCAGGTGGAAGGGACTGTTGAGTGAGGAACGTCTTCATCGAACCACTGACGGACATCGAGATCAAGTCCTCGCCGTTCGAGGTAGTTGAGAAGTGATCGGCGGAGCCCCTCGCCGAGCCAGTCTGGAGTTTCGCTGCGACCGTCACTGTGCAGCAGGTCATTTTCTGCAAAACCGTGAAATTCAGGGCCAAGAATGCGCAGGCCGTGTGCGTCTGGATCTAGGCCGACCGGGCTGTGCGCCGTGACGGTGAAGCGGTGCCAAAAGGCGGATTGAATGAGATCGGCCGCGACCAACTGGCGGACTCGCTCCAATGAATCGACCGTTTCCTGAATGGTTTCCGATGGGCATCCAAACATGAGGTACGCGTGGATCAGAATACCGGCATCTTTGAATCCTGCGGCAACGAGGGCGGTCTGATCGACGGTAATGCCCTTCTTCATGTTGCCCAAGAGGCGGTCTGAGGCCGCTTCGAGTCCGGCAGTGACCGCGATACAGCCGGAGGCAGACAGGAGACGACACAGATCCGGTGAAAATGCCGTCTCAAAGCGGATGTTGCCCCACCAGGCGATCTTGATCTTTCGCTCCAACAGTGCGAGCGCGAGTGATTTCAGCGCAGCAGGCGGGGCCGCTTCATCGACAAAGTGAAACCTGGTGCGACCGGTCTCGGCAACGAGCTGTTCAATCTGCTGGATCAGCCGATCGGTCGGCGTCATCTCGTACCGACTGATGTAGTTGAGCCCAACATCGCAAAACGTACATTGTGTCCAATAGCAACCATGAGCGACGGTCAATTTGTTCCAATGACCTTCCGACCAGAGACGATGCATTGGGTTGGTACTGTCCAGAATGGTCAAGTATTGATCCAGGGCTAGGCCTCGGTAGGTTGGACAGCCGGTCTCGCTCATCGTGAAGTCGGTGGACGATGGATCGTCGGTATAGACCACACGATTTTTCTCGCGATACATCGTGCGGCACAGCGATTGACGTGGGCGTATGCCGGAGAGATATTCGATCAGCGAGAGGAGGGGGCGTTCACCGTTGTCGAGCATGATGAAGTCGACATAATCAAACACTCGAGGATCGGCGACTCGGCGTAGCTCGGTATTGACATAGCCTCCCCCGAGGGCCACCGGTACAGTGGGATAGCGCTGTTTGATCGCTCGTGCGATGCGGAACGCGCCATACACATTACCTGGAAACGGTACGGACAGACCGACCAGCGATGGCTTGACCCGTTCAAAGTGCGTCCAGAACGATTCCAGTAGCCACTGATCAGTGAGGCTAGCGGGGGCCGTCAGGGCATTGGCGATCTGATCAAATGATGAAGCGGAGCGTCCAATGTGCTCCGCATAGCGACTCATCGAAAAGTGCGGGGTGATCGTAACCTGAACGAGATCAGCAAGATCTTCGAGAAAGAACGTTGCCCATTGTTTGGCTTGGTCATCCACGGAGACTGAGCGTGGGAAGGTTTTCCGACCTCGGAATCTTGGCCCTTGGGGTAAGACTCCTGGTTCAATCAGTTGGGTTGCGGCGTCTGGGTTCCGTCCTTGCAAGAACGAAACGACTGGTTCAATCATCTGAACATATGCCCGCTCCGCCCGCATCATGTTGACGGCTTCTTTGGGAAGAGCATCTGCTCGGGTGCGGAGTTGGCTGAAGACGTGGCGTAGCCCATCGGGGCTGAATAGGCGCAGCACCATTTCGATTCCCAAATCCGCCTGTTCTGCACGGATCCCGCGTGTCTCAAGGAATCCTGTCAGATATGCGGTGGACGGATAAGGGGTGTTGAGTTGTGTCAGCGGAGGGATCAACAACAAAACACGAGGTGAGCGCATGGACTCGACATAGCATAGAGGTAGACGAGAATGCTATGCCTGGCGGAGCTATCAACACGAGTGGGCGATAACGTAACAGGTCCGATTGAGTATCGCTGTTGGGGCTGCGAGAGGGGTCTCTCTACTTTTTCAGGTCCAGGATACTCCCTAGCAATGCATCACCAGTGTTGATGGTGTGAAGATTCGCCTCGAGATTGCGCTGCGCCAGCATTTGTTGCACGAGCTCCTCGCCAAGATCGGTATTTGAGAGTTCGATCGCCAATTGGTTTCGGCCCGTGTCTCGAAGGATCGTTGGGCCGGAGGAATCGTCTTTCTCAACGACAGGGAGTACACCACTTGTTGGCGCTTCGACGAATGTTGTTCGGAGTTTCTTGAATCCATCCGTATTGACGTTGGCGATGTTGTGCGCCACAACCTCAAGTTGCTTGCCAAAAGCAGTCAGGCCCGTGAGTGCGGTGTGTATGGCGGAAATCATAGACACCTCCCTGGGACCATCTTTTACGCCCCATCGAGTGTTTTATCGGTTGGTATGGAAAGAACTTGAGAGACTCGATTAGCTGGTTCATCAACACACTAAAACCGACCATATCCGGCTCGGTCCTGTGAAGATCGGATCCATTGAATCTTCAGGAGGAGCGTAATGTTTCCGATAATGTTGGAGGAAAACACGACTTCTACACTCGCATCATGGCTCTGTCTAAAACGTCTACTTCTTCGTCTCACTCCACGTCTCAACAACCATGGTTCCCCATGGGAGAGGATGTGACTCTCCTCATGGAATCCGTTCCGGAAGCCATCTTTTTTGTGGACCACGGCAGTCGAATTGTGTCTTTGAATACCGTGGCACAACAACTGGTTGGCCGAACCCGCAAGGTAGTCGGACAAGGCTTTCATGACCTTATCGGCTGTCTGACGTCAGGCGAGAACGATGTTGCTCAGTGCCCATTCAATCGAATGGTGCACACCGGAGAACTTGTCGTCGTTCCTTCCCACTTGTGGACACGAGAGGACGGGACCCAATTTGAGCTGTCACTATCATTCTACCCGCGAACGCAACAAGGCACGCGAGTTGGTGGCGTGGTGGTGGTGCATGATCTGACGAATGCCATGGAGATTCAGCGTGATGTTCAACGAGCCGCGCGGCTTGCCGAGGATGCGCCGAATCCCATCGTGGAATTTGACGCTGCGGGTTCGGTACTCTACGCCAACACCGGCATGCTCAATGTGATGGAGCAGTGGGGGGTGCTTGAATCTGGAATAGAGGCCATGTTCCCCGCGAATCTTTCAGCAATGCTACAGGAATGTCTCGCAACGGAATCCTCGCTGGCTCGAGTCGAGCATGTCGTTGCCGATCAGGTGATCGCGTGGTCGCTTTTCCCTCTCAAAGAGCTGGAACTGATACGGGCCTATGGGCTCGATATCACGTCTGATGTGGCCTTGCGCCGGGCGAAAGAAGCAGCCGAGGAGTCGACGCGGGCGAAGGGGATCTTTCTGGCCACAATGAGCCATGAGCTTCGAACCCCGATGAATGGGGTGTTGGGATGCACACAACTTCTTCGCGATACATCGCTGACAGCCCAGCAGTGCAAGCTGATCGAGACGATGCATCGCTCCGCCGACGCGTTACTCACGTTGGTGAACGACATTCTCGATTTTTCAAAAATTGAAGCGGGTAAGATGACTCTGGAAGTCGCTGATGTCGATCTGCCGTCGCTGATCGGAGATGTGACGACGCTGGTAGCGGAATCGGCGGCCAGAAAAGGGCTCACTGTTTCCGTGAAAATTGACTCGGATGTGCCGGACGTGTTTCGAGGCGACCCAATCAGGCTCCGTCAGATTCTGTTCAACCTTGTGGGGAACGCGATCAAGTTTACGGAGCGCGGAGGAGTGACGGTGGCTGTGTCCTTGAAACCGGACCGACACAATAGTTCAGAGGTGGTGGTGCTTCAGTGGAGCGTTCACGATACAGGTATCGGATTAACTTCCGACCAGCAGGCACATTTGTTCAAGGCATACACACAAGCCGACACGTCAATCGCGAGACGATTTGGTGGAACCGGGCTTGGCCTAATGATCTGTCGTCAGCTTGTCGAGCTGATGGGCGGGACTATTGCTGTTGCCAGTGCAGTCGGTCAGGGCAGCACGTTCGCGTACACGACCAATCTTCTCCCGGCGATCCATCGAGAGGTGGGCACAACCTCCTTGGGGCCGGACCAACGCAGCTCAGGTGAGCAGGTCGGACCGCTGCGTGTATTGGTCGCCGACGACAATGAAATCAATCAAGTCGTTGCCTGCAAGTTTCTGCAAAAGCTCGGATGCCAGGTTGAAGTGGCCCGCACTGGACTGGAAGCGGTGGAGGCCATTGGTCGGACGACCTACGATGTGGTCTTGATGGATTGTGAAATGCCGGAGATGGATGGATATGAAGCCACGAAGGAACTCCGTCGCCGTGAAGAAGGCACGTCTAATCGATTACCGATCATGGCTCTGACCGGCCACACCTCCGACGAGGAAACGCAAAAGTGTTTTCAAGCCGGTATGGATAGGGTTCTGACCAAGCCGTTGACATTGCCGATACTTCGTACCCATCTTCAAGAGTTGATGCGCCACGCCGACTCTTAACCCTGTGGAGTTCTTACCGGTCGTCGCCGACACTCTCGGGGTAGATTCTCTTGCGCCACTTCGGTAAAGTGGCATCATGACCACCGTTGCTCCTTCGAAAAAGTTTCTCCTGTATAGCGATTTCAATTGTCCGTTCTGCTACGCGCTTCATGAGCGGCTAAATGAGATGAATCTATTGGATTTCTGTGAGTGGCATGGAGTCCAGCATGCGCCGCATCTGCCGCGGCTAATGAAGCCCTGGCAAGGTTCCTTGGGAGCTGAATTGAAGCATGAGGTTGCAGTCGTACAGCGATTAGCTCCCGGTCTTCCGATTCGTTTGCCGAGCGGGAAGCCCAACACGTTACCAGCGATCAAACAAGCAGCGGCACTGTTGCGACAAGATGTTCAGCGTGGGATGGACTTCGTCAAGCGCACGTACCGTGCTTTCTGGTGCGAGGGACGAGATATTTCTAATCTCCAAGTTGTGAAGCAACTCGCAGGAGAAGAGGGCACAGAAGACGTTGATGACGAGTATCTCGTGATTGCTCAAAAATGGGAAACGGCCTGGCATGCCACGGGTCAAAACGGTGTGCCTTTGGTCGTATCTCCGGACGGTGATCTCTTGGTCGGTTGTGTCCCGGTTGATCAGGTGAAGAGTTTCTTTTCAGGCCAAGCCTAACCTAGAACAGTACTGTCGTTTCTCTTTTTCAAGTTATCTCCGGAATCGCACGTGCTCTTTGATGAGCCAGGCGGTCCGGGAAGGTCAATTCGGCAGCTGCAGACTTATCCAAGGTACCTTTTCCCAATTCAATCAAGCGTCGGTATTGGCCCAATGTGGACCGTGCGATCGGAAGAGACAGGCCGGCCTGCTCAGCTAGGTCGAGCGCAATGGCCGAATCCTTTGCAGCATGGGCCACGGAAAAGTAACATGCATGGGCGCGCAGCTGCATATCTTCGCCGTCTGTGTCCAGTACTCGCGACGCGGCCCCAGTCTGGCTGAAGACATCGCGGAGGAGAGTCAGGTCGATCCCAATTGCCGCTCCCAGTCCTAACCCTTCTGCCAGCGCAACGGTGTTGCTGTTCATCACCATATTCACCAATGCTTTCACTTGTGCTGCTTCGCCGGCCTGGCCGATATATTGCACTTTTGTTCCGAGAGCTTCGAGGACGACCTTCGCACTTGCAAAGACCTCGGGTTTGCCACCGCACATTAAATACAATGTCCCTTCTAGAGCGTGAGTAATGCTTCCTGCCATACATGCTTCCAGGGACCTGCCACCCCGGTCTGTAACCAGCCATTCAATGTCTCGATGAACGTTGGGCGAAAGCGTCGCGCAATTGATGAACAGGCGATCCTTTGCGTGTGCTATCAAGCTGGCCGAGTCCTGTTCCGCATAAATCTCACGCATCGCATCGTCGTCGGATACGACAGTGATGACGATATCCGATATTTGAGCGACACGCGCCGGTGACCTGGCCTGTTCCGATCCCAGTTCCTGTGCCAAGGTCTCCGATGATCCGGCATGACGATCTTGAACCGCTGCGATGCAGTGCCCCTGTCCTTTCAGGCGCCTGGCCATATTGGCACCCATACGACCGACACCGACAAATCCGATGCGCTCTGTGGGGTTTGGCATAAGAGGGAGCCCTTTCAACAAGAAAGCGCTGAGGGGCCGCCGCTAGAGCTGACCATTTTCTGTCGATTCGGGGCGGAGTTTGCTCCAGCGAAGGTTGGTTTTTCCATCGGTCGTCGTAAAGCCATGGTCATAGATGGCGACGACGCTGACTCGTTGGCCCTTCTTCTTGATCGGTTGAAGTTGCGGGAGGCCGTCCTTGGTCTTTACGGTCCCACGGAGCGACTCGACGATCAGCAAGTCTGTCGCCGCGGAAGGCTTGATCGCCCACACGAAAGCGGCGGAGCCGCCTGCATAGGTGCCGGCCCCTTCCCACTGGCCGACTAAATCGGGATCGACTGTTTTGATTTGGAACACTGGTACGCTGGTTGCGTCGCGTCGCAGTTTCCAGAGTTCTGTTGGAATGCGTTTTGGGTCTTCATCGGGCGCGAGTCGTGTCCACGTGGCCTGGACGCTGCCGGTGCTGGCGAATGAGTCCGCCGTCTTTTTCCGGTATGACCCCTTCCAACCAAGCCCCTTGAACGTATTGGCTCGTTCGAGTAACCACAGCCCTCCTTCGGCGTTCACGACCCCATCAAATTGCATCATTGAGGAGAGTGACCATTCGAGGTTCGGCTTGATGATGAGTAGCATGTCATGCTGGGTTGTCCCCTGTGTTGACCGGGTGTGCCAGGTTCCTATCAGGCTGGTTGGATCAAGAGAGGGTGCCTTGTGCGGTCCGGTCTGGGTCTCGGACGGGCCAGGAAGTGTTTGTGTCAGACTCACAGGGGTTGACCGTGAGCCGAGGTGAGTGTTCATCCCTTCACTTGGGGTGGAGTTGGAAGCCATAGGAGGCAGCGTCGTGGCCAACGTAGCTCCATAATGAGTCGCGACGGACCGGCTCAACAGGGTTACAGACTCGCCCAGATGCTTCTGCTTGGTTGATGCGATGATGACCGTCACCAGCGCGTCCTTATGCATGAATGTCAGACGGGATAATGTCGGCGGGGAGTCGATTCGAAACGCACCGTCGCCTAGCCCTGGAATGAGACGACTATCACGGCCCAGGCGCTCCTTATTGAACCACACACGCTGGTCTTTGCCGGCCGACTCATTGAGTTGAACGGTGACGGCATTGCCATCGTGACCGAGAGCCTTGAAGAGACAGGTTGATGGATCCGAGAGCGTGCCTTCCTGGACCGGCTCACCCAGCGCCTGTTGCGCTTCCGCCCCTGTCAGCAATGAGCAAGGATTGGTCGTTGACGTAAACAGGCCGCCTGACTCTCCACATGAAAGCAGTAAAGGAAGCAGAAGTAGGAATAGTAGCACTCGGCCGAACATGACGATCCTGAATCAATGATGCCTGCTTCTGAATTGTAACGCGAACAAGTCGGCAAGTGCCAGCGGGGAGTTAGGCTGGCCCGAGTGGCATAAAAGTGGCCGTCAAGGGGGCTGGGAGCGAGTTGGTATTATGAGAATCATCCAGCCACAAATTTCAGCGCAACTCCGTTGATGCAGTAGCGGAGCCCAGTCGGCTTTGGGCCGTCCTTAAATACATGGCCCTGGTGTCCCCCGCAGCGGGCGCAGTGAACCTCCGTTCGTGGCAGAAACAGTTTGAAATCCGTCCGGGTCTCAACGACTCGAGGATCAATCGGCTGCCAAAAACTGGGCCATCCGGTGCCACTGTCGAATTTGTGTTCGGATGAGAATAACGGCAAGTCACAGCCGGCGCAATAGTAGAGCCCAGATTCATGATTGTCATGCAGTGGGTTCACAAATGGACGCTCGGTATCTTCATGCCGCAACACGCGATATGCTGTTGCCGCCAATTGCTTTTTCCATTCCTCATCAGTCTTTGTGATTTTGACGATCGGGTCGATCTGAATTTTAGGTGGCATCTGAGCCCTCCTTTCTACAGTGAGACCGCGGTTTCTCTGTCGACCGGCACGACCGATTGTTACATGGTCTTCGAAGGCATACGGCGACTCAGCGTGAGTGCGTCATGAAAATGGTACGTCTCGCGAACGTAGATTGCAAGCCCTCGCGGTCGAGATATGTGAGAAGTCGCTATTCGGTTCCTCTATACGATTGAGGCAAGGAGGAGTGCATTGAGTGATTTGCTGTGCCATTACGCAAGGTTTGAGGAGATCACGATTACGCGTTGCTCAGCATCATTCATGGCTCCCTTCATCTTCGCCGTCAGAACTCTGGCGCAGCAGTTTCCACATTTCACGAACTGACGGATGGGGCTCGGTGAACTCAGGTTGAGAGAGATCAATGCGGATGTTGTAGAGGCGATTGTTCGAGCTCTGGACTTGAGCAACTGGATACCAGCATTCGTACCGTTGCTCCCAGCGATCGCGATACGAGAGGCGTAAGAAACACCGACTCATAGGCTTCATGCGGATTGGAGCGCCCGGCCCCAGAACGATGGGTATGGAATGTCTCCGATATCGAGGGCCCTGTGGATGAAGAGCTTTCACAGAAAAACTTCCATCCCATCCGGCTAACTGCAGGAGGCAATCGTAGGCCACGCCGGGCCCCAGATTTTCTACTTCTGGTGTCAGTGTGACGACGTCGCCTGTGTTCATCGTCGAGAGATTGGTCACGCGAAGGGTTGGTTGATATTCTCGGAACTCATTCCTGGTATTGTCGAGGAATCGGCGCAGAAACAACCAACCGAGGCTTCCCGCGATAAGAACAATGAGCGGAAGTATGAGCAGTGACCAGTCCACAGCGCTGATGCCTTGGGTAAAGATGTCTATTTGTATCGTGTCCGAGAAAACCTACGTGGCGGAAGGGCCGGTGTCAATCATCAGAGTGCGGTCATACAGATTGCGTGTTCAGTAGGGTGCCTTCCGCAACTTGTTGGAATGTCGGAGGAGCGTTGCACTCTGATGAGCTCAGAAATGGGAAAGCCAAGCGCCTCAGCCTTGGCGACCAAGCGTTGGTAAGTGGGGTCGTCGAGGTGAGGCCGCCGTGAAAGAATCCACAGATAGCGTCGGTCCGGCGTGCCGACCATTGCGATGCGATAGTCGGGATCAAGGTCGATAATCCAATAGTTGCCCTCCCGAGACGGGCCAATAAGTCGCGTGAAAACATTGTTGAATGTCACTGCCAATCTGGCATTCGTCGTGGGGTCCACCACCGTCGCAATTCCGTCGATTTGATCGAGAGTTCCTGAATCAGTCACGCATTCGTTATGCACGGCGATCTTGTTATCGGGAAGAATCGTATAAATGGCCTTCGAGTCGATGCAATGCCGTTGAAACCACATCGGAAGCCGGGCGATCTCATACCAAGTCCCGATATAACGAGTGAGATCCACCGAGGGCGCCGTAGGAAGCGGTTGACGGGACTCCATCCCTACGCAACTAGCCATGATGAGCATGGCTACGCTCGCGACAAGCATGGCACCTACCGTAACAGTCGATTCCTGATGACCGGTTAGAACTACGATCCTACCGAGGATCGATGTGCGGGAATGTATCATTTCAGTTGGCCCTAG
>CAZJOQ010000137.1:0-9985 GCA_964547625.1 uncultured Nitrospira sp.
GCCAGTGAGGGTATCGCGTAGCAGCCCCACGTTTCTACAGCCGTTTATAGGGTTAAGGATTTCTGCTGTTGTGGTACGCTAAATGAGCAATTGTCACGAGCGCACGAATAGCGTCGGCGAGGACTATCATGAAGATGCTGCACATTGTCTGTGGGAAGAGGTTTGAAGAAGAGATTGTTGTGCTGTTTCAAAAACTGGGGATCAAAGGATACACCGTGATTTCAGGCGTGGGAGGCAGTGGTGTGACCGGGACCGTGACTGCCTCCAATCCGCCAACGAACCAGAATACCAATACGCTATTTATGGCCGCACTCGGCTATGAATCTTCTTTCTTGCCACAGATTGTGGCCGCGCTAAAGGAGCTTCGAGCCAAACATGTCCAAGGACATGACGACCGTGAAATCCCGCTGAAAGTCTTTCTTCAGCCCTGCGAGATCATCATCTAGAATTCGTAAGCCCGTGTTTAGCGCAATTGCTTCCCCGTAAGTTCGAACATGTCCAGAAATTACGGATTGCCCCCGTCCCAGTTTGGACACTACCGTCGCCCGGCCTACGATGCGAATTCTTGGGCCTTGCGGAAGCAGGATCACGCGGTCATCTTCCACTTCGCCACCTAACACCCATTCAAACAATCGCTTTGCATCGTTCAGTTCCGGGTCTTTGGGAAAGCCGTACTGTAGTTTCTGCATTGGTTCATCGTAAAGCCCGATGCAGCCGTGCGAGGTAGGGTAACCCAGCAAGTCGCGTCCGTGAATCCAATAGGATACCCCGTCGCGATCGAGATAAAACTGTAATGCGTAGTTCATCGGGTAGGGCCGTTCTGTTCCTTCGATTGTATAGAGGCAGGATCGATGGGCACGGTGAGCTGCGGTAATACGAAATTCTCCAGTGGGCGTTGGGTTGTGTGCTCCCCCGGAAGCGATCGGGAGTGCAAAGAAGAGAGCGCCATACTCATGCGCTCCGAGAAACTGCTCAGAGAGGTCAACGAGAATGAACTGCTTCTCTTGATCTGCAATGAGGTACAACAACGGAAGCGGCAAGAATGATTCGAGCTCGTCGAGCTGCCTCGGCGCCTTGATGGATATCCCATCATGCACATGACGCCGATCGATTCGATTGAAGCGTGCGACACTGGTCCACTGCTCCCCGAACAACTTTCCCAACGATTCGCCCACGTTGAGGGTTCGACAGTCCCATTGCACGGTCGCATCGCTGGGATACCTCATGCCGCAGGGGCTATGGGTTATTGCTTTTTGATCCGAGGAGGCATCAGTAGAGACAAGAACAATGAAGAAGAAAAGGCTATTCCACACCAACCATGATAATGCAGTGGGCATGATCGATATCAGCGTACCCGACGGGAAATACAACCGCGCCTCTTGATCACATACGTTTGACCCCTACGACCAATACTGCGACGCTTTCATATAGCCGAAGAGCAGATCCCGCCGCGCAAGAATCCCCACCAGTTTGTTGTTTCGGACCACCGGCACACGGGTTAAATAGCGGTCCTGGAACAGATCGGCCACTTGACCAAGGGTTTGATCTTCAGTCACGGCCACAGGATGAGCCGACATAATTTCCGTGGCGAGAATCTTCCGGAGATCTCGCCCCTCGAGCATGGCCTGCAGCAGATCGTATTCGGTCACGATCCCAACCAATGTCTCCTCCTCATCTACAACTGGCAAGCTCCCGTAGTTTCGGTGAGTCATCAGATGGGCAATGGTCGAAGCGTCGGTGCGCGTCGTGCATCGCGTGACCGCGTCTTGCATGAGCTGCCCTACGGTCAAGGCTTTCGGATCGCAGGCTTTTAAGAAGAATTCAGTTTGTCTCATATACTCCTCACTGTTGTCGTCTCCCACCAGTGGCCAGATAGGTTCGCAAGACATCGCGTCTGGCAATGATGCCGATCAGCGTATCCTTCTCATTCACGACAGGGACGCGCACCAGATCGCTCGCGCGCAGGACGTGAACCAACGTTCCGAGTGTCGTTTCAGGCCGAACTGAATAAGGGTTGGAGGTCATGATGTCCTTTGCCGAAACAACACCGAGATGGTGACCATCGTCGACGGCGGCCAAGAGATCATGTTCGCTGACGATACCGGCTAGTTTACGCCCGTTCTCCACGACCGGAACGGCCCCGAATCCTTCGATCATGAGGGAGGCAATCACATCTCCCTTCGTTCGCATACGGACAAATTGCACTTCTTTCTCCATGACCTGGCTGACTGTCATGGAATCGAAGTCTTTGACCTTGACGACCTTTACCTTTTTCGTTTTCGTCTTCTTCTTCATCGCCCCTCCTTAGTGAAAGCGCCATCTTCTTTCATCTTCAAGTCACGAGACTCGCGCTCACTGACGCCAATCACCACAGTGCTGCCACTACCTCTGCTGCAAAATGCCTCAACATCCTGGTTGACCAAAACGGGGACTCCACTCCTAACTGTTTGGTATATCAGAGATTCCTCGTCTATCTCTCTCCATCCCACAGGCACATCCAATGCAGGTCTGATACCTGGAACGTTTTCCATACTATTCCATCAAACGAGGAAGGGAATCGATCATGCGGATCTTATGTGCCATAGATGGATCGGAGTATTCACAGTGGGGGATTCAAGCGCTTGAGGCCTTCGCCAGTCGCGAACCCGAGCATGTCACGTTGTTGCATGTGATCGATAAACCAGCTCTTCAATCACTCACAGGCAAGAATGCCCTTGGCGAGCGCCGCGCGCTAGCCGCCATGGAAAAGGCCGGCGGCATTCTTCTTCGAGATGCAGCACGATCAGCCCGCGTTGCCCTTGGCCAGGCGACTACTGCACCGCGTACCAAACTCCAGATCATCTTGGCTCACGGCCCACTTGCGAACGCGATCGTCAAGCACGCGCGACGATTGAAGGCGAGTCTGATCATTATGGGGTCGCGCGGCTTGAGCGACATTCAGGGATTCTTGTTGGGGAGCGTCTCTCGGCAGGTAGCATCGACAGCTGCTTGTTCAGTTTTGGTCGTCAAACAGCCGATGCCCAAACTTCTCCATGTCGCCCTTGCGGTTGATGACTCCAAACCGTCACGTGCCGCCGCACGGTTTCTCCGTTCTCGCATTCTTCCCGAAACCGCCACCGTCACGATTCTGACCTCGGCTGAAAGTCCCGTCACGGACTTCGCCGCACGCTACTTGTCTGAGTCACAGCTGGCCGAATTGAAACGACCGGTCATGGAACGAGCCACGGCGCTGGTGAACGGCCTGCGGGACGATTTCATCAAAGAAGGCTACCCCGTCGTCACACAGGTCCAGATGAACCACGTGATCGATACCATTGTGAAATATATTGAGGCCAATCATGACCAGTTACTGGTCATCGGCGCTCGTGATTTGACCAAGACCGAGCGGCTTCATCTCGGCAGTGTGTCTGAAAGCTTGCTGAGACATGCCCCCTGCTCCGTGCTGATCGTGCGAGGAGCCCGTGCCTGAGTTCAGCCATCACGACATTCACCAGCTTCCGATCGAAGATGTGCTGAAGCGGCTGGAAACCAGTAACGGTGGTTTGTCTTCCGATGAGGCGCAACGGCGATTGGCTCGATACGGACCGAATGTTCTCGTCGAGCCGGATCGCTACTCGCTCCTCCGTGGTCTCTTCCACCATTTCACCCACTTCCTCGCCATTCTCCTCTGGATCGCCGCCGGCCTCTCATTTGCGGCCGACTTCATGCAACCCGGTGAGGGTATGGCAACGCTGGGTTGGGCCATCCTCGGCGTCATCATCATCAACGCCGGGTTCGCTTTTTTCCAGGAATACAAAGCGGAACATGCCGTTCAGGCACTCCGCCGCCTGCTGCCGAGCAAGGCGTGGGTCACAAGAGACGGGCAATTCGTTGAAGTCGCACGGAGCGAAATCGTGCCCGGCGATGTGCTGATCTTAGAAGAAGGCGAACGGGTGCCGGCCGATGCGCGCCTCATCGAAGCGAAAGGCATGCGGGTGGACAATGCCGCCTTGACCGGCAAGTCAAGACCAAAACGACGGATGACCGAGGCCACACCGGACGGGCACTGGCTCGACCTCCCGAATCTTGTCTTCGCCGGCACCACCATCCTATCGGGGCATGGTCGCGCCGTAGTCTTTGCCACTGGGATGCGTTCGGAGTTCGGCAAGATCGCCGCCCTCACCACCACGGTCGAAACTGAATTCAGCCCCCTTCAGCAAGAGATCATTAAGGTCACCCGTATTGTCGGCGTCATTTCATTGGCTATGGGAGCCACATTCTTCGTGATCGGTGTCTCAACGGGACTCGGATTCTGGATCAGTGCGATCTTCGGCATCGGCATCATCGTGGCGAACGTGCCGGAGGGTTTACTCCCGACCGTCACCCTCGCCCTCGCCATGAGCAGCCAGCGCATGGCGAAACGCAACGCATTGATCAAGCACCTGCCCTCAGTTGAGACCCTCGGCTGCACCAAGGTGATTTGTACGGATAAGACGGGGACATTGACGGAAAATCGCATGAAAGTGGATCGCTTTTTCGCCGATGGACTTGTGATCGAATCACGAGAAGGCTGTTTCTTCGCCAGAGGGCGCTTGGTCAGCACCACAGACGCGCAGCGATGGCGACCATTTTTTGACGTACTCCTCCACTGCCACAACGCCAAACGTGTCCGGAAGTCCGATGGACGTTTCGTAGTCACTGGCGATCCTACGGAAGTTGCGTTGTTGGAATTTGCCATCGAACATGGGCTGGCCCACCGGCCTCCCCTGCGGCGCATGGGGGAGTTGGCATTCGATGCAGATCGGAAGCGGATGAGCACCCTCCATTGGGCAGAAGGACGACTCATCGCATTCACCAAGGGCGCTCCGGAATCGGTCTTGCCTCTCTGCGCCAACACTCACGTCCATGGCAATGCCATAACCATGACCTCGGATGAGCGCACGCGCATCCTGAGTCAGAGCCGATCCTTTGCCGAGCAGGCCTACCGCGTGCTCGCCGTCGCCATGCGCGAAGTGGCCCATCAGCCTGAGCACATTGAAGTAGAAACGATTGAATCAGACCTGACATTCCTCGGACTCGTGGCCATGATGGATCCGCCGCACCGAGAAGTGCCCGAGGCCATCACGAAATGCCAAAGAGCCGGTGTCCGCATTGTTATGGTCACCGGCGACCATCCGCTCACGGCACTAGCCGTCGCACGGAAGATCGGCCTGGTTCCTGAACAGGCTGCACCGTCACCGAGCAGTTTCGTCCCGGTCATCGAAGGGTCGCAGCTCGACAAGACGAGCGACGAGCAACTCCGTCAGCTGCTGACCCCGTCTCGGCCAGGCGAACCGGACCCGGTCTTTGCCCGGATGGCCCCGCGCCACAAGATGCGGATCGTATCCACATTCAAGGAGATGGGGGAAGTAGTCGCGGTCACCGGCGACGGAGTCAACGACGCGCCGGCTCTCAAGAAAGCCGACATCGGCATCGCGATGGGCATCACCGGTACGGATGTCGCCAAAGAAACGGCCGACATGATACTGCTTGACGACAACTTCGCAACGATCGTGAGTGCGATCGAAGAAGGCCGTACTGTCTATGACAACATTCGCAAATTCTCGTCCTATATACTGGCGAGCAACGTCCCGGAAATAGTCCCATTTCTTGGCTATGGTTTTATCGGCATGCCGTTGGCCCTCACAATTCCGCAAATCTTGGCAGTCGACCTCGGAACCGACATGATCCCCGCCCTAGGCCTCGGGACAGAGCGACCACAATCCGGTGTTATGGACCTTCCGCCACGCTCGCGAAGTGAACGGCTGCTGAGCTTCCCCCCTCCTGTTCCGAGCCTATCTCTTCCTCGGAATCATTGAGGCAGGGCTGGCAATGGGAGGATTCTTCCTTTACCTGTATAGTCGGGGCTGGACATGGGGAGAGCACCTAGACTGGTCTTCAACATTATATAAAGAGGCAACAACCGTGACTGTAGCCGGGATAGTACTGGCACAGGTCGCGAACGTGTTTGCGTGCCGATCCGATCATCTTTCGGTGGCCAAGCTAGGCTGGTTCAGCAACCGGCTTATCCTCTGGGGAATCCTCACGGAACTAACCATCGTTGCGTTCATCACCTATACACCGATCGGAAACCAGATCTTTGGAACCAGCCCTTTGCCTCTTTGGATTTATGCTCCACTCGTTCTCGGCGCGCTGATGCTGCTGGCTGCTGAAGAGGCCCGCAAAGTTCTAGCCAGTCGACTGAGGCAGAGCCACAAGCCTCAAGTCACGCAACCGGTAGGTGGGTGATGCCCGAGGAGCTAAAAGATTCCCTGCGCCACGTGCCGGTCACTACGATTGTACCTGGCGACGTATCAACAAGCCGCTCCAGCATTCTTGCACCGATCGGCTTACCGCCGAAAAGACGATCCCGATGGCCTATCGCGTTGGGTATCGGGACGATCCTTCTGCTGCTCGGCGTAGGGGCCTGGTACTTGGTCACGTCCGGTCCTCCTCCAGTCTCCTACAAGACGGCCCTCGTCGATCGAGGTCCGATCACGGCCATGGTCACGGCGACCGGCACAATCAATCCTGTCGTCTCCGTGCAGGTCGGCAGCCAGGTCTCCGGAAAAGTTGCACACCTTTTCGCCGATTTCAATTCAAAAGTCGCAAAGGGACAAGTCCTCGCGCAAATTGATCAGAAACCTTTCAAGGCCCGCTTGAGCCAGGCGCGAGCTGCCGTCAAGAGCGCCAAAGGAAACCTGGCGAGGGCCAAAGTGCTGGCCGCTCAGCGCAAGCGGGAATTCGATCGAATGGCAGCACTCCGACCACAGGCATTCGTCTCGCAAGCGGACGTGGATCTCACTGAAACGAACTACCGAGACGCGGTGGCCAATATCGAGGTCCTGCAGGCCCAGCTGGATCAGGCCGAAGCGGCGCTGGCCTCGGCAGAACTGGACCTCGGCTTCACTACAATCTACTCGCCGGTGAGCGGCATCGTCATCTCTAGGAACGTGGATGTCGGTCAAACCCTAGCCGCCGCATTCCAGACGCCGATCCTCTTTGTGATTGCTCAGGATCTGACCAAAATGCAGGTCAATGCTAACGTCAGCGAATCCGACATCGGCGGCGTCACGGAAGGCACGGAAGCGAACTTCCGCGTGGACGCTTATCCCAAGCAATTCTTCGAGGGTGTGGTGACCCAGGTGCGCAACGCACCCATTAGTATTCAGAACGTCGTGACCTATGACGTGGTCATCACCGTGAGCAATCCTGAGCTGAAGCTAAAGCCGGGCATGACGGCAAACGTGACAATCGTCACGTCCCGCAAGGAACATCCGCTGCGGGTGCCGAACGGCGCGCTGAGATTCCGCATGCCAAACGTACCGCTCGACAAAAAGGCGACGCGAGTCTGGGTGTTGGATTCCGCTAACCAACCCCGTCAAGTGGATGTCACGACCGGCATTGCAGACTCACTCTCCACTGAGATTGCGGATGGTGTATTGAAGGAAGGAGACCGCGTCATCGTAGGTATTGAGACACAGGAAGAGCAGGCCCAGAAGAAATTGCCGCCTGGCTTCGAACCGAGTCGGGGAATGAGATGAAGGAGAAGAGCTATCAGCGATCAGTTATTAGCTCTCAGCCAGTAACCGAAGAGTCACCTCTGAGCGCTGAGCGCTGAGGGCTATTCTTATGTCTTTTTTCTGGCTCACCTTCGTTTCCGCGCTCCGCATTCTCCGCCGGAATCCTTTGCGCGCCGGCTTGACGATGCTGGGTATCATCATCGGAATCGGCGCAGTGGTCGCCATGGTCAGCCTGGGTCAGGGCGCGACGGCCTCTGTACAGGCCGAAATCTCGAATCTTGGCACCAATGTTCTGATTATCGTCCCGGGCGCGACCACGGTCGGCGGTGTCCGCGGCGGACTCGGCTCCATTTCGACGCTGACAGTAGACGATGCAGAGGACATCGAGAGAAAAGTCGAGAGTGTCACGACCGCAATGTACGGCACACGATCAGTCCTTCAAGCCATCCGAGAAAACAAGAACTGGAGCACGATCGTCTTCGGAACAACCCCTGTCTTTCCCGATATTCGGAACTGGCCCATCGCCCAAGGGAATTTCTTCACTCAGTCTGACCTCGATTCAGCGGCGAAAGTTGTCATTTTGGGGAAAACGGTTGTCCAGAATCTGTTCGAGCCAGGTGAGGAGGTCGTGGGAAGCGAGATTCGTATCAGAAATGTTCCACTCAGAGTCATCGGTGTCCTGGCCTCGAAAGGCCAATCCATCACAGGGCAGGACCAAGACGACTTCGTGGTGCTTCCATTCTCAACAGCTGAGCGCAAAGTCCTGGGGACGAAGTTCTTAGGAACCGTCGGAATCATTCTGGTGGCAACCACGACCCGGGACGAAATCCCCGCAGTCGCGGACGACATCAAAGATCTGCTACGCGCGAAGCATCGACTGCACCAATCCGAAGAAGACGACTTCACAATTCGCACGATGGAGGACATCGCGAAGACGATCGCCGGCACGAGCCAGACCATGATGTTCATGTTGATGAGCATCGCGTCGATCTCGCTGATCGTCGGCGGCATCGGCATCATGAACATCCTGCTGGTGTCGGTGACGGAACGGACGAGGGAAATCGGATTGCGCATGGCTGTCGGTGCCAAACGCATGCACATCTTACTGCAGTTTCTTATCGAAGCGATCATCATGACGACAATCGGTGGAGTGCTCGGCGTCGCCGCGGGAATCGGCATCTCCTTGCTGCTCACCACCATGATCGGCTGGCCGACGATCATCAACACAGAAGCTGTGGTGGCCGCGTTTCTTTTCTCTGTCGTCGTCGGGCTGTTCTTCGGTCTCTATCCGGCCAACAAGGCCTCGAAGCTGAACCCGATCGAAGCCCTGCACTATGAATAGTCGTGAGACAGCTTTCTGGAGCACACCGGCGGATGAACTCCTTGGCGTCCTTCAATCAAGACCCGAGGGCCTTCGTTCGGAGGAGGCTCAAGAGCGCCAAGCACGATATGCCCGGCCCGGGTCAAGCCTCACCAGGACATTCGCCCCCTGTTCACCCTGCTCTCACAATTTCGTAGTCCGATTATCCTCATCCTACTCTTTGCGGCAATTGTATCGTTCTTCCTCGCGGATCGAACCGATGCGCTCATCATCCTTGTCATCATTCTGATCAGCGCGTTGCTGGGATTTTGGCAGGAGCATAGCGCCGCAAAAGCGGTTACTGCCTTGCTTTCGCTCGTTCGGGTCAAGACCGAGGTCTGGCGAGATGGACAACTCATCGAAGTGCCGATTGAAGAGATCGTCCCCGGCGATGTCATCGACCTCTCAGCCGGATCCAGCCTCCCCGGCGACGGGCTGGTGATTGAATCGAAAGATCTTTTCGTCGATGAAGCCATGTTGACTGGCGAAACCTTCCCTGCCGAGAAGTCTGTATCAGTCATTGCCGCCGCATCCACATTGAGCCAACGGACGAACAGCGTCTTCATGGGCACACACGTCGTCAGCGGACATGCGAAAGCCATCGTCGTGCACGTGGGCAAAGAGACGGAATTCGGCCGCATTGCTGCTCACGTGATGCTTCGACCTCCGGAGACGGAGTTTGAGCGCGGCGTCCGGCGCTTTGGATATTTGTTGCTCGAAGTGACGCTCCTCCTCGTGTTCGCCATCTTCGCCATCAACGTCTATCTCCACCGGCCAGTACTCGACTCATTATTGTTTTCCATGGCTCTCGCCGTGGGCCTCAGCCACAACTTCTGCCAGCCATCATCAGCGTGAATCTGTCACACGACGCCAAACGCATGGCTCAGCAGAAAGCGATCGTCAAGCGCCTCGCTTCCATCGAAAACTTCGGGAGTATGAACGTGCTTTGCTCGGACAAGACCGACACGCTTACCGAAGGCACAATACGACCGCAGGCGGCGCTCGATCTGGGAGGTCCCTCCAGCGAGCGCGTCCTCTTCTATGCCGGTCTCAATGCTACCTATGAGACCGGCTTCATTAATCC
>CAZJOQ010000138.1:0-9956 GCA_964547625.1 uncultured Nitrospira sp.
ACCAGCCGATCTTCACCGGCTTCGAGTCATACCACTGCGAAATGTCATACCCGCGCCCAGAACTGTCAGCTGCCATATCCCCTACCTCCTTGTGTTAAATGAAAGTGTGCAGCTACCGAATACTACGTCTCATGAAAAGATCCCGCCACAGCCTGTAGGACATTATTTTTTGGTGGAAGGACCCGTAAAAGTGCACAAGTATCCGACAAAGATTCGAGACGAGTCAAGCAAAATATCTGGGGAGAGGCCATCTAAACCCTTGCAATATATGTGCTGTGGGAAGCTTGGCCAGCGAGTCAGGATGTATACTCCTGCACGTGTGGGAAGTCAAGATTGGTAGGTCGGTTTCAATCTCATACTTTAGTAGGTAGTGGTAACTTTTATGCCGCAGTGGAAACGGTCGATCGTCCATCAACTCTCTGGAGTATCACGTACTCTCTACTTCCAGGATGGATTTAACTACGTGAGCCATTCTGGCAAGACAGACCAGCCTATCCCACTGCCGTAAGGTCATTCGATTCAGGAGGGTGCATGATGGGCGTCCGATATCCCTCTTCCTCGTGCTGATCGTACCTGGATCAGGGTGTCACGTACGTCAGTGGCTTGCGCGGAACTCTAGATCCAAGGTATTGCTCCAGCCCAAATCTAACGCCTCCTCACCCTGGGGCTCCGGTGCAATGTGTTTGTGATGCAGTTTGGTTGGGAAGAGGAACAATTAATGAGGGTACAAAATATATTCAGCGAAGAGAGAAGGAGGAGCTTCAATGTACGTGATCTCCCGGTGGAGGTAAAATTTCCGATTCCTGGTTGAGTTGAGTGATCTGTTGTACCAGGAGATCAACATCCGCCCACCCGGGCCCGTCCCCAGCAGGGATCCACCGCGCGCGCAGATAGCCGAAACGATCAAAGAGGAATTCTAAGTGTTTTGGGCGTGTGCCCTCACCGAATAGGTCAGGAATCGAAATGGTTCGTCGGAACAGCGCATAACTACTGGAAATTTCTCGGGCACCCTGGGTGACGACAGGAAACGGCATCTCTTGTATAGCTGGGGTCAGGGGTGTCGAAGTGAGATCGGTCATGGGGACTGCTAAGATTGCCGTGCCGCTTTCGGTGATCGAAGCGGCAGCCTTCCGAAGTTGCTCGAGCCGTTCGTGTGATTCCGGCCATGAGAAGAGAACCAGGAGCAAGCCTTGTTTCCCTCGGTAATCTTTCAGTGTGCCGCTTGAACCGTCGTGTGCAGTATAGGAAAAGTTCGGAGTGGCCATGAAAGGCTGTTGAGGTAAAATACGTGGGGCAATGATTCTTGATTGATATCCCCTCGCATTGGCATGGAGGAAATTCAGCAGGTCCCAGCGCTCCTCTTCTGAGAATTTGTCGCCAAAAGGAGGCATGACTCCGTTAAACCGACCGTATGTCAACCAATGGAAGAAGTCGCCGGCTGTGTGCATGGCCGTATGGGGCTCCGTCAACAGGTCGACCGGTTGTTTGGGTAAGGTTTTGGCGAGCACGCCATTCCCCTTAGCTTGCGGTCCATGACAAGGAACACAATTGGCGGCGAAAAGGTCGACGCCGTTTGCAATGGAAATCGCATCGAACGGAACCGGGGTTTTACGGTACGTTTCCGGGTATGATTGCACAGCGATAGGGTAGAAGGTCGCGCCAAGCCCCAAGATTCCTAACACCGCCGGTACCGCAATGCGCCATAAAGTTGGCCATTGTTTTTTGCGGCCGAGAGAGTATGTCAAGCCGGTTAGGATCAAGATTACGATACCGATTCCTACAAGAGTCCTCACAAGCCAGTCGTCCCATGTTGCGTCGATCGAGAACCGGAATGGGTAAGGCCAGTTATCGATGACGTCATGCTTGGCTGGTACGGCGTTGGCTAACAGAGTCGCGACGATGACGAGGATAATAGCGAGAATAAACTCGACACCCACCCATGTTCGGAGCTTTTGTCCCCCGATTGCGGCTCTTTCAGGGGTCTGTGTGAGCGATGGTACCCACACGGATTTCGCCTTCGAAGCGATCGAAAGAATGAGGGCAAGCAGGGTCAGCTTTATGATGAGCAGCCAACCGTAGGTGGTGGCCACCAGGCCAGCATAATTCGTGTCGATCATGCGATTAGCCACGACGATGCCCGATACGACGATGACGATCATTATGGGCAGAGCCAGTGCTGAAAAGCGGCTCAACCATCTCCCGGCACGAGTTCTTTCTTCAGTTGTTCCGGTCCTGGTGTTCGGCGCAGAGGCCACAAGAACGACCCCCGGGAGACCGCCGAACCAGACGCTCGCTGCAACCAGATGCAGGGCGTAAGACAATGTGCCTACCAACGCCTGTTCTTCTGCAGCCGAGTGACTGGAGAGTGCTCCGAAAGCGATAGTCAGCGCGGAGACTGATGCGCACACCACGTAGCGCCATCGCGCCGAGGGTGAGACTCGAACGTACAAGACGATTGCCAGGACGGCGAGAGCACTGGTCGCTCGGAGGGTCCAAATAAATCCGATGCGAGTCTTTTGTAAAAACTCAAACCAGGCTTGTGGGCTTAAGGCATTTCCACCAACCCCGGTTGCTTGCGCAGTCGTCGTTGCTAAAAGACCGAAGAGCCCTATCAGAAGGAGGAGCGCCAGCCAAGGAAATGTCGATTTGAGGCGAGCTGCCCATGGTTGCTCGACGGCAGTAAGTCTTTCCTCAGCGATAGCCAAGAAGACACACCCGCCCAGTAGCATCATGTTGGACGCTAGTTGCAGAAAGCCAAAGAGCGAACCAACGGCTTCGATCATTTTTCTTGAGCGCCGCCCTTTATGCTGAAGTCGTATGAAGATTCGACGACATGGCCATCGACTGAGAGGACACGAAATTTGACGGAATACTTGCCGGGCGCGAGTTTTGGTACAGAGAGGACGATGGATTTTGGATCATCCTGGGCGAGGGTGGGTCGTTCATTGCTGATCGGCTGTTTCTTGTCATCCAGGACCACCAGCGATGCGTAGTCTCCCTCGATATTCTCATTGAACCACAAGCGAACTTGAGCCGGTGACTTGGTGAGGACGGCTCGGCGTGGTGGTTCTGCCTTAACCAACTGAGAATGTGCAAAGGCTGAGGCGATGGGTAATCCTAAGGCCAATACGGTCACCAAAAAAAAGCGTGCAAGCGAATGAATGTTAAGTGAGCCAATCATTAACCCTCCTCGTGCCTGGTTGCAGTACCCGAAATACGTAAGGCGTCAGACTATTTGGCGTGATGCGCCAGAGCGGATCAGCTGCCAACAACACGGGTGGCTTGCGTAGGCTTACGACGATCCCGAATGACGAAGAACACGGCAACAGCGAGGCCCACCATCACAGGCACTATGATCATAATGTAGTGTGTGAGATGCGACATGACTCCCTGCTGACCGACCGAGAAGGAAAAGCGTGTGACGTGTTCGTGGTTGTCGCCTATCGAAACCAGTCCAACGAACTTACCGGGATTATCGAAGTTGTGCTTCACGCTGATAGATCCGGCAGGATAGACCTTGGTCGGGAGGTGAGTGATGGTTACGGCATCGAGATTGTCCTCAGATCCAGTATCTTGAATGATGCGTACTTCTACCGGGAGAGACCGAATCTCATGTTCGACATAATCAAGCACCAGGACCGCATTTCCAACTCCAGGAAGCTCCTGGCAAAATTTTCGGTCATAGAAGGTGTCCGGTAGGTAGCTGGCGAAGTACATCTTATACGGTCCGATGTGGAGGACGCACGTATCGCTCGCTAATTCGTGTCCATGCTGAGCTAGTGCTGGGAACGGCGCGAAGACCAGGAGAAACACACTGAACGCTAAGGCACGAATCAAACCGTAACGGGACATCTTCAACCTCTTCCTTTTCTGCCGCCCTACCCCTAGGAGCTCGCGGCTTGCGACGGTTTACGATCGCGCATGAAAAAGACAATCGCTCCTACGATGACAACCGCCACGACTGGAACCATATAGATATTCAAGAATTTGGAAAAGACTCTCGGTTCACCTACCGAGAATGGAAACCGGGAGACGTGTTCCATTTTTTCGCCGACGCTCACCAGGCCGACAAACTTACCAGGTTTGTCAAAGGTGTATCTGAAATCAATCGACCCATTGGGATACACTTTGGCGGGGAGGTGAAATACTGTGTCAGCCTCAAGATTGTCTTCGGCTCCTGTGTCCCTGATGATCCGCACTTCAGCGGGCAAGGATCGGAGTTCTTGTTCGATGTAGTCCAGTACCACGATTGTTTGGCCGGTTGCCGGAATATCTTCACAGAATTGCTTTTCTTGCGTGCTCGCAGGTTGATAACCACTGAAGTGCATCATATAGGGGCCAACCGTGAGCTTGCACATATCCTCTGCCATGGATAACCCACCATGTGCAGAGACCTGGGAAGACAAGAACGCCCCCATAGTGAATACCGCAAATCCAACCATCAGCTTCAGGCGTACAACAAGTGGCATAACTGATCCCTCTCTCTAGATATGATGAAGTGAATCCTTAGATATTGATATATCGCACCCGGTTGGCTACGATCGACGACGAGCAGCCCACCAATTCCGGAATCGGCCCGATTTTGAGAGCTCATACCCGACTATTCCGAGGACCAGCAGCAACGCCAATGGGCCTAGAGCGGATCGTCCGAGTTTCGAGTAGTCAACCTGTTGTACACGGAGCAGGTAGGCGGAAGGGCTCAGCCCTTCCGCTGTGATGATCAGTTTGTACAGACCTTTATCCAACTTGGCCTCACCTCGGACTACCCCATCCGGGTGAGACATCGGTTTCCAATACGCGACGGTCTGGGTTTCATCTTGGTCGTCTTCATTCACTCCTCGAATGATTTTCACGCCCACCGGGAGTGTGCGTAGGCTTGGATCGACAAGGTCGACAACCAAGAAGGTGTCACCGACATCCGGAATTTCCGTACAGTATTGAGCTTTCGGTTCGAACTGGGGCTGGTAGGCGCTGAAATGCACCATACTTCCGCCGATTTTTCGCACACAGGGATCTTCCTCAATGGTCACATTTCCATGAGCAGAAACAGAGCCCGGGCTCACCGCCACGAACAGCGCAAATAGAAGCGAGAATACACTTATGAATCGGGTCCGAATAATCATGACAGTATTCGCTAGTGTGATTTTCAAAACCCAGTGTTGGGAGCCTTAGAAATTTACCACCCTGGAGACCGCGCTTTCAAGTAGCGGTCGTACTGTCTCGGTCATGCACGAGACCGTACGGCTCAGGATGGAGTACTTGCCCAGAGATTGAGAATTCATGTCATCGAAACTGAGAAGTAAACTCGAAATGAATCTATTTCTCAAGTTGACGATGGCGAACAGACGTGTTGATAATGAGTAAAACTCCGTGGGATAAGATCGAAAGGAGGTCAGCAATCATGAAAGCGAAAGACGGGGTCATCAACATCTTAAATAAGATTTTGACGGCGGATTTGACGGCCATCAACCAGTACTTTGTCCATGCGAAGATGTGCGAGAACTGGGGATACGAAAGGCTCCAGCATAAAGTGCGTGAACGGAGCATCGATGAGATGAAAGATGCCGATGAGCTCATTGGCCATGTTCTTTATTTGGAAGGTGTGCCTAACGTGCAGCGGATGAACACCGTTCAGGTCGGCGAGACGGTCGCGGAGCAGCTGAGGTTGGACCTGAAAGCGGAGCAAGAAATGCTGGGATTGCTCAACGAGGGAATCGTGCACTGTGCCAAGGTGACGGACTTTACGACTCGACATATGCTCGAAGACATGGCGAAGGATGTCGACGAACACATTGATTGGATCGAAACTCAACTGGAAACCATCAAGCAGGTTGGACTGGAGAACTATCTCGCTGAACAGATCAAGAAAGAATCCTGAGGACAATCATGCAAGCTAAAGAGGGAGTCCTTGACCTTCTCAATCAAGTGCTCAGGGCAGAGTTGACCGCGGTGCATCAGTATCTCCTGCACGCAGGCATGTGCAAGAATTGGGGATACGCACGGCTGCACGATCATTACAGCCATCTGGCGAATGAAGAAGTGCAGCACTCTGCCAGACTGATCGATCATATTTTGTATCTAAGCGGTACTCCCGATGTGGCCCATGTCGATTCGGTATCGCGCGGGAACGATGTTGCGGCGTTGTTTCGAACCGACCAGGAATTCGAACGCGAGGACGTCGAGTTGCTCCGAAAAGCCATTGCACATTGCGCCGAGGTTGAAGATTTCACGACGCGTCATCTATTGGAGCATATGATCCAAGATTCGGAGGAACACGTGGACTGGTTTGAGACTCAACTTCGGACCATCGGTCAGGTTGGCTTAGAGCGCTACCTTTCGGAGCAGACCAAGAAGTAAGCGGTGTATTTCTAGAGGGCATCCAGTAAAGAAAGCCGAATGATTGGATGCCGCGTTGCTATTCATCGGGCAGCCTCCCATGGCATTCAGGGCTTCCAGTCACACGGCTGGATGAGCATGTCCGCAAAGCCAGTTTTTGCCACGAAGGGTCCCCCTCCTAGAAGCACAGAGCCCATGGTTGTTCACCAGCCATGGGCTCTGAACTCCAAGTCTTTTCCCCGCATCTATACCGATGGATGATTCGACCAGTTATCTTGGATTTAGTTGCGGTCCATGCCGATCACTCGATAACGTTTTGAGCCATGCTTTCAGCCGTCGTGTCCGCAATGACTGTGCGAGTCCTCTAGCCTGCCCTCGTCGGTGCTTGGCGCATCGGCACTTGATACACCAGAGCTGGGGGTTTCGGTGGGAGATCGGTCTGTGACAGTGCAGGCATATCAAGAGAGTTGATTGCCTAGGGGAATACGTTGTCATCAATTCACCTGTCTCAATAGTGTGTGAAGTCGTAAAAACGTGAGTATTCGCGACCATTGATAATCTTCATCCAGCGCTTTCAGGAACGCTGCCAACGGCGCGACATCGGTCTCTCGCAATGCAATCTGTCGAAGTTGGTCGGCCCCATTGCGGAGATTGCCCTCTCGCGCGAGATCTGACACCTCGCGGTAAAACTCCAGGACATCGTCCAACGTGTCGAATTGACCGTTATGCATGAAAGGAGCAGAGTGCCCAAGATCGCGCAGGCTCGGGGTCTTGAATCGGGCGATCACCCGATTCAAGAGGTCGCTGTGAGAAACAGAGCAGGGTTGTTCATTCTCGCAGAGAATGTTGCGGATCTTGTCCTGCGGCTCAGGCATGTCTGGATTGGCGAAGATGTTCCACAGGCCTAGGTCGGTCAAAGTTGTTCCCGCAGCGGGAACGGCGCGGAATCGCTCGCCGGCCGTCGGATGTTGCTCGGTAGCCGGAAGATCGTCGGGGGTACGTGCGGCAAGAGTGGGAATGGCCAAATTCCTGAAGGCCCCATCACCATGACCAGGAATCTCATCATATTCCTTCTGAGTGGTACCCGTATTGTGGGCCTTGAAATCAGTGAAGGTCGGCGCGGCGTGACAGGCGATGCAGTTGCCGATTTTCCCGGCCGCCAGTTCAGCCAGCGAAGCAGGGAGTGTCGCCGGTTCCGCCAGGAACATCTTCAAGCCAGCCAGTTCCTGCGCTCCAAACGAGAAGGGTTGGGTATGAAACTGAAATTGCCCATCGGTTCTATTCGGATTCGAGGTGACAAACCGGAGTGTGCCGGCCGACTCACGGGTGTTGATGAGCTGCAGCAGGCGCCTGCTGTAGTCGAGAGGAGATTCGTTGGGATCCGGAGTTTGAGGGAGGCCATTGGTCTCAAGGAATACGTCAAACGGAGACCGGATCAGCGCGCCGCTGTCTTCGGTCTGTGAAAAGAGCAGGCCGTTGACATAGGCGGCGACGACCGTGACGACGGCATCGAACACCTCCTGGTCGGTCGCGGAGTCGATCGTGGTGCGGAATTCCGACGTGAGCCGGAATTCTTCGGGGATCGAAGCGTCTGTGCCCTCAAAGAGCGTGCGAAAGGGTGTGCTGTCGAATTCCTTGGCCAGATCCCGTGTCCCGTCGTCGGAGCGAACCACGCGAGCGATATGGGCGATGGCCTGTGCTCGTTCTCCAGGCAGCCAGCCGAAGTTTCTCCCGGTGAAGGTGGCCGGGACCAGCTCTTCCATTGAGTTAAACTCCGCATCGGAATGGAACAGGACGCCGCCTGGTCGATCGAGCGCGGAATTGACAAGAGGCGGTGAATTGCGGACGGCAACTGTCTTGCCGTCCGCTCGGGCCGGGAGAGGGCTGCGCCGCGCAAAGTCTGTGTAAGCCCGCATGCCGCCTCCCGGCGCATCCAGCACATCGTCGACCAAATGACAAGCCCGGCAATTCATGGAGAGGCCCTTGAACGGCCCTGGGTCAATCGGCGCACCAAGCGTTTGGACGGTCTCGACGACGCGGTCGACGATATTCGGGTCATTGAGATCCCCGCCGTTGTCCAGAGACGCTTTGAACGCTTGCGCGAATCGCGTTTCGAGAAACAGCCGTTCGCCGACGGCCTCTTCGGCGCCGGGCGTCCCGGTAGAGGCGATAGAGGTGGAAGGAGGGGAGCTTTCGTCTCCGGAGCAGGCAACCGGTCCGATGAGGAAAAGCATCGAGCATAAAAAAGCCAAAGAGGTCTGTGTGTGACTCGGCATCTTGTCGCGACCCATGGTGCATCGTTCCTTTGTGTTGGCTATTGAGACTGTTGAGCTGTGCGCATTCTTCGATCATGTGTAAGAAGCGTGGATGAATTGTCCTTGCTTTGCCGGTTTCGCGTCTCGGTCCCATCGCAACCCTCCGTTCGAACCGGGGCGGCAAGGGTCCTCGGGAGGCGAGGACCCTTGCCTGGTAAAGTGGGAGGGGTGGGCCTCCCACTTTGAGGCCGGCGTAGGGCGGACGCCGGCTGTGTTATGGATGCAATGCTTCTCTCGCATGCACCGTATCCATTTCCCCGGAGAGTTCGACCAGGATATCGACGATACAGGGATCAAACTGAGTTCCTGACGCCACCTGGAGAATTCGAAGTGCAATGCGATCCCGGAGAGATCGATCACCGGCTGCGGGAACCTGAATGGCTTCGAATGCATCGGCGACAGAGAGAATTCTTGCTCCCAACGGGATGAACGTTCCCCTGAGTCCATAGGGATATCCCGATCCGTCCCATCGCTCGTGGTGATGGGCGATCATGACTATGGCCTCACGAAGGAATGCAAAAGGCTCGAGCAGCATGGCTCCCAGCCGCGGGTGGTTTTGAATCACCACATAGGAGTCCGGCTCAAGCCATTCTCGTTTGGTTTGCAAGCAGGGTGGAAGCATGAGAACGCCGATATCATGAAGCAGGGAGGCCAGCTTGAGTTGATGCAAATCTTCGTCCGCAAGGTGTGTAGCCCGTCCAATCCGCAGCGCGATCGCCGCTGTTCCCTGCCCATGCCCGGCTTGCCACGGTAGAAGCCGATCTAATTCGTTCGCCACTTGCCGAACGAGAATGCTCTCCAGATCGCGCCGTGATGCCGGGGGGAGACAGAGACGGTCGATCTTCTGAAGCATGTGCTGTATTCTTATGACAGCCGGTTGAACGGCATCTGTCGCTTCGATTCGCATACCATCACCTCCAAAAACGAAGAGCCCAAGACCACCTGTGTGATCCTGGGCTCTGGGTGAATAACCGCTGGCCGCTTGTAGAATTGAAATTATGTCAGTTCAGAAGTTTGCTCGGGAACCCCTCGATTCGTGAAAAAGGAATGGTCATCAGCCTACGACATCGTTTGCATTTTAGCTCGATTCCGGAGTCCACCAGCCTCGCGACCAGCTGGCCGCAGAGACAGCGCACCTGCTCGGCCGACCATACAAGTGGTGATATAGGATCAGGAGGATGTTTCATAGATGCCTCTCTGTTAGGCTCATGACCATGTGTCTGGCCACAGGTCCCATCGCCTCACGTTAGAAGGTCCATCTCGCTCCGGCTTGCCAGAGCGCCGGCAGGCCGGGATAGATGCCTC
>CAZJOQ010000139.1:0-9951 GCA_964547625.1 uncultured Nitrospira sp.
AAGTCGCTGCAGCGATCGCGTCTTCGGCCCGCTCCTTCCCCGTTCCTCGTGCTCAAGACAATGTCATTATCTTAAAGGAGGAACCCCGATGGGTTCGAAGATCTATGTCGGTGGGTTGCCGTATTCGGCGACCGAGCAGCAATTGAGTGACTTGTTCGCGGCCCATGGCGCAGTCGCCTCGGCGCGAATCATTACGGATAAATTCACTGGCCAATCCCGAGGATTCGGCTTTGTGGAAATGTCCTCGGATTCCGAAGCTCAAGCTGCGATTACGGCCCTCAACGGTTCGGAGATGGGTGGCCGGACTCTTACAGTTAATGAAGCACGGCCACAGGAACCGCGCACGGGTGGTGGCGGTGGAGGTCGTGGTGGATTCGGTGGCGGCGGTGGTGGTCGCAGCGGAGGTGGTGGCAAGCGCGACCGCTGGTAGTTGACCGGTTGCATGCGTAGAATGAATAGAGGGGGTGCCACCCACGTGGCACCCCCTCTTTTTTGTGCTCTGCATAGGGAGTCATCATGGCTCCCGTCGCGCGATGGTGGACAAGTATGAGTTTTGAGGCATCAACCATAGGACCTGGCGATCTGTCTTCCGTCTCATTGCAGCACAGGCCGGTGCTCGTGGTGGAAAACTTTTGGTCTGCTGAAGAGCGCGAGTTTTTTCGCGCAGGGATGAACCAGGCTGCCTGGAAGAGTCTCTCCGATCTCGAGCATGTTCGAGAAGATTTTCCCAATTCAGGCAACTGGGCAAAGGCGGAAATCGGATCGGCGGAGGGGAAGCATTTTCTCTCGCGGTTACAGCTTCCGTGCGTTCAAGCGTACATCGAATCCTTCCCGAATATCATCGGGCGCCATGTAGGGTTTAGCTACTATTCCTATTCAGCCGGTGATTGTCTCTTAACGCATGATGATACTAACCAGGGACGGCCAATCGCAGGCCGTCGCGCGCTGCAACGCCGAATCGCAATCGTCACGTATCTCCATGAAGAATGGCAGCCTGATTGGGGTGGAGAATTAATCATCTATACCAAGCGAACAGATCGGTCTTTGGACTCTGTTGACCTTGTCCCGACGCATTGTATTGAACCTCGTCCAGGAACGCTCGTCATGTTTACGGTGCCTCGCTATCACCGCATCAGCCGTGTCGATCTTACGGCGGGACAGCATCGTCGGTTGTCGATCGCTGGATGGTTCATGACGGAGCATGCCTCGGACGTCGGAGGGCCAAGGCTCGGTGGAGGTGGAGCTGCTTTCGTTGGTAGGCCTGAACTGTAGTCTCTTCAGACGTTCAGCCGAACCAGTCGGTATCGTTGGCTGCGCGTGGTCGATCTTCTAAGCCAAGGGTCGGTGCCGGCTGTGCGAGTACGTTGCGCACGAGGGCGCTCAGGCGCTCAGGCTCGAAAGGCTTGGCTAAAAATGGGAGTGTCCCTCGCTTGATCCCATGGCTGGTAAGTTCTTTATCCGGATTCCCCGACATCAGAATAATGCGGAGGCCTTTCCGGATCATGGTTGCGCGAACGGCCAGCTCATGACCGTTGACGTGCGGAAATTGATTGGAGGTCGAGGCAAGTTGAAAACCCGGCGGGGGTAACACAAGGTCTGTAAGGAGGAGATCTATCGGGCCTTCGTGGTGAGTGCAAATCTTGAGCGCCTCCGAGCTGCCGTCGGATTCAAGCACAGTAAATCCGATGCTTTCAAGAAGAGCTTTGCAGAGTTTGATGATAGTGACTTCGTCGTCGACCACTAAGATGGTCGACGAAGCCTCTGATGATCGACTTTCCTGATGCCCCTCCATGTCTCCTCCCAGCTGCCATCATAGTGCTGAACTGATAGCATGGCGAGCAAAACCACGATTTTTCGCGTGATGCGTCCTCAGCTTAGGTCGGAGAATCAGATTGAGCTGGTTCCCATCCTCCCCCCAGCGCTTTGAATAGGCTGACCATCTCTGTGAGACGAGCCCGTTCGGTGAGGACTAGCTGGGTTTCGACGGATAAAACTGTCCGTTGTGCATCCAACACATCCAAGTAGGTCACCATTCCATTGCGGTAACGGACTTGAGCCAATCGGACGGTTTCCTGCGCCGCGGTGAGCTGCGCGCGTTGATGAGTGAGCTGCTCGCCCCGTGCGTGAACGGAAACCAGTAAATCGGCGACTTCTCTGAAGGCCTGTAAGATGGCTTGTCGATAGCTTTCCAGCAACTGTTGGTACAGGGATTCGGCCTGATCGAGGCGAGCCAGATTGGTCCCCCCTTGAAAGATGGGCAAGGTGATCGATGGGCCGATGCTGTAGTTCAAACTGTTTCCTGTAAACCACTTGGCGAAGTCTGCGCTCTGAAGTCCCCCTTGTCCCGTAATTAAAAGAGTCGGAAAGAAGTAGGCGCGTGCTTGTCCGATACGGGCATTGGAGGCCACGAGCGCCGCCTCTGCTTGGAGAATGTCAGGGCGCCGTTCCAGAAGCTGAGAGGGGAGTCCTACAGGAATATCCGGTTGTACGATGACGGCACGAAGAGGTTTGCGGGCGAGGCCGAGCGATCCTGGTGTCATGCCGGTTAAGACCTCAAGTCGATGAGATTCGATGGCCCGTAACCTTGTCAGGTCCGGAACAAGACCTGCCGCTTCCGCGACGAGTACCTCTGTTCGTTTGACGTCCAATTCTGACGCTAATCCGACCGCTGCGCGCTTCTGAATGATCTCAAGAGATTCTTGGCGGACGGCAAGCGTACGTGAGGCGATATCGAGCTGCTCATCCAGCTCTCTGATACGAAAGTACGATTGTCCCACGTCACTGATGAGGGAGAGGGCAATGGCGCGGGCGTCTTCTTCGATGGCTTTGGTCTCGGCCTGCGCTGCCTCGCGGCCTCGTCTGATGCGCCCCCAGAAGTCCATTTCCCAGCGCAGGTCCATCGCACCGTTCCAGAGGTCGAACGTGGTTCCCGGCGTCGCGAATATCGAGGGACCTGGCCTCTGGCCAGTCGCCAATCCCAACCCTGCCAAGGTGTTCTTGGATACCGCGATGTTGGTGTAGGAACTGGAGAGGTTCACTTGCGGGAGGAGGCCGGCTGTGGCGGACATCACAGAGGCGCGGCCCTCGATAATTCGAGCAACCGCTCGTTTTACGTCGTGATTGTATTGCAATGCCCGATCGATCAACTCCGAGAGTTCATCATTCTGAAAAGTCTTCCACCAGGTCGCTTCTGGCTGATGGGAGGTTGAGCCCGTGGCAGGAATGGGAGCGACTTGAGACCAGCTGTCTAGTGCGTCTGTCTTGGGGCGCTGGTAATCGTTCCCTTGCACACAGGCAGAGAAGGTAAACGCTGCAATGATGGTTCTCAAGACGGCCATCGTGCGGCTCACGATGGCTGCTCCGTGGAGACGACGGGAGACGGTTGTGCCCCGTCGGATGAGCGTGAGGGATGCCGTTCAATGAATACGTCGACCTGTTGCCCGGCATAGACCGGGAAGGGCGGCCGTTCGAATCGATAGATGACTTGCAGGACCCTGGTGTCGACTCGTTCAGCGTTCTCACCCGTGAGCGATTTTTTAGGGATTACATAGGGCTCGATCCGCACGAAGGTGAGAGGAATGGTCTGGTCGGCCAGAGATTTGATAGAGGCCGTCCCTCCGGCTTGTGGAACGACGAGTGGGGCGTTGACTTCGTCGACGTCGGCGCGGACTTGCAACTGCTCAGTCTCGCCCAACAACATCAAGGGTTCGGTCGATCCCAACGTGGCATATTCTCCAGCTCGAATATTCACTTGTAATATCGTCCCTCGTCGTGGAGCACGGACAGTCAATCGATCCAGCAGCATCGTGACTTCATCACGTTGAGCCATGGCCTGCTTGAGGGTGGCTCGAACTCGTTGCGCACCTCGCTTGGCTATCTCAAGCGCGTACCAGGTGCGCTTGAGATCATCCTCGCTCACGGCTCGTTCATCGTGCACCGATTGAAGACGCTGTAATTGGGTTTCGAGATCGCCGACCTTATATTTCTGCTCTTCGATCTGTGCTTGGAGTGGAGGGATAGCGGCTTCACGGGTCAAGAGCTGTGCGCGCAGTTCTCGATCGTCCAACTGGAACAGCGGGGTCTGTTCTGTGACCTGGTCGCCGACTTTTACAAACACCTTGGTAATCAAACCGGCGACGGGAGGAGCGATGCGGACGTTTTCGTTCACGGCTTCGATGATGCCGGAGGCCGCGACGGTATGCTGGTAGGGCGACCTGGGCGGTTCTGAGATCGGCTGAGGCATCGGGTCTTTCTGGTTTGCACCCATGAGCACCCATGCTGCGAACCCCACGCCTGCCAGCGCCAGCCAGACGCTCATTCGTTTCATGACGATCATGCGGTTCCTTCCTGTGGGATGTGCTCAATGTTGACGATGCGTCCATCCGTGAGGTTGGCCATGCGATCGCCGAAGTGGAAGATGCGGCTGTCATGTGTGACCACGATGACGCAGCGGGCCGGTGATCGTCCCACCTCACGAAGCAGCTGCATGATCTTTTGCCCGTTTGGTCCGTCCAAGGCTGCCGTTGGTTCATCGCAGATGAGCAGGCGTGGCTCATTGACCAAAGCGCGGGCGATCGCGACGCGCTGTTGCTGGCCACCGGAGAGATTCTTGGGGAGAAAGTCCATACGATCACCGAGGCCGACACGGTTCAGCATGACTCGTGCCCGCCTCACGGCCTCGGCACGTCCGATTTTTTGGATCAGAAGAGGGACCGCGACGTTTTCAGCAGCGGTCAGCGCGGGGAGCAAATTGAATTGTTGATAGATAAACCCCATGGTTTGTCCTCGAAAGCGGGTTCGCTTGCTGGATGGTAAGCTGCTGAGTGGAACACCCAGCACATCGATGTGGCCGTCATCGATGTCGAGAATCCCGGCGATGGCAGAGAGGAGAGTGGTTTTGCCGCCACCGGATTCTCCCACGAGTAACAGCAACTCGCCGAGATAAACATCCAGATCGATCCCTTTCAAGACTATGACCTGGGTATCTCCGCTGCCAAAGGATTTCACCACACTCCGTGCACGCACGGCCGCTGGGTGTGAGCCGTCGTTCATGTCTCTCATCGAAAGACGATCGCCGGTTCCAGCCTCACGAGTTTCACGATGCTGACTGATGCGGATACAAGGCAGATCGTGAGTAATGCGACAAGGACCAGGAGTAGCAATTGCCAGGTTTCAGCAAACGGCAAGTTACCGCCTCGCGCCGTTAAGAACCCAAACGCTGTGGCAAGACCAACGCCGACCCCATAGCCGGTGAGCCCCACCGTAAAGGCTTGGAGTAGGATCATGCGTGCCAGCGTGAGGGTTGAGGCCCCCATAGCCTTCAGCGCGCCAAACTGTCGAAGGTTTTCGATGGTGAACAGATAGAAAGTTTGTCCGGCAATGGCCATTCCGACGATGAATCCAAGCAGAATTGTCGTGCCGAAGTTGATGCCGATCCCAGTGTTCTTGAGGACCCACATGATTGTCTTGAACCCGAAGTCTTCCTCGGTGAATGCGCCAAGACCAGTCTCGGCACGAATATGGTGGATGACGTCCGCAACCGGAACTCCGTCCCGGGCTTTTGCCAGTACATAAGAAAGCGTACGGCGCTCGCGCGGAACATAGCGGATTGCACGCTCATAGGTGGTATAGACGACGGGGACATTCGTGAAGCTTTTTTGAGTTTTTGCAATGGCCACGACACGAGCGCGTTTGTCGTTCAGCTCAAAGATGGTTCCGACTGTGACGACTGTCGGCCCCCCCATTCGTTCGACGGCCCATTGATCCAGGGCCACGGCATCAGGCTGCAAAATGTCCTCGAACCGACCCTCAAGGATTTCAGCGGGGCGTCCGATCAGCGTCGC
This sequence comes from uncultured Nitrospira sp., assembly GCA_964547625.1. Taxonomy (GTDB): domain Bacteria; phylum Nitrospirota; class Nitrospiria; order Nitrospirales; family Nitrospiraceae; genus Nitrospira_D. Next base: position 5,844 of record CAZJOQ010000139.1, read on the forward strand.
TGATTCGAGCCCGGTCAAGGTGATCTGGTGGTATTCCCCGTTGGCGAGGCGAGCTCGCAACAGACCTCTGTACAGGGGGACCGCCCATTCCACACCGTCGACGCTTCTGACGCGGTCAACCGCGGTACTGGCGATGGGTTTGACTTCGTCGACTTGGGCGATGCCAGGATCCGTGACCCAGATGGGTACATTGAGATTGCTGATATTGGCTTGGGACCACATCATGAGGCCCCAGAAAATAGAACCTTGCTGCACGATCAGCATGACCGCGAAGGTCAACCCACAGAGCAGCATGAGGTATTTGGCGCGGTCACCGAATAGCATTTTGAGTGCGACATAATTCACGATGCGGTCTCCAACTGGCGATAGTGAAGCGAAAAACTGGCAATCCAGAGTTACTGAGGCAATCGTACCTGATCATGCTGATGAAAAAATAGCTACCGATCTTGGCTCAGGGAAGCCATGCTCCACATGCGTGACCCACTTCCCGATCGAGTTCATGCACATCGTTATAAGGATGGGTGTGGGGACGACCTTTTGCAGGGGAGGCTGTAGAACAACAGTGGGCATACGTTAGGGCAGCCGCATGGGAGATGAGGAGAGGCAAAGTGGTGAGGATTGAGCAGCTACTCCTGGCTCCTTCTGGTTTTGAGTGCTTCAAGCCTGGTCTTGTCGAGACTGATGTGCAGTGATTTTTCATGGGTGACGATGACCGCGCCTGGCGCCTGACCCTTCGCCTTCTTGACCCATTTACGCCTGGTGTAGATGACCTCGCCTTTTCCACTCTTCTTCAAATCACTATAGAGCAGTGCCAAGGTTGCGGCATCACGAAGGGTTTCTAGTGGGGGATCGCTTCCTTTGGCGAGCCTCACGACCACGTGAGAGCCAGGCGTCCCGCGTGCATGCAGCCAAAGATCATCGCTCTTGGCGAAGCCGAACGTCAGCTCATCGTTCTCACGGGCATTGCGCCCGACGAAGATCGGAAGTCCGTCGGTCGAGGTGAATCGACGGAAAAGTCCTCGTTGTTGAGCAATGGCACGAGCCCTCGTACTGGTGGGGACACTCAGCCGGGGGGAAGGTGTTGCAGGTGGAGTCCAATTTCCTTGCTCAATTTCCTGAAGCTCCTGGCGCAGCCGCGCGAGACCGAGCTCGGCTCGTTCAATGCGAGGTTTGAGTTCTCGCTCAGCAGCCAGGTACTTTCGATGCTTCCGAAAGTAGTCATCCATATTGCTGTGAGGGGACTTCGTCGGGTCGAGCGGAATCGTGACTTCAGGGAAGTGCACATCGAAATAATCGGTGACGGTGATGCGGTCGAGGCCTTTTGTGATCGCACCTAAATTGGCTTTGAGCAATTCACCATAGCGGGAATAGTCTTTGTAGGCGAGTGCCTTCGAAAAATCCCCACGCCAGGCTTCAATTAACCGCTGTTCCTTCTTGAGGGATTTTCTCAGGGACCGAAGCCTGTCCATTTTGGCATGGTCGACAGCAACGGCTGTTTCCTGAGTTTCATAGAATGCCTCGATTGCTGTTGAAACGGGGAATGGACTGCCGGCCACTCCTGGGAAACGTGCGGGTTTGCCTTCGAAACCTTCAACTACAGTTCGAACCGATGGAACATAGGGCTGGCCGACAAGGTCTCGCCTGTTGGCCAAACTGCGGAGCACGCGCCTCTCAGTATCGAGCACCAGCATATCTGCTTTCTGGCCGGTCAATTCGCAGACGATTGTGTGAGGCCCTTCCTTCCCGGTCATCTGCAGCTCAACAATCCGGTCATTCAAGATCTGATGAATCTCGTTGAGTCTGGCCCCTTGGAAGTGAGCTCTGAGATACTGACAGAATGGGGGAGGCATCGGAGGATTCTGATGAGGACGGGTCGTGAGGTGGAGCCGAGCACCGTCTAGTTCGCAGGAGATTAGCAGGCGATGGGTCTGACCCAGTGAGCGGATATCAAATACAATTGTGCGTGGCCTGGGCTGATGAATCTTCTGAATCCAACCTCCTCGTAACGCAGGAGCGATCTCTGCCAAGACCAGGACGAGATCCGATCGATGTAGCGCCATGAGAGAATCCCACTGCCCTGTGACGGTTGCTGACCTTGCGTTACGACTGTCTCATATGGTCAATTCACCACATGGTAGAGCGGTGAAGGGATGAATATCTAGCCAGGTAAATGAAAGGGCGTTTGAGGCAACCATCCGGCTTCTCCCTTGCGCCAACGTTCCTGCTACGCTAGAGTCCTCCCTGTGTCTTTCTCGTGGCTGTTCCACCATGCGTCTTCTTGATCTGCTGCCTCTTGCGAAATTACGAGATGAGTTTCGTCTCTCGATGCGACGCCTGTTTGTTGAACTGTGTCGAGAACTGCATGCCGACCACGTTGATCTGACCAGAGAATTAAGGCTTACAACCAGTTTCCTTGACAGTCTCCGCTCCGCCTTTCCACCGGAGGTCTATTCCAAATGGAAGGTTGTAGGATGGATCGAGACACTGAATGACCTCGTGTATCTCTTGGACGTGTTCCGTCAGTTCAAATCGGAACAGGATCGGCCTGAGTTTGCTGAGCAATTACTAGCCGAGTGTCGGGAAAAGTTTTTTGAACATGGCTACCTGGATGATCTCTTTCCCACAGGCCAACCTCAAGCGCGTGGATTGGAGAAGCGCCTGTTCGGGCTGTGCCGGCGATTGGCACAGGAATTGACCCAGGAGGCCATCTGGCTCAACCCGGGTGTGGCGGTGAAGTGGTTCTGTCAGCGGAAGATGAAGCAGTGGGATGTGCCAGGAATGCTCTCTGCCAATTTCGAGCGCAGTGAAATCGCAGGGACCATCGCCGTTGATATCTCTGGAGCCTGGTGCCAGGCGCCCAAAGAAGTCCTACGAGTGTTACGCCAATCGCGAGGACGTGTGGTGTTTCGAGTGGACTCGACCGGTATCACGGCGAAGGCCGGTAAGATTGTTTCACCAATCTGGTCGGATTGGAGAGGAGTAGGACGCTGGCAGTGGGCATGCCATCCATCAATCGTTGCCACCCATAGTGGCGACGATCCCGTCACTGTCGGCCCGACACTGGTCTATGGAAAAGATCGCCAGCCAAGAACTGTGAAATCGACTGATCGGCGACAGGTTGATCGTATTGCCCGTGCCTGGCAAACCATCCAGCTGGCTTGGCCAGAAGGTCATGAGGTGCTCAGGCTGCTGACTTCTCGTATTGTTCCGCTCCAGGCGAAAGGGGTTGTCAGCTTCAGCTACCGGCATCGACCGGGGCTGTCCTTCATCAACTGCTTCGATCGTGGCAACCTTGATCTCATTGACGATCTGATCCATGAAAACAGCCATCATCATTTGAATCTCCTGCTCCGAAAATCCGTCATGTATCGTGGCGACCATAACCAGCAGATTTTCTACTCACCGTGGCGCAGGAGTCTGCGGCCGCTGCGCGGTATCCTCCATGCGAGCTTCACGTTCACTATGGGTGCGCTGCTATTCCAGAGGCTTTCGTCATGGGCTTGGGAACGAGGTGGGGTGGCAAGATGGAGAAAGGTTGGCTTGACTCAGCGAGACCTGCAACGTGCGCGCTTTCGTTGCGTAGAGGAAGTGGAGTCTGTCCGGTATTCACTTCAAGATCTGCACTATGCCGACCATCATTTCGGGTGGCTGACTGGCTCAGGCCGGCGTTTGGTTGGGCAACTGGCTGAGGCGATTGACCAGGTTCAACGTGAGAGCAAGCGATTTACATGTGAAGTGGAACATTCTCAATTTAGTTCGGCGCTGCGAAAGCATATCAAGGAGCTCCAACAAGCTCGGCAGACTTATGGACCGGCTCGGTTGAGTACAGCCTGACAGTAGAAGCTCTCTATTTCTTGACGATCAGTCCAATCGGCGTAGACTCGAGCGCAAGAGGTGAGACTATGCCTAGCTTAGAAGGGATACATCATGTAAGCATTGCACGAGCTGTTCTGCAGGGGTGGGTATGCTGCGTAACGCTGGCCTCGAGCGGGATGGCGACGGAAGCGGCAACAATTGAAAGTCCAAAGGCAATCAAGGTAGAAAAACTCCTTACACTCATCCGCGTCTCAGAACTCGAGTCGGAGTATGACTCACTCACCCAGAAATA
>CAZJOQ010000140.1:0-9929 GCA_964547625.1 uncultured Nitrospira sp.
GGTTTATCAGTCTCGTAGTTCCTGCAAGCTGGGCAGAAGGTTCTTGATAGGCAGGAGGGAAGCGACTAGAAGGAGCTGGAACTCGTCACCCCGCTTCGCGGTAGCCACACTCTTCATTGCGACATTGTACGCTCCGGCCGTCTTGCTTGCTCACTTTTTCGACGAGGAACGGAGCCTGGCACGTCGGACAGGCCTTCGGAACGGGACGATCCCACAACGCATACTCGCACTTGGGATAGTTGCTGCAGGCAAAGAACGAACGCCCCTTCTTGGTCCGTTTCTGCACGAGGTCGCCACCACAGTCAGGCTGCGGGCACTTCACACCCAGGGCCAGCGGCTTAGTGGTCTTACACTGTGGGTAGGCGGAACAGGCGATAAACTTGCCGAAGCGTCCAGTTTTCACCACCATTGGACTACCGCATTTATCACAAACTTGATCGGTGGTGATCTCCTCTTTGGGGACAATTTTGATCGTCCCATCCGGCAGCTTCTCGAAGTTCTGCGTATTCTTGCAAGGCGGATCATCTTTGTACGCGGGACAGGCGAGAAATTTTCCGTTTCGTCCCCACTTGATCTCCAACATGCGGCCGCACTTTTCGCAGGGAATGTTGGTCGGTGGTTCGACGATATCTTTTGGACCGGGGATCGTCTTCGCTCGTTCCATTTCTCTGGTGAACGGCGTATAAAAGTCGCGCACCGCCGTGACCCACTGCTTGTTCCCCTCTTCTACTTCATCTAGTTGCTCTTCGAGCTGCGAGGTGAAATCCACGTTGATGAGTTCAGGGAATCCTTTCAACAAGAAATCGTTGACGGTTTTTCCCGTTTCAGTCGGAACCAATCGCCCTTCGGTCTTTTCGACATACTTCCGATCCTGGATCGTGGAGATGATCGCGGCGTAGGTCGAAGGCCGCCCGATCCCTTTTTCCTCCAGCTCTTTGATCAAGAGCGCTTCGTTGTATCGCGGTGGAGGCTGCGTGAAATGTTGTTTGGACAACATCCCAGAAACCGTTTGCCCTTCCTGCTCGATCAACCGTAACTGTTCGCCTTCAGCTAATGTCGGCAGCTGACGCTCGTCGTCATCCGCCTCCTGGTCGGCCTTGGGCTTCTGCGATGGCAACTCCTTATCAACGCCTTCCATATACACAATCGTATGGCCAGGAAACTTCACGACGGTTCCTGTCGAGCGAAAGATATAGCGTTCCTTCGTTCCAACCGGTGCTGAATCGATCCGTGTCACGTCCAAAATGGCCGGCACCATCTGCGAGGCAATGAATCGATTCCAAATCAGCTTATAGAGATTGTATTGATCATGATCCAAATATCGACGAATCGATTCGGGGTCGCGCGCTGCCGAAGTCGGCCGAATCGCCTCATGGGCTTCCTGCGCGGCTTTTGACGTCTTGTAGACATTCGGTGTCCCAGGGAGATAGTTTCCTCCGAATCGCGACTGAATCACCTCGCGTGCATCGGTCATCGCCTCGTTCGAAATGCGAGGCGAATCAGTTCTCATATAGGTGATCAGACCGGTCGCCCCTTCGGCGCCGATTTCGATCCCTTCGTAGAGCTGCTGCGCGAGCGTCATTGTTTTCTTTGGCGAAAAATGCAGTTTCCGTGCAGCTTCCTGCTGCAGACGGCTGGTGATGAATGGAGCGACAGGGTTCCGTTTTTTCTCGCGGCGCTCAATCGACTGGACAACGAACGTCTTTCCCTGAATATCGGCGACGACTCGACTTGCCTGCTCACCATTCTCAATCGACGCATCCTCGCCGTTGATGCTGTGGAGCTTGGCCTCAAGCGATGGCGGATTGGCCCCAGCTAACAGCGCGGTAATCGACCAGTACTCTTCAGCCCGGAACGCCTCGCGTTCCGCTTCTCGTTCGCAAATTAATCGCATGGCAACCGATTGCACACGCCCCATGCTGAGTCCCCGACGAACCTTGTTCCAGAGCAACTGGCTCCCTTGATAGCCGACGATGCGGTCCAAGATGCGTCGCGCCTGCTGGGCATTGACCAACTTCATGTCGATCTCGCCGGGCGATTGTAACGCCCGCTTGATCGCGGACTCGGTAATCTCGTTGAATAAAACCCGGAAGATCTTGCCGTCTTTCTTTTTGTGCTTCGATTTTCCGAGCAGCTCTTGCTCAAGATGCCAGGCTATCGCTTCGCCTTCACGATCGGGGTCCGGCGCCAGGAATACCTTGTCAGCCCCTTCTGCCTTCTTTTTAATTTCGGCCAAGACCTTTGACTTCCCTTTGATCGTGACATACTGCGGTTCGAAATCGTTCTCGAGATCGACGCCTAACTTGCTCGTCGGTAAATCTTTGATATGGCCCACCGATGCCATCACCGTATAGCCACGGCCCAGATACTTGGTAATAGTTCTCGCCTTCGTCGGCGACTCAACGATGATTAACGATTTTCCCATGCGTACTCCGGCTATCTTTGAATAAGTCTACCATCCGTACCAAATCTTGGGGATTCGTGCAACTAGAATGGGAGTCGGCGACAATCGTCAAGAGATTAGGAGCAATACATGCGGACATAGCAAATGGATTCGTTCCCCATGTCACTCACGAGTGTGGGCCATCCTCGCCGCGATCTGATCGTGACGCTCGTGCAGACCTTGAGCATCCGACTAAAGACGAATGTATTGTTGTCCAGGCAACTGACGAATCCGCCCGCCCAATTCCAACGACAACAGCGTCGCCGCCACTTGCGCGGCGCTCAACCCCGTTTGCTCAATGACGGCATCAACTGATCGCGCCTCATACGACAGCGCTTCGTACACCACCAAATCGTCTTGTCTGAGGGTTGCCTGCGCTTCAAGCGGTAGAGCCTCAAGTTGCATCATGGCTCGTTGACGCGCATCGATTTGTGGAAGGATCTCATCGAGAATATCTTGCGCTCCCTCGATCAGCTTCGCACCCTCTTTGATCAGGCGATTCGACCCTCGGCACCCTTCCTCCTTGATGGACCCTGGCAGGGCGAACACCTCGCGACCTTGTTCTAACGCAAGCTTTGCCGTAATGAGCGAGCCGCTATTGGTTCCGGCTTCGCTCACCAGCACACCCAACGAAAGCCCGCTAATGATCCGATTCCTTCGTGGAAAGTGATGACTGTGCGGTGCCGCCCCGATCGTCAACTCCGAGATGACGATCCCATGCGACTCGATGCTCCGCCGTAGTGCCTGGTGCTCCGAAGGGTAGGTTCGGTCGATGCCACATCCCAACACGGCAATGGTACGTCCGTTTCCGACCACCGCCCCTCGATGCGCCGCTGCATCAATGCCTCGCGCTAAGCCACTGACGATGGTGACACCGCGCTCTGATAGGTCTCTGGCAATCTCCTCGGTGAGAATCCTACCGGAAGCGGTCGCCCGTCGGCCGCCCACAATCGCAATGGCCACGTCGTCCTGTGGAGTAAACGTTCCGCTCATGTACAACAACGGCGGAGGATCAGGAATGGTCCTAAGCCGAGATGGGTAGGATGGATCAAACACCGTGAGTGTTCGGATGTCGAGGCGTTCAACGATCTTCACTTGGTGCTCAATCTGCCGACGGATATTCGGATCGGGTCCTCGCCGTATGGACTCAGCTATTTCCAGGCTGCAGCCGGCGCGAATCAGCTCATCCGCGGGCGCCGCAAGAGTGGCCTCGGCTGAACTAAACGCTTGGACCAGTTTAAGAAGCGTACGGTCTCCGACACGGTCAATGGCTTGGAGCGTGAGCCACGCGGTCAATGATGCTTCATCCATCCGGGTCTCGCTGAAATGATAGGGGATTCGCCTGAGCCGGAGGGCAGAACCTTGGCAATCACTCTCCTGTCGAGAAACAGCGGCGAGTTCGGCGCTATACTAAAGGACGACCAGATCGTATTGCTCAAGATGCAACTGGCTATCCGGGTTGATAATGATCTTTGCCGAACAATCCCGTTCCAAGACTTCAATTCCATTGCACTCTTCATCTTGCAGCAACTCCGCCACCGTCGGATGGGCTCCCACAACGATGCGTTGTTGATCTGAAGCGGGTTCAATCCGTCGAATCTCCCGAAAGATTTCGTACGCCACAGTTGTCGGAGACTTCGTATATCCGCGACCTTCGCAGTAGCGGCAGGGCTCTGACAGGGAGCGCAAGAGGTCCTCCCGGACACGCTCGCGAGAAATCTCGATCAAGCCAAGATCCGAGATTCTGGAGATCCTCGTCCGTGCCTTGTCTGACGCCATGGCATCCACCAGCGCATGGTAGACACGATCTCGATTCTTTTCACGCTCCATATCGATAAAGTCGACGATGATAATGCCGCCGATTCCACGCAACTTGAGCTGATAGGCAACTTCCTTCGCCGCCTCTAGATTATTGCGCACGATGGTCTCTTCTTGATCGCGCTTCCCCACAAAACGTCCCGTATTGACGTCGATCACGGTCATGGCCTCGGTATGATCGATGACCAGATAGCCACCCGACTTGAGCCACACTTTCCGGCTTAAGGCGCGCACAATTTCCTGCTCCACTCCCAAATGATCGAACAATGGCTCTTCCTTGTCGTAGAAATGAATCCGCGCTGTTTGTTCGGGAGAAAAGCGCTGCACAAACCCACGAATAGCTTCGTATTCTCTCCGCGAATCGATCCAGAGTCGATCAACTTTTTTTCCGAACAAGTCCCGCACCACCCGGAAGCTGAGGCTCAAGTCCGAATGCAGCAACGCAGGAGCGGGTAATTGCTCCCGCTTCGTCAACACATCCTGCCAAAGCACGTGCAGAAAATCGACGTCGGATTTGAGTTCGTCCTCTTTGACGCCTTCGCTGACTGTCCGCACGATATAGCCACAGCCCTGGCGCCGCACGCGGCGCATGATCTCCTTCAATCTGGCCCGCTCTTCATCGCGCGGAATGCGCCGCGACACTCCGATATGGTCGACGGTCGGCATGAAGACGAGGTAGCGTCCCGGCAGCGAGACGTAGGTCGTAACTCGGGATCCCTTGGTGCCGATCGGCCCCTTTGAAATCTGCACCACCAGTTCCTGGCCCTCACTCAGAATTTGCTCGATAGGCTTGGCGCTCTGACGCTTGGGCCTGAGCATGTCCGAATCTTTTTCGTCTTCTTCCGCCTCAACCAGCATATCGCCCGGTTCTGCATCCTCCAACAGATCAGAGACGTGCATGAACGCCGCTTTTTCCAGACCGATATCCACGAATGCAGCCTGCATCCCCGGCAACACCTTGGCGACTCGTCCCTTATAAATATTTCCAACAAAATCCTTATGCTTGGCGCGGTCTCCAAATAAATCGGTGACCACCCCTCCATCGAGGACCGCCACGCGAGTTTCCTCGCGCGCGACTGTTATCGCAATTTCAACTCCCATACTGACTCCTTTGATCTGAAAGTCGCTGAGGTATCTGAAAAGTGATGGACGCGAGCTCATGCTCAGGTCCGGAATTCACTCCACCCATCCTTTCTCGACTTTCAATAGATTATGTGTTCCGAAAGGCAGAGGCTTATGGCTCTGCTTCTCTCAGTGTTCATTCAATAAAACAAGCTCAGTCGCTTCCGTTTGACATTCAACAGTAAGCCTAACGATGCCATGGTCATGATCGTAGCGCTTCCACCGTAACTCACCAAGGGCAAGGGTATGCCGACGATCGGAAACATTCCAGCCGTCATCCCAATATTGACTACGACACAGAAACAGAGCATCGCCACGATTCCGACAGCAAGCAACGCGCCAAGCTGATCTTTCGCTTTGGACGCAATCTCCAATGAGAGCCAGATTAATCCCACAAACAGCCCCAGCAGGATCAAGACACCCAGAAATCCCCATTCTTCCGCAAAGACGGCAAACACGAAATCGGTATGTCCCTCCGGCAAAAACTTGAGCTGGCTCTGCGTCCCGCCATGGAGTCCTTTGCCCAAGAGTTGACCTGAACCGATGGCGATCCTTGATTGCAGGGCATGATAGCCCTTTCCGCCTGGGTCATAGCCAGGGTCGACGAACGCCATAATGCGCTGTCGCTGATAATCATGCAAGGACCCCCAGACTCCTTCCCAGGCAAAGGGGAAGAGCATGATCCCAAACAATAGAATAAATCCAATGGCTTGTGAGCGAACCCCTACCATGAGAAGCATGGCTGCGTAGATCGCCACAAAGCTCAAACCGCTGCCCAGATCCGGTTGCTTCAGGATGAGGAGAAGACCAGGCAATACCAAGAGTCCCGGTACGATGACGCGCTGCAGCCATCCTACACGAGAAGCCTTCGAATAATAGTGTGCCAAGACCAATATGAGAATAAGCTTAGCGAACTCAGAAGGCTGGAAACCGAATGGGCCTAACGCGAGCCATCGTTGTGCCCCTTTACTCGTTCGCCCTTCGAAGAGGACAAAGATCAACATCAACAGAATAAAGGCATAGGCTGGATACGCGAACCGGGCAAGGTGGTGGTAGTCCGACGCCCACATGACAATGAAGGCCGCCAGACCCAATCCGATCCACATCAACTGTTTGAGATAATAAGGGGTGCGCCCATTGTGCTGCCCCTGCGTCACACTATAGATTGACAATATTCCAATCGCCAGAATAGCGAGAATCAAGCTCCCATAGCGCATATCGAAGCCGTCGAGACCGCGATGCTCAGTCAATCGATCAATCATGACTCTTTAAAAGGCGCCCCATCAGACCAATTCCTACCGGACAATTCCGATATGACGACAGGAGCCTGTGGGGTCAGCTTCATATACGTTTCAATAATTTCTTTCGCGAGCGGCGCCGCCGCGGCCCCGCCATGTCCCATATGCTCAGCCAACACCACCACAGCAATTTTGGGCGATTGCACCGGCGCGAAGGCTACGAACCAAGCGTGATCGCGAAACTTCTTGGGAATATTTTCCTCAGGCCCCGGTCGGAGCGCAGCCACCTGTGCCGTCCCTGTCTTCCCGCCAATCGTCACCATGGATGACTTTGCTCGTGTCGCGGTTCCCTTCGTAACGACGTCAGCCAAGGCATTCTTGATGATACGGAATGTTTCCGGTTTCGCGTTGATTTTCCCACGAGGCACGGCCGGTAATTCTTGGAGGTTCCCCGTCGCTCGATCCATGACTGCGTGCACCAGACGGGGACGATAATTGACGCCGTCGTTGGCGACAGTGGCCATCATGCTGGCCATCTGTAACGGTGTCACCGTGACAAAGCCCTGTCCGATGGCCGCCGATATGGTCTCACCCGGCAGCCACGATTCGCGTTTAACCTTCTGCTTCCAAGCAGTAGACGGCATGATCCCGGATCGTTCCGAAGGTAACTCCACGCCCGTTGCCCGTCCAAGCCCAAAGTCCTTTCCAAATTCCGCTATCACATCGATACCCATACGCTGACCGACCGAATAAAAGTATACGTCGCAGGAATGGACCAGGGCCTCGTGTAGGTTGACATACCCGTGCCCGCCGACCTTCCAGTCCCGATAGAGTCGCTTGCCGAACTGATAGCCACCGGTACAATGAACAGCGCTAGACGGCGACATGGTCTTCGTTTCTAGGGCTGCGATAGCCATCGGGATCTTGAAGGTAGAACCAGGGGGATACTGCCCTTGTGACGCACGGTTATTCAGTGGACGCCCTTCGTCCTGCACGATTTCAACCCATTGTTTTGCGGTTAGTTCTCGCGACAGGATGTTGGGATCAAAGGCAGGCCGACTGGCCATGGCAAGGATGTCACCGTTGTTCGGATCGAGTGCGACGATGGCGCCTTCTTCCCCACCCAACAGATCTTCGGCAAGCTTTTGGAGCCGCACGTCGATCGTAAGATAGAGGTCGTTTCCCGCCTCCGGCTTTTCGATCACCGCAGCTTTCTTTACGTGACCCACTGCGTCGACTTCCACACTCTTTTGGCCGGCCATGCCTCGCATATGCCGATCATAGGATTTTTCAATCCCATATTGCCCCACAATGCTGCCTTGGTGGAGATCGCCAAATTCTGGTTTCTCAAGTTGATCCGCTGAAATTTCTCCCACATACCCCAGAATGTGCGCTGCAATCAGACCGCCTGGATAGTTGCGCTGCGACTCGACCTGAATCATGACGCCTGGCATGTCAAGCCGACGAGATTCAACGAGCGTGGCATCGCGCAAGGTCATCCGGTCTTTGATTTTTCGTGGAAGCAACTTGCTGCCCTTGGTCTCCATTTTTTTTCTCATCACAGCGGGATCCAAGCCCAGCAGTTCAGCAAGCTGGCGAATCAAGGCTTCGCGATCCTTCACGTCTTCCAGCGTCACATAAAGACTGAAGCTCGGCACATTATTGGCAAGCAGTATGCCATTCCGGTCATAGATCAGGCCACGAGCCGGCTCAAGTAAGACCTGCCTGGTGCGATTGTTTTCTGATAAATCCCGATAGTACGGCCCCTCCAGAATTTGCAGATGCCAGAGGCGAAGGCCCAATAACCCCACTACCAACAACAGCCCGACACGCAGCCCCCAAAGCCTACGATGGAGGTCGCCAAACTCTGTCTCGGGATAATTCGTCGATACCATGTCTACGTCCGATATTCGGAGACCCACTGCTCAAGACGAAAATGACTGCTGATCAGCCAGTAGACGGCGCCCCCGATGATTGCATCAAGAGCGGCTTGAGGCAGCACGATGGTCCAAAGAGCCCACCACAAATTTTGTTGCTCGCTGAGCTTTAACGCGAAGGGAGCGATAAGCCCAACCAGACAAGAGATGATGAGTAGGCCTAACACCAGTATAACGGGGCTCAGATAGGCAACCTGCCGACCAGCGAGCCCCGCGATAAACCCTACCGCTCCCTTGATAGTGGCCGCTGAAAGCATATCTTGGGCGGAAAATAGACTCATCGCCCAGCCCAAAACCAGACCGACCAATAATCCCTCGAGCTCCCCCCCAAGCAGTCCGATGAGGCATACGGCCACAAAGCCGAGATCCGGCTTCACCCCCCACAAGCTGATGTGAGGCAGCAGCACGGACTGAATCGAAACAATTGCGGTAATGAGCGCCATGTAGAGCAGCGTCTTCATGATTTGGGCCTCGGCGCTCCAAGACGCTCTCCCTCTGTGGGAAATGACGACGGTAGGATGACCAGTACTTCCTCCACGCGGGTTGGATCAACCTCAGGGGAAAGTTCTGCAGATTGGAACAGCGCTTCGTCCTCTTTATCGATTCTCGTGATTGTGCCGATTGCCAGACCACGAGGAAACCCTCCGACCAACCCGGACGTGACGACCCGATCACCGGGCCGCGCAGTGGACAACAACGGAATGTACTTGAGCCTCGCCACGCCGTGCGTGGTCCCTTCAATAATGCCCTCGTCTCTTGTCCGCTGAATCAAACCGGCGATCGCATTGTTGGGATCCGTCAGAAGCAACACCACAGCGGTGGAAGTCGTCGTCTTCACAATCCGACCAACGACTCCAGCTGGGGTAATCACGCCTTGGTCCGACTGCAGCCCATCCGATGTCCCCTTGTTCAGGATGATTGTCTTATACCAATTGCCGGTATCGCGGCCGATCACTTGAGCGGCGACAAGAGTCGGCAGCGCTTGTTTCTTGAATTCCAATAAGGCCGCGAGTCGTTCCGTCGCCGCCGCCGACTCTCGTAGCTGTGCGTTTTGTTCCTGGAGAAGGTCCATCTCCCTTCTCAACTGCCTGTTGTCTTCTTCAACCCCCTGGAGTGCCACGTATTGGCTCCACACGTCGGCAATCCGATCATGGATGCCGGCGACGGCTTGGAGAGGCCAGCTGATGATCCACCCGAATGGACTTCCTACCGTTTGAAGCACAATTTGGAGTTGGCCAGGCAACAGGAGGAAACCGAGGACAAGCATGACAGCGAGCGCAAGGGCCACACGCCGAGCGTTGTAGGAGAGGCGTAAATTGACCATCCGCATGAGGGATGGCATCTTACCGAAGGTTGTTCGCTTGCGACATG
>CAZJOQ010000141.1:0-9894 GCA_964547625.1 uncultured Nitrospira sp.
ACCTTCCAGGTTTTGATCACGGGCATGTGCTCGTCGCCTTTCCAATCAACAACAAAGTCGACCAGGCCGGAAATTGGGAGCTTTTCGATGTGGGGTCGCGCGATGTCCGGGACGTCGATGTAGAACACCCCACCGAGTTGAGAGATCAGGATGCGGTGATTTTCGACATCAATATAGATGACGGGGCTATAGAAACTCTTATCCTCAGCCTGACTGGAGCTGGTCATGCCGACAACCAGCAGCATTGTGAACAGCATGGTGCGCAAGAGCCGCATAGTGATCGTCCCGTCAGAGAGAAGCCGAAGGAGGACATTAGCATATCTGCCGGCCAGAGAAGAAGAGCGTGTGGGTCAGGTCAGCGGACTGTGAAATCAGTGGTGGTGACTTGTCCGGATTTGATCCAGTAGCATCGCACATCCGGAGTAGGATTCATGAGCGAGACTAGAAGGTAAGCGGGAATCGGGAGATTGATCTTCGGCCAAATCTCTTCGTAATCGGTGGCGATTTTGATATCGGTGACCGATGGACGAGCGGGATCATGGGGATGCGAGTGATAGACGACTTGAAGGTCTAGCCCGTTGTTGCGCATGTCCTTCTTGGCGGCGGAGAAGTCCTGCATGTCCATCACGAAAGCAATCTCCGCACGTTCCTCAGGAGAAAGTCGTTCAAGGTGTGCAACTTTCGCTGAGTCGAATGAAGAGAGATTGTGAGCGCCTTCCATCGCGACGATGTTCTTAATGCGATAGATGTGGCTCACGACCCCGTTGGTTCCCGCCAACAATCCACAACATTCATGCGGAGTGAGTTCGTTCGCGTGGGCGATGATGTCGTGAAGAATGATTTTGGGAATGATGAGGTCCGCCACGTTAAATCGTACAGGGAACCGTGTAGTCCAGACCAAGATCTTTGATCTTAGGATTGGGTCCGCACAGCGGACAGGTAGGATCTTTCGGACGGCTGACTTTTCGAAACTTCATGTCGAGTGCGTCGTAGATCAAGAGTTTATCAGCGATCGTTTCTCCGATACCGAGAACTTCCTTGATGGCTTCTGAAGCCTGGAGAATACCCATTGTGCCCGCTAACACACCGAGGACACCGGCCTCCTGGCAGTTCGGCACCAGTCCGGCTGGAGGAGGTTCTGGATAGAGGCAGCGGTAGCAAGGATAGCCCTGATGTGGCTTGATGGTCGTCAGCTGACCTTCAAACCGAAACATGCTGGCTGAGATCAGTGTTTTCTTGGCGAAGAAACAGGCGTCGTTGACTAGGAATCGAGTCGTGAAGTTATCGGAGCCATCGAGCACCACGTCGTATTGCGAGACGAGGGGTAAGATGTTGTCGGCATCGACCAGCTGATGATACGTGTTGATGGTAATGTCGGGATTAATGGCGGAAAGAGTTTTTCGGCCCGACTCCACCTTTGGCTGTCCAAGCGTGGCGGTCGAGTGCATGATCTGCCGCTGCAGATTCGAGAGGTCGACGACATCTCCATCGACGAGACCGATCGTGCCGATACCGGCAGCGGCGAGATACAGACCAGCTGGAGAGCCCAACCCGCCCGTGCCGATCAACAGGACTTTGGCCCGCTTGAGCTTGAGTTGTCCCTTACCACCGACATCTTGAAGAATGATATGTCGGCTGTATCGTTGGATTTCTTGCTCGGTGAGTTCCATGGAGTGCAATTGTGCTCAGGCTAATAAGAAGAAAAGTTGACAAGGAAGAGGGGAAAGAGGTTGTCTTGTCAGCTTGTCAGGTCGGTGGCCTGTCGGCATTCTCCTATTCCACCACATTCAATTCAATCGGATCGACGACACAGCCCTTCGTTCGCAGACCGGCGATGGCTCGTTCAATTTCCGCGATGTCACCGGAAAACTCCACATCTGCCCAGCCTGTGGCCTCGCGAACATCGGCTCGTCTGACATCGGTCACCACATTAAATTCGCGTCCGATCTGATAGATGATCGGCTCTCTGATCTTGTCTTCAGGAAAACGAATATGGAAGCGCAAATGTGCCATGATTAGCCTCCCGCGATTGCTGGGACGATGGAGACCTCATCACCGTCCTTCAGGGAGGTCTCTTTTCCTTTGAGAAAGCGAATGTCTTCTTCGTTGACATAGATGTTCACGAAGCGACGGAGTTCTCCTGTTTCATCACAGAGGCGATCCTTGATGCCGGGATGCGCGCCATTCAACGTTTCAATCATTTCCACTACGCTGCCGGCCTTGGTCTCGACTTCGCCCTGGCCTTTGGTCAGGGGTCGAAGCGGAGTCGGAATACGAACTTTAATCATTTGTCACCACCACCATTCTTTCCCATTTTGAACGTCTTTTCAAAGTCGACCAGGCTGGGCTGAATTCGAACCGGACGACCGACTGAATCGATCACCGCTTCCTGCGTCTTCAATCCATTGCCGGTCACGTAAGCCACTGTGACCTCGTCTTTCTTGATGACACCCTGCTTGACGAGTTTCTTGAGCACGCCGATCGTGACGCCTCCGGCCGTTTCGGCGAAGATGCCCTCCGTTTGAGCCAGTAGTTGGATGCCCTCGACGACTTCTTCATCCGTCACCATATCCATGGACCCATGACTCTCAACTGTGGCTTTGAGCGCATAGTACCCATCGGCCGGGTTGCCGATGGCAAGCGACTTGGCGATCGTCTGCGGTTTCACTGGCTTGAAAAAGTCTCGCCCCGCTTTGAACGCCGTCGAGATCGGTGAGCAGCCTTCGGCTTGGGCGCCGTTGATCTTCGTGCGAACCTGATCGATCAGGCCCAAGGCCTTCATCTCATGGAGGCCTTTCCAAATCTTCGTCAGGAGAGAACCGGAGGCCATCGGAATGACGACTTGATCGGGCGTTTTCCATCCCAATTGTTCGACTGTCTCAAAGGCCAGTGTTTTTGAGCCTTCGGCATAGTAGGGACGAATATTGATGTTCACGAACGCCCAGCCGTGTTCGCCCGCAATCTCGCTGCATAGCCGGTTGACGTCGTCGTAGTTGCCTTCTATCTCGACGACGTGCGGCTTATAAATCAAATTGCCCAATACCTTGGCGGCTTCAAGGTCTCCGGGGATAAAGACATAGCAATGCAGATTGGCGGCGGCGGCATGGGCGGACACCGAGTTTGCCAAGTTGCCTGTGGAGGCGCAGGCCACCGTTTCAAACCCGAGTTCGCGCGCGCGCGTCAACGCGACGGCGACGACGCGATCCTTGAACGACAGCGTTGGATGATTCACGGTGTCGTTCTTAATATAAAGCTCATCGAGTCCGAGATACGCGCCGAGGTTTTTGGCTCGCACGAGCGGAGTGAACCCGGCGTGCGGGCCGACGAAGTTTGTGCCCTCGACCGGCAGCAAGTCGAGATAGCGCCACATGCTGTGTGGGCCATCTTCGATCTTTTTGCGAGAAATGGTCTTCTTGATTTCGTCGTAGTTGTACTTCACTTCGAGGGGGCCGAAGCACATCTCGCAGACATGGATTGCTTTCGTTGGGTATTCCTTCCCGCACTCTCGGCAAACCAGCGCTTTCATTTTATTCATCGTTGCACCACCTTGTTACTCTCTATGCTGATGGCCGCACGGCGCATCCGGCATAGGGGTCCCCATCGTCGAACAGCTCGGTGATCGTGGGATGCTCGCCGCAGAGCGCACAATTCGGGTTACGCCGGACTTTGATCTCACGAAATTGGGTTTTACGAGCGTCGAAGTCGAGCAACCGATCCGTGAGAGGCCGTCCGATACCGAGCGCGAGCTTCAACGCTTCCGTTGCCTGAATCGTTCCGATGATACCTGCCAGCACCCCAATAACTCCAGCCTCCTGGCAGGAAGCGACCAAGCCGGGTGGTGGAGGTGCCTTAAATACGCACCGATAGCAAGCCGATTTCTTTGGGATAATGGTGGTAACACGGCCGTCGAATCGCAGAATGCCTCCATGAATCAACGGTTTCTCGGCGAAGAAACAGGCATCGTTGATAAGAAACTTTGCCGGGAAATTATCGACGCCATCGATCACGATATCATAGTCGCTGATAATCTTGAGCGCATTGCCGGCCGTGAGCCGTTCCTCGTAGATCGAAACAGAGACATCGGGGTTCAACGCTTGGATCTTTTCCTTGCCGGATAGGACCTTTGGACGCCCTACGTCCGGAGTGTGGTGCAGAATCTGTCGCTGAAGGTTGGTCAGGTCCACCACATCACTATCGATCAATCCAATGGTGCCGACTCCCGCCGCAGCCAGATACAGCGCGGCCGGGGAACCGAGACCGCCGGCACCGACGAGAAGAATCCTGGATTTGGCGATCTTCTTCTGTCCCTTGCCGCCAACTTCCGGCAAAAGAATATGTCGACTGTAGCGGTTGATCTGTTCTTCAGTGAATTCCATCTCAAATAGGGATGCTGAAAATGGCCTCCAGCTTCGTTCTCGCCTCGAAGAATTCCTCCACGTACCCCAGAGGGTACGCCTCCGGATTCTTCTCGCCTGCGGCCTCGCTGGCGACCATTTTGAGCATCCCTCCTACATATTTGGCGGCTGATTTAGATATTAAAATACTTTTCAATGCTGATGTAACGCTCGCCCGTGTCGCAGAGGATAGTGACCACATTTTTACCTGGGCCCAGTTCTTCAGCGATCTTTTGGGCGGCAAACACATTCGCGCCGGCTGAGATGCCGACCAACAACCCTTCTTTCTTCGACAATTGTTTCGCGGTCTGATAGGCCTCGTCATCCGTCACGATGATCACGCGGTCGAGAATGGTTCGGTTGAGGACCTTGGGAATAAAGCCCGCACCGATCCCTTGAATCTTATGCGGTCCCGGGTCACCACCGGACAACACGGGTGAGCCGGCCGGTTCGACCGCGATGACTTTGACGTGCGGGTTCTTTTCTTTGAAGAGTTCACCGCAGCCTGTAATGGTCCCACCGGTTCCGACGGCAGCCACAAAGGCATCGATCTTTCCCTCCATCGCACTCCAGATCTCCAACGCCGTCGTCGTTTTATGCATCGCGGGGTTGGCAGGGTTCGAGAACTGATCGGGCATGAAGTACGATGGATTCTGTGCCAGGATACTTTCCGCCTCTTTGATCGACCCCTTCATGCCTTCCCACGCTGGCGTCAGCACCAGCTGTGCGCCATACGATGACAGTAAGCTGGCCCGCTCCATGCTCATGCTCTCTGGCATCACGAGGATCAGTTTGTACCCACGCACTGCCGCGACCAAAGCCAGACCGATACCCGTATTTCCGCTGGTTGGCTCGACGATGGTTCCACCCGGCTTCAGTTTGCCCTCTTGTTCTGCCTCGTTGATCATGTTGAGGCAGATCCGATCTTTGACGCTACCACCAGGGTTGAAAAACTCTACTTTTCCATAAATCGTGGCTGATCCCTCTTTCGAAAGGCGGTTCAACCGTACGAGCGGAGTGTTGCCGATCAGTTCGGTAATATCTTTGTACGAGCGTGTACTCACCGACCACCCCCCAGGTAGAAGAGAAACTCCACCTGGTCTCCTTCATTGAGGTGGGTCGTGGCAAGATGGTCGCGCTCCAGCACCTTGTCGTTTACTTCGACGGCGACCATGTGGGGCTCGATGTTCTTCGTTTTCAATAAATCGAGAACCGTTCCGCTCTGAATCTCTTCAGGCTTCCCATTGATCTTGACCTGCACAAATTCTCCCAAGTTGGCTTAGAGATTGAAGAATTTATCAACGTAGCAAAGCGGTGCTCTGCTTGTCAAGGCTGGTTCATCTTGCATGAGAGGCAAGAAACGCCGATAGGATTCATCGAGCAAGGAATCAACTTTCTTCGAGAACGGCAGACATGGTTACTTGACTTTGGTTCGTATGGTCGCCACTATGCCGCCTGCAGGACGCTGGGATGTGGAAAAAGAACTTCCTCTTTCGTGCCACGGAATCGACACCCTTAACCCAGTCTGAGAATGAGCTGTTTCATGACACGGAACCGGCGCTGGATAGTGCTGGCCTTGTCCTTGAGAAGTTTCTCTCTGTTTGGGTACAAGGCGAAGGGTCTGAAGAAAAGCCCTCCGCCTTCACCACTATGTATGTCCGGACCGCGATGCTGGATATCAACAAGCATGTGAGCCTTCTCCAGCCGCTCCAAGGCCGATCTCACCAGATCAAGCAGCTTCTCCTGCCCGAGCAGAAACAGTTTCTCCGACAATGGCTTGAGGTGCATGCTCCACAGGCCTGGGAATCCTCCGAAGACCATTTTCGCGATCTCTTCGAGCTGGAATGAGGTGGATCTTGCTGCCCCAGCTGTGGAAGCCTTTCAACATGGGACTTTGCTGCGTGCTGGTCATCCCCATTCTTGTTGGGGCGAGCCCAGGACCGACGATTGCAGCGGTGGAAGTGTGGTATGGCCCGGATGATCGACCGCTCGAACATCTTGTGCAGACGTACGATCGTGCCAAGCGATACATCTTTGTTGCGGCCTACGGATTGACGTCCCCTCTGTCGGTAAAAGCTCTGGTTGGGGCGAAAAAACGGGGAGTGGATGTTCGGGTTCTCACAGACCGAGAACGGTTGAATGATCCAAAACAGCAGACGGCGCTCTCGGCGTTACGTGAAGCCGGGATCCCCATCAAGATTAATCGACACGACGGGCTCATGCATCTCAAGCAGACCGTCATTGACGACGAGGTGAATACCAACGGCTCGATGAATCAGACAACCAGTGGAAATCGCTACAATGATGAGCGGCTGGATATCATCAGAGACCATGCAATGACAGTCAAAGCTCGTGAGAAGTTTCTCTTGCTGTGGAAAGACCAAGAGCGATTCCAGGAGTGGAAATAGCGAGAACAGCGATGGTTGAGGAAACAGACATTGCGGTCGTCGGCGCCGGTGGAGGTGGGGCTGTCCTGGCTTTGGCCTTGGCTCAGAAGGGGGTTAAAACTATTGTCCTCGAGCAGGCGCCTGGACCACCCCAGGGATTGCGCGGCGAGATTTTGCAGCCGAACGGGCAGCAGGTTCTCGACCAGCTGGGACTGTTAAGTAACTTGCCCAGTGAATCGACCTGCACGGTACGCAAGTTTCATTTCTGCCGCGTCGGCGGCGAGCGGTTATGCACCGTGGACTACGGAGATCTTCCGCCGCCCTATAATCGTGCGGTGGTCACGCTTCCCAATGTGGCACATCATGCCATTCTTGACGCAATCGAACGCGAGCCTTCTGTCTCACTGCGGTATCGATCGACGTTTACAGGATTGCTGCGTGAGAAAGACCAGGTTGTCGGATTGACCGCCAAGCAGGGCGAAGCTCCGTTCTCCATACAGGCCAAGGTGGTCGTCGGCGCCGATGGAGCATTTTCAAAAGTTCGGGAAGCCTTGAAGATTCCAGCCGAGCTGCATCTCTATCCTCAGGGATATTTGATTGCCATGTTAGATGCAGTGCTTCCCATGGATGACGCCAAGTATTTTGTCGGGAAGCGGACGATCCTCGGGATGTTTCCCGCTGCTGGAAACAAAGTGTACGTCTTTTACATGATCCGAGCCGGTTCGTATGAAAGCGTGAAGGCGCAAGGTCTTCCATCTCTACAGGAAGCTTGGATCAAGATCGATCCGTCCAGCGAGCCAATATTCAGGACGCTGAGGGACTGGAAGCAAACCGCCTTTATGCCGACCGGGCGGGTTCGCACGCCGACGTGGGTGGCCGATGGGGCGGTGCTGATCGGGGATGCTGCGCATGCCATGAATCCTCATGCCTCGCAGGGGCGCATGCAGGCGATGGTCGATGCGATGACGTTGGCGGATCTCTTGCCCGAGTGTTTGGCGGCGAACGAATATTCCGCCACAATACTCAAGACCTATGAAATCGCACGCCGGCCTCAGGTGACGATGCTGCAGAAGTTGGCTGACGAACAGGTATTGTTTTGGAATACGGCAAATCCGGTTGTTGCGTTTCTCCGCGACCGTGTCTTCAGCACATTGGATCGCAACGCACGACTTCGATACCGTGTCTTATCGACGACAGCCGGACTTCGCAAGGACCCTCCATTCGGCATGATGGACCGCCTCATGGCGGCTGGATTTTTGCCCGATCCTTCCGCTCGCGACATGGCAGCGGGAGGGGTTCGGTAACGCTATGCCGCCGACTGACTGGAGCATAGACGGGTTGTTGGAAGACACACAGAAACTCTTAAAGTTATATGTGAAGGATGTCGTAAAAGTATATGGAAATGAACTTGAAGGAATCATCCTCTATGGCAGTGCTGCCCGTGGAGAATTTTTGCCTGGTCTCTCCAACCTCAACGTTTTGTTGATATTGTCCTCCTATGATCTCTCAGTCTTGAAACAGTACGACACCCTTCACACACGTTGGAGCAAGGAGCATGTCGTCGTCCCTTTGTTCCTCACGACCGCTGATCTGAAATCAGCCTCAACTGTATTCCCACTCGAGTACCAAGAGATTCTGGATTGTCACCGATTGCTCTGGGGGCAAGATCCCTTTGTTGGTCTCAAGGTCGACGCACGGTATTTAGCCGCCGAAGTTGTGCAGGGATTACGTGGAAATTTGTTTCGCCTCCGTCAACGTCTGGTGGAAGGACGAAGCACCGAGGAGGCCATCGCCATTCTGTTACCGTTGTCCGTTACCGCGCTTTTGCCGGTGCTTCGAGGCTTACTGCGGTTGTTGGATCGTCCTGTCGTTGCACGCGGGCAACCGCTCTTGAACGACATCGAATCTCATCTTGGGGTCGATCTTTCCGGCCTTCGTGACGCACTGGCGCTCAAGCGAGGACACATCTCTCCCGGACAGAAAGAGATTCCGAGGCTGATGGATCGCTATCTGGAAAGTCTGAGCCGACTGGTTACGACCGCGGAGGCACGTCTCACGTGATTGTGTTCCGATTCACTCGGCAAGGCATCTGGGGGATAGCCTCGCTTGGGTTGATAGTCCTGCTGTCGGCAATGGACGCACCGGCCTCGTTGTACGAGCGGCCCAAGGAGCGTGTGCCGCTTCCCAATCCCATGGGGTATGTCAGCGATCATGCGCAAGTTGTCGATGGTGAATGGAAGGAACGCATCCGGTCTGTCTGCAGTGATCTTGAAAAGAAAAGCGGTGTGGAGATGGTGATCGTGACGGTGCCCAGCATGAAGCCCTATCCCAGCGCCAGGGAATATGCGGATGCCTTGTATCAAAAATGGCAAATCGGTTCGACGCAACAAGAGCATGGGCTGATGGTGTTGGTGGCTGTGGAGGAGCGGCAGGCGGCGTTGGCCCTGGGTCGCAGAATGTTTCCGGTCATCACCCCGACCGTCAGGAACGATGTGAGTCGTACCTATCTCCAGCCTGCGATCGCACGAGGACAGTTCGGGGAAGGGTTGTATCGCGCGGCGGTCGCGCTGGCGACCCCCGCGCAAGAGGTGAGACTCGACACGCCATCCCGGCCGCGAATCAAGGGGCTTGGGGTGTGGATCACGCTCGGTACCACCGGCGCCATTGTGGCGTTCTTCTGGTTGATCAGTCGGCCCGATCTCCGGCATCCCTATCGGCGCATTCAGAAGGGGGAATATTGGGGGACGGGGCAAGGGGGATTCGGCGGGAACTGGGGCGGCTTCGGCGGAGCCACAAGCGGGGAGGAGTGGAGATAGGATGAAACGTTCATCACCGGTCCTCCATTCTTGAACGATAGAGGAGGGCTAGATGAAAACTACTAATGGCCGGATTCATTTCGCATTACTGCCGTGCGTTCTAGTGATCCTGGGCACGGTCCTATCTGGTTGTGCAACTACGGCCAATGAGAGCAAGGCTCCTTCAGTCCTCTCCCAAGGGGCCTCCGACGCCGCGATTGAACGCTACATTCGTAATCACCCGGAAGTGATCGAGCAATCGTTGCAGGGGCTGGAAGCCAAGCGCGAGTCGGAACAGCGGGAGCGTCAGAAAGCGGC
>CAZJOQ010000142.1:0-9742 GCA_964547625.1 uncultured Nitrospira sp.
ACCGTTCGGCTTCTGTAATGTTATGGACCGTCGGTTCCCAGGCCGCGAGCGCCTTCAAAATCTTCGCCCGGGCCTTCGTCCGCTCGGCTCCGGTCGCCTGAAGCAGCGGATGCGTCAGCTCGATGCGGGCCAGCACTTCATCGATGGTCAGGGGAGCGGTGCGCGTCGACTGGGCCTGCACGGCACGCGAGTCGATCACCGGTTCCGCCAGTGCGGTCATTGGCAGGAGAGTCAACAGGGCCACTACCAGAGCGATCATGAGGGATGCTCCTTTTACATTGGGTGGCGGACGGCGCCCACAGTAGCAATCTCCCGCTGATTTTTCAAAATAGATAAAACGGATTGGAGTTATCGGCTAATCCGATGTATAGTGTTCCCCTCACTTGGAGCGCTAGGGCCATATGGACTGGCTGAACTATCATCACTTATTATATTTCTGGTCCGTCGCCAAACACGGCACCATGACGAAGGCGTGCGAGGAGCTCCGCCTCGCACAACCCACGATCAGCGGACAGATCCGTCTCTTGGAAAACACGCTGGGCGAAAAGTTATTTATTCGCACCGGACGCCGCCTCGCGTTGACGGAGATGGGCCACCTGGCCTTCAAATACGCAGAAGATATCTTCGCCACCGGCCAGGAGCTCCTGAATACGGTCAAGAGCCAAGGGAATGGGCAGCCCACCCGGCTGGTCGTGGGCATCGCGGACGCAGTCCCGAAACCCCTCGCGACGCAGCTCCTTAAATCGGCCCTGAAACTGTACCGGCCGACTCGCTTGATCTGCCAGGAAGACAATCTGCGCCAACTGTTGACCGACCTGGCGGCGCATCGGTCGGATTTGGTGATTGCCGACACCCCGGCTCCGCCGGGTATCAAGGAGCACATGTATAACCATCCGTTAGGTGAATCTGGCGTGACCTTGTTCGCGGCTGCGAAGTTGGCCGGGCAGTATCGTCGGGATTTCCCGCGCTCGTTACGCAGCGCGCCCATGCTGCTTCCCACCCCGAATGCGACGCTTCGACGCTTGTTGGATCAATGGATGGTCCACCATGGCCTCCATCCTGTTATTGTTGGTGAGTTCGACGACAGCGCAACCTTGAAGGCGTTCGGCCAGGACGGCTATGGCATCTTCCCCGGCGCCTCGGTAATCGAGAAGGAAATCTGCCGCCAATACCGGGTGCAGGTGGTCGGACAACTTGAGGCGCTCAAGCAACATTTCTATGCGATCACCGTGGAGCGACGCGTCAAGCACCAGGCCGTTCTTGCGCTCGTCCGAACCGCCCGGCAAGCGCTGCTTGGCTAGTCGCACATCCAACTCCCTGCACTAGCTCCCTGCACTAGGCTGCGCCGCGCGTTGAAAACCGCACAATACAGACCGTCACCGAAGAGAGCGTCCTATCGCCTCCAGTAGCTGTTCTCGCTCCTGCGTCGTGAGTTCTTTCCACTCACCCACCTGTAACCCTATGACGGTAATGTGCATGATCCTCGTGCGATGCAACTTGATCACCCGATAACCAAGCGCTTGGCACATACGCCGGATCTGCCGGTTTCGTCCCTCGGTGAGAATAATGCGAAAGTGATCACCTCCCACTCGAATCATTCGACACGGCTTGGTTTTACTCCCAAGAATCATCACGCCCCGAGACATCTGATCCACAAATGATTGGTCGAACGACCGATCGACCTGCACAAGATACTCTCGCTCATGGCCGAATTCGGTACGGAGGATTTTGTTGACGATGTCGCCGTCGTTCGTCAATAAAATCAGGCCGGATGAATCTTTATCCAGTCTTCCGATCGGAAAAATCCGTTCCGGGTACCCGATTTCTGCAATGATGTTTCGGGGAATATGGGGCTCACTCGTGGTCGTCACCCCGACCGGCTTATGATACTTGATGTATAGAGCGGCCTTACCCCAAGGGATCACGCGGCCCTCGCGGGCAATGATGTCTGAGGGTTCTACTTGGTCGCCGAGCTTGGCCACCCGACCATTAATGGTGATGGCGCCCGACTCGATCAGACGGTCGGCTTCCCGCCGGGAACAGATCCCATGTTCCGTGAAAAACTTATTGATGCGGATAGTGTGAGCCACAGGATAACGAGTCTATCGCTGTATGAGGCCTGCGCTAGTGAACGCGACGGCCGGCCTTGATACGACCGAGTATACGATAGATCAAACGTGCGACGGAGAATTGCGGCGCGACAAACCCTTCGATTGGGGCGATCTCGCTGACATCCATCCCCACAATACCTGGCCCATTGGCGAGCGCCGTGATGAGATTGAGCGTATCGTACCAGCCGAGTCCACCCGGCTCAGGGGTCCCAAGCGCGGGCACGAGCGACGCATCCAATCCGTCGCAGTCGAATGTGAGATAGACGGGAGTTCGGCAGGCGGCCACCACGTCCGGTATCCATTTCGCGGCCCTGCCTTCATAGGGACCTGATGGATCAAGGATTGATGCCGCAAAAAATGTCTGGATCCGGTCCGTAGCGCTGATACAAGCCACCTCTTCCGGACTGATCGACCTGATCCCCACCTGGACCAGGGGCAAACCATCTTCCACGACGCGCGCCATGACGCTGGCATGGCTGAACGGATTGCCGAGATAGGCATCCCGCAGATCTCCGTGGGCGTCGATCTGTACGACCGTCATCTGCTGGTATCGTTTGGCGTGGGCTCGGATCGCCCCTAAGGCGCCGGTGTGTTCACCAGTCAGCGTGACCAGGAACCGTCCGGCTCCGACGTGCGATGAGACAAAGGCCTCTATTGCATCGACTGCGGAGCGATCGACCTTCCCGTCGAGATTCAACGGCGCCGCTGTCGCGATTCCACCCCATTCGCGATAGGGTTCGCACCGGAGCTGTTCATCGTAAAATTCGACCTGACTGGAAGCTTCCAGGATGGCCGACGGCCCACGGTCAGATCCACGGATGTAGCTGGAGGTGTGCTCGTAGGGAGCCGGCAGTACGTAGACACCCGCTCGCTCCGGATGACACCAGGGCTCGTCGATGCCGAGAAAGTTGTGGTTCGGCCCCTCCCAACCAGCGGGAAGCGTCACGGGCGTTCTCCCCTTACGTTAGCTGATCAGCTGAAGTATCACGACGAAGCCAACCCGGTTAGATCCTATCTGCGGGGACGGTTGGGAACATTCTCTGGTGGAATGAAGACGGCCAGCGCGATGACTGTGGTCCACTTACCCTTTTTTCCGACGGCGGATTGGGTGATGTTCAGCGTCTTCACGATTTTCCCACCCATTTTAAAGACCTGTTCGCGCTCTTTCCAAGCGACGTTCGGATCGAACTCGACGCCTAAGGTCGTCGCGAGCATTTGTGCAGCCAAATCTTCCGTATACTCTCCGGTCTCCTCATCCGTCTCACCGTGCGCATGGTGCTCTGACAGGTATCCGTATGTGCCGAGATCCGTGGGCTTCGCGAGGCCGACCGACGCCGAAACCAGCTGGTTTCGCTCGTTGGTTTCTGAGCGAGCCATCACGCAGAACGTAATCTCTCCAGGTTTCACCAGTTTCTCTCCGCGTTTTCGGGGGATGATCTTACAATGCGGTGGGAGGATGGAAGACACGCTGACGAGGTTGCAGTACGCCACACCGGCGCTGCGCAACGCTTCTTCGAAGGATGCCAGCTTCTCCCTGTGAACTCCCACACCTCTCGTGAGAAACATGTGCGTAGGTACCATCGTCTCCCCTTTCGTCTGGTAATCGACTTTTCTGGCTATTTGGAAGTTGTTTGGTGACGTGTTCGCGAGCGGTCAGCCAGACAAACAAACCGGACCAGATGAACTGCCGTGTCGGGCGTTTGTTGTAGCAAGATTGGACTGGCTTCGCAATATCTTCTAGACAATTTTTTCGGTCGAGCCGAAAGGTTCCTTCAAATTCATAATGAGCATGCGCGGCTCAGTCATATCTTCAATCGCCGCCCGAATACCTTCGCGTCCTAAACCGGAATCTTTCACTCCGCCGTAAGGCATATGATCCGCCCGAAACGTTGGAATCTCGTTCGCCAAGACTGCACCGACGTCCAGATGGCGATATGCATAAAAAATCTTATTAATGTCCTGCGTGAAAATGCCGGCCTGCAATCCAAAGTCCGATTGGTTGAGCAATGCGACGGCCTCACTCAGCTGTCGATAGGGCGTCACCGTGACGACCGGTCCGAACACTTCTCGGCACGAGACTTTCATCTCGGGGTGCACATTTGACAGCACCGTCGCCTCAACCAGCGATCCCGTCCGCTTCCCCCCCAACAACACGCGCGCCCCATCTGCCACGGCTTCGCCAATCCAACCTTCCACTCGTTCAGCGGCAGCATGGTCAATGAGGGGTCCGATGCTCGTCGTCTCGTCGGTCGGATCGCCCGTCTTCAACCGAGCCACATGCATGAGCAACTTGGTCGTAAACAGGTCAGCGATCGAATGGTGAACGAAGATGCGCTGTACGGAAATGCAGGTCTGGCCGGCATACCCAAATCCACCGGCAGCGCAGCACTGGGCGGCAAGCTCGATATCAGCATCCGATTCGATCACGACACCCGCATTGCCACCGAGCTCAAGTGTGACTTTTTTCTTTCCGCACTTGGCCTTCAACATCCATCCCACCGCGACACTGCCGGTGAAACTCAATAACTTGAATCGTGGATCGACCACCATCCGTTCAGCCAAGAGATTGTCGCACGGCACCACATTGAGCCCACCCGCAGGCACTCCCGCCTCTAAGGCAACCTCTCCAAGCAAGAGGGCTGTCAGTGGTGTTTGAGGAGCCGGTTTGATCAGAATCGGACTACCAGACGCGAGTGCCGGCGCAACCTTGTGCGCCACTAGATTGAGTGGGAAGTTGAAGGGAGTAATCCCGAGAATCGGACCGATGGGAAAACGGCGAAGCAGGCCAATATGCGTATCGAAGCCAGGGGTCCAATCGAGCGGGATCACTTCGCCCGGAATTCGTCGTGCTTCTTCCGCCGCGACCGTGAACGTTTGAATGGCCCGGCTGACTTCCCGCTTCGCATCGGTGATCGGCTTGCCCGCCTCCATTGTAATCGTCTGCGCGAACTCATCTCGACGTTGATAGAGAAGTGCGGCTATCTGTTGGAGAATATTGTATCGGGCATGGGACGGTAGCTGACCCATCGGACCAGCCGCGCTGGATGTCGATGCCATGGCCTGGTCGACGTCGAACTCCGTCGCTTGATCGACCCGCGCGACAAGCTTCCCGGAGAACGGATCAACGACCGGGGCCGCAATCTGGCCCTGCTTCCATTGGCCATGAACGAGGAATGGTCGGGATTCCTGCACTGGAAGACTCGCTGGAGTCCGTTGTGAAGTTGGTATTAATCGACCGCTTCAATCGGCGCAGCAGATTCAACGGGAGGTGGAGTTGAAGTCGCTGTCTCTTGTGCGGCAACAGCCTTTGCAATCAGCTCTTCTGTTCCCCAATCACGAATTGCCTCCAAGGTAAAGCCTTCATACGTTGAAACACCGTGACAGGACGGACAGTCCGGCATGGGAACTTTTCGGTAGAAGACTTCCGTCAGACAAGACATACAGACCCAGAAGTCATCATCACGATGGGAAACAGGCCAGAACGATTGTATCAACGCCATACGCCACCTTACCTTTGCTTACGAACTGGACTATTGAAACGGAACCCACATCAACATCACTCGCGTAGGCCCACCCATCTCCAGCACAATCCTGCTACGGTTGGGTACTCGCCAGAAGTCGGTCAATTTCTTCCGCAAACATCTCGAACGGAAATGCTCCAGGTATCGCGACGGCCGGCTCTTTCTCAGTCGGTTCACTGGCCGTTCTCATAAGAATAAACCCAGGAGTTCCATGGAACCCCCACCGGTTAGCTTCCTGACGATCTTCAAAAATTGCGCGGGTGTATCGTCCATCCTTCAAACATCGCTCAAATGCGGGCTGATCCAGACCGATTGCCAATGTATGGCGAAGGTACACTTGCTTGTCAAGTCGGCCCCCTTCGGCAAACAAGCGATCATGCATCGCCCAATACTTGCCCTGCGCTCCAGCACAGCGCGCTGCCGCCGCCGCGTCGACGCCAGGACCTTGGTCTGCGCGTGGATAATCGCGATAGATAAATCGGACTTTCCCGGTATCGACATACCGGGCTTGAATGCGCGGCCAGGTGTCTTTGAAAAATTTCAGACAGTACCCACAGGTGAAATCAGAGTATTCGATCAAGGTCAGGGGCGCATTGGCCTGCCCCCTCACCCGGACATCGGCATCCGGCGAATCTGCGGCGGAGGCTGCTGAAGACCATACGAGGATGCTACCGATACACAGGGGAACCAGCCATCGGCCAATCGTCCCTCTCACGAGTGACGCACCACGCCGGCCTTTTTCCTCTCGAGAAGCCCCATCATCAACAAGGGCCATACGACCGTCGCATCGCTCAAGACTTCGGCGAATCGTCCACCATCCTTGGGAGTCACAAACTTTCCCCAGGAGAGCCCTTCTTGATAGGTACACCCACTAAGCCCTCCCCAATAGTCCGGTTCAGGACAGATTCTCACCCCATACTGAAAACGAGGGGGCTTCACGGAGAGCCCTAACCGCAAATTACCGATTTCGATGTACGGGCCAACTTGTTGCGCCCAGTTCCGCGGGACGCCTCCTCCGATCGTAAAGATGCCAAGACGTTTGGCAGAGAGAATATGGTCGGCATAGCTATTCAGATCCAGATACGGGTTAAACGACGGATAGGATTGCAGAATGGTTTGCAAGATGGCCAAATCGCCCTTGTGACCAGTCTGCGACCGGACTCGATCGACCTCACGGGCCATCGCCCACGTTCCCATGTCGAGCCCCACTTCCGAATCGGTAAAGGCCGGGATATATACCGGCACCTTTTTCAAGTAGGCGCTTTTCAGAATCCCCTCGCCGTCGAACTCTTCGGCCAAGGTCTTCCCTAATTCTCTTGTAAGGACCTCTGATGAAAGCGGCCGATCATCGTTGAGACGCTTCACGGTCCGGGTGACCACATGCTCGACATAATTCAAATTGGATTCCATTTCGAGCGTGTCGTAGACGCGATTATACCCCTTTCGAAAGAGCTCTTCATCGCTCATCGACGGGTCGTGTCGATAGTGCGTCTTTCCGACAGATTCACTGAGACCGTGAGCCATCAACGCCCCGGTCGAGATGATGCAGTGCACCATGCCTTCATCGATCATCTTCGTGATGATCTTTCCCATCTTGGCGATGGTCATGGCGCCGGACAGCGTCATGACGACTCGGCAGTCCGGATCCTCGATCATCGCCCAGAGCACATCGAACGCTTTGCCGAGATGCCGTCCGCCAAAAGCGGTCTTGCCCATCGCCTCGAGCAGTTCGCTGAACGAAGCAATCTTGTCGGGATCGAGCGGCTCCAGCGCCTCTAGCCCGTCCTTTGCACCATCACGAAACTCACGTGCGTACATACGTCCCTCGGAAAGAGTTCATCACTGTCCATTCGGTTATACACAACCAAGAACAGAGGCGTCAATGAAAGGTTCGCTCACGCGAACACGCAGACACCGCGCTGACAACCGCCAGATCGGGTGTTTTAGGCAGGCACAGTTCCCGCGGAAGACTCCGTAAGAATTCGATCGATGTCTAACCCATCCAGCGACTCTTTGATCAACAGCGCCTCGGCTAATGCGTTCAAGCCACCCATGTGTTCGGTCAGCACTCGCTTGGCTCGCTCGTAGTTTTCGGTGACAAACTGCTTGATCTCGAGATCAATCTCCTTCGCGACTCGTTCGCTAAGGTCCCTTTTGGCAGTCCAGTCCCGCCCCAGGAATACCGAGTCGTTTTTCTGCCCGAACGTCAACGGCCCCAATTTCTCACTCATGCCCCACTCACAGACCATCTTGCGGGCGAGATCCGTCGCCTGATTGAGATCGTTCCCTGCGCCTGTCGTCACATGTTTGAACACCAGCTCTTCTGCCACTCGACCACCCATCAGCACGGCCAGCCGGTTGCACAGGAATTCTTTGGTATAGCTATGCCGATCCTCCGTCGGTAACTGCATCGTGACCCCCAGCGCACGCCCACGCGGAATAATGGTGACTTTGTGCACCGGATCCGTCCCTGGCAAGAGTCTAGCCATTAGCGCATGTCCCGCTTCATGATAGGCGGTAATCCGTTTCTCTTCTTCAGTCAGAATCATGCTCTTCCGTTCCGCTCCCATCAGAATCTTGTCTTTGGCCATCTCGAAATCGACGGCGTCGACTTCGGTCTTGTTCTGACGAGCGGCCCATAACGCGGCCTCGTTGACCAGATTTTCGAGATCGGCTCCTGAGAATCCGGGCGTCCCGCGCGCAATCGTGTTCAGCTCCACGTTGGCTGCTACCGGCACCTTTTTCGTATGGACTTTGAGAATCTCCGCTCGGCCACGAAGATCCGGCCGATCGACCACCACCTGGCGATCAAAGCGCCCGGGGCGGAGCAAGGCCGGGTCCAGGACATCCGGCCGATTGGTCGCCGCGACTAGGATGACGCCTTCCGTCGTGTCGAACCCATCCATTTCGACGAGCAGCTGATTCAGCGTTTGCTCTCGTTCGTCATGGCCGCCGCCCAAGCCTGCTCCCCGCAGGCGACCCACCGCATCAATTTCATCGATGAAGATGATGCAGGGGGCGTGTTTCTTCCCCTGCTCAAACAGGTCGCGCACCCGCGATGCCCCGACCCCGACAAACATCTCCACAAAATCAGACCCGCTGATGCTGAAGAAGGGCACACCGGCCTCGCCTGCGACAGCCTTCGCCAACAAGGTCTTCCCCGTTCCGGGTGGACCGACCACCAAGACCCCCTTGGGAATACGGCCCCCGAGCGACTGAAACTTGCGAGGATCTTTCAAGAACTCGACGATTTCCTGGACGTCGTTTTTCGCCTCATCGACTCCAGCCACATCAGCAAAGGTGACCTTCTTGTGCTCCTCCGTCAGCATCCGCGCACGGCTCTTGCCGAACGACAACGCGCTATTGCCACCGGCTTGCATCCGCCGCATGAAGAACAAGAAGAGTCCGAGGAATAGAATAAAGGGACCCCATGTATAGAGAAACGTGATGTACCATGGGGTCTCACCAGCCGGTTTTACCTCGATCTGAACTCCCCTTTCCCGCAACATCGTGATCAGTTCGGGATCATCCGCGGCATAGGTGTGAATTCGTGTGTTGTCCTTTAGCACTCCACTGATGTGACGGCCTCGGATGATGACCTTGACCACCGCACCTTGGTCCACTTTCGCCATGAAATCACTGAAATAGACTTCTTCTTCCGGCGCATGCGTCGGAACGGAAAACACATTCAACAGCAAGGCTATGAACAAGCCGATCATGCCCCATAACAGCAGATTTTTTACTTTAGAATTCATAGCTCCCCCCACTCTATCGAACGGAGCGGCCAGCCGAGCATTCACCGCCCCTTCTCGTGTCGTTGCTCTTCACGATTCATCCTGAACTTCTACTGCTTAGCTTATCAGTAGTGGCTGTCTTACGCAAAGCAAGTTCTGCGTCATGAGAGTACCTCCCATGACCACCGATTAGACGCCACATTCTCCATGGAGGACGAGCAACGCATCTGGATTTTCCTAGAATTACTCAGAAGTCAGCAATTTAAACAACAGTAAGTCCAACATTCATGCGGGTTCTAGGGCTATTTCTGTCGCCTAAGTTGCTGACTTCTGAGTAGGATGTACTTCGCTCCACATGAGCCGGCGCTGCACACTC
>CAZJOQ010000143.1:0-9698 GCA_964547625.1 uncultured Nitrospira sp.
CCGCTGAAGCAGCCAGTCGAGCCAAGAGTCAATTCCTGGCCAACATGAGCCACGAAATTCGAACTCCCATGAATGGTGTGTTGGGAATGGCGGAACTTTTACTTCGTTGCACCCTCGGCGACAAAGAACGTCATTTGTCCGAGTCCATCCATCGTTCCGGCACGGTTCTGCTCGCCATCATCAACGACATTTTGGACTTCTCTAAGATCGAAGCGGGCAAGTTACAGCTCGAGACAACTCATTTTGAGGTGCAGCCGACGATTCAAGAAGCAGTCGATTTATCAGGGCCAGCCGCCCAAAAGAAGCGACTGAAACTGTCTTGGAAGATCGACAGCCATGTTCCTGCCTATCTGCTCGGCGATCCGCTACGCTTGAGGCAAATCCTCGTGAACCTGGTCGGAAATGCCGTCAAATTTACCGAGCGGGGACTGATCGAGGTGTCGGTGATGCCTGAGCGTCAGGAAGGGGAGCAGTACGGATTGTCAGTCTCTGTGCGAGACACCGGCATCGGTATCCCTCCCGAGGCTCAGGCTCACATTTTTGAAGCCTTCTCGCAAGCCGATGGCTCAACAACGCGAAAATATGGCGGGACAGGTTTAGGGCTGGCGATCGTCAAGCAACTCGTCACACTGATGGGGGGAAATATCGAGCTCCAAAGTACCCCGGGAGAAGGATCCAGGTTTAGGTTTACAGCCTATTTCAAGCGCTGTGACCTGGTTGAGAGACCGTTGCCATCACCTGTCACGCAGGGTATCGGTCATTCTGAACCAGCGGGCCATCGACTACTGAGTCCGGCAGAAGTGCGGATTCTGTTGGTAGAAGACAACCCTGTGAATCGCGAGGTCGCCTCCGGCATGCTGGAGGCACTCAACTGTCGGATCGATATGGCTGAAAATGGGCGAGAGGCGGTGACCGCGCTGCAGACCACAGAGTACGCACTTGTGTTTATGGATTGTCAGATGCCCGAGATGGACGGATTCACCGCGACTCAGTTGATCAGAGAACGTGAGGCGAATGCAGACCAGCCTCGCAATGACATCGCACCGCCAGCACGTCGCAGAGTCCCGATAGTCGCTTTGACAGCACATGCGATGCAGGGGGATCGAGAATTATGCCTCGCTGCTGGTATGGATGATTACCTCACAAAGCCTTTTACCGTGTCACAACTTGAACACGTTTTGGCCCGGTGGCTTCCTAAGAAAGACTCGGCAATGATCGGTAGAGATAGTGCATCGTCAACGCCGCCACAGAAGCCCATGGGTGGTGATCAGCCGATCATTACGACAAAAGAGGGGGAACCCAATGGCACTGTGGTTGAGCCTGCGATCATTGATCAATCGGCCTTAGCTGCTATCCGCGCACTGCAACGCCCGGGTCATCCCGACATCTTAGCCCGCATCGTATCTCAGTATGTCGAGACGTCTCGAGAGATAGTGGATCGGATACGCCGGGCGGTCGCCTCGAAGGATGCGGCTGAGTTGCGTGCGTCCGCACACCGTCTGAAGTCGAGCAGTGCACAGCTGGGAGCGGTGGCCGTGGCTGCCGACTGTCGCGAGTTGGAAATGATGGGTGCCAGTCAAGGGCTCGGTCGAGCGGGAGACGTCTTGAGCCAATTTGAATTGCACTACGAGGCTGCCTGTACTGCGCTTCAAGAAGAGTTGGCGAAAGGTCAATCAGCGGTATGACGAACGAACGTCGCCCAACAGTTCTGATCATTGATGATGATACCGTCGCTCGGCTATTAGCTCGTGAGGCGCTCGAACAATCCGGCTGGTCGGTTGAAGAGGCAGAAAATGGGCG
This sequence comes from uncultured Nitrospira sp., assembly GCA_964547625.1. GTDB lineage: Bacteria > Nitrospirota > Nitrospiria > Nitrospirales > Nitrospiraceae > Nitrospira_D. The sequence continues at coordinate 1,801 of CAZJOQ010000143.1, forward strand.
ACTTGGTCTGGACTCGTTCATCAAGCATCACCCTGATTTGGTGCTGCTGGACATCATGATGCCAGAAATGGATGGGTTCACGGCCTGTGCCGAGTTGCGCCGATTACCGGAAGGTAGGCATACGCCCGTGCTGATCATGACAGGACTGGAAGACTATCAGTCGATTACCCAGGCGTACGATGCTGGAGCAACCGATTTTATCGTCAAGCCGATCAACGGCCTTTTACTGGGACATCGGGTGCGTTATATGTTCCGAGCCAGCCAGGCCATGCAGGACCTACGCGATAGTCAGGTCAAGTTAGTTCAGGCTCGAGATGCCGCTCTTGAGGGTGCGCGGCTCAAGTCAGAGTTTCTTGCCACCATCAGCCATGAGATTCGAACTCCGATGAATGGGATCATCGGCATGGATGAGTTGTTGCTTGCAATGGACCTCACACCAGAACAACGAGACTGCGTAGAAACGATTCAAATCTCCGCCAAGGCGTTGCTGGACATCATCAACGATATTTTGGACTTTTCTAAACTGGAATCAGGCCGGGTCACGCTCAGTCGAGAAGCGTTTGCGGTCAAAGCCGTCGTAGAGAGCAATCTAGAGTTATACAAGGAACGGGCCAACGAGAAGGGCATCAATCTCCGATATGAAATTGCAGCCACGGTCCCATCAAATCTCTCTGGCGATCCGGCTCGACTCGGACGCCTTCTCTCGGTTCTCCTAAGCAACGCTGTGAAATTCACTGACCGCGGGGAGATCTGTGTTCAGGTCCACCCGTGTTCTCAGTCGACGGGCGGAGAGGGGGCACAACAAGGGAACGATGTCAGCCGTATCCGATTTAGCGTGAGAGATACCGGGATCGGAATTGAAAAGTCCGATGCCGATCGATTATTTCAACCGTTCGTGCAAGCTGATGGGTCCTATCGACGGACCTATGGCGGGATGGGGCTGGGGTTGGCCCTCGCCAGGCAACTTGTGGAGCTCATGGGCGGGACAATGGAGTTCAAGAGTGAGATCGGGAAGGGAAGCACATTTTGGTTTGACCTTTCACTTGATCACGTCGCTGAGGGTGGTTCCCCAGCAGAGTCTCTCTGTGCCTTGGTGTACGTGAAAGAAACCGTCAGTCACGCGGTCATTCTGAGAACATTGGAGCGACTGGGGTATCAAGTTCACGGTATTGAGGCGGCTACGCAACTCCAGAATTTGGGGCGGGAACTGGCTCCCAATCTATTGGTTGCGGAAATCGAATTGTTTCAATCGGAGGCAGTGCTTGCCTGCGTGCAAGGGCTCAAGGACCGTTTCCCACAATTTCGAGTTCTTGGGCTCAGGCACGATTCTTCATGCAGTGGTGCTCCCTCACACATGTCGTCTGAGATCAATGGGTATTTAGAAAAGCCTTTGACGGTCGAAGCGATCAAGACTGCTGCTGCAACAGGTAGTTCAGACGCTCACGCGCATTGACCTGCCTACGCAGATCTCCACCCCGCAGCACTTCCACGACAAACTGTTCGCTAGGTTGGTGGAGGAGGGGAGAGTCTGCCTCGGTCAGTGCTTCTTGTCCTTTTGCATGATCTTATCAGTCCAAGCCAGCAAAATGGCAGAAGCCAAGAAGGTCATATGGATGAAGATCTTCCATTTCAGATGCTCCGGATTCTCATTGGCCACGTCCACAAATCCTTTGAGCAAGTGAATACTGGAAATGCCGATCAAAGAAGCAGCCAGCTTGATCTTGATGGTGCCGGGATCCACGTGGGTGAGCCAGTCGGGTCGGTCTGGATGGTGCTCCAAATCTAGTTTGCTGACGAACGTGGCGTACCCCCCAATGACGACCATGGTCAACAAATTGGCAACCATCGTCACATCAATCAACCCTAGGACGCCGAGCATGAACACAGTTTCTTCCATCCGGTTGATGTGGGTCACCATTTCCCAAAGCTCATGGAGAAACTTGTACGCAAAGAGCAGCTCCGCCACGATAAGTCCAGCATAGAGCGGGGCTTGAATCCATCGGCTGGCAAAGACGACGCTCTCAAAGAGGGCCTCGACTTGATTGCTGGCAGAATGAGAAGTTTTAGACGAAGGTATTGTCTCTTGGGTATTGGATGAACGAGGGTCTGACATACGGGCCTCCTGACTTCAGCGCGGTGTATCCTAGTCAGTGAGACCTAGTCTGTCAATTCAGTGCCCCACAATCGTGAGGTCTCGAGGGTTGACGGAAGCGTCCGATGGCCTTACGGGGGGTCTGCCGACAAACTTGCCACGTCTCGAACCAAGATGGCGGCGCGATCACAGGCATCCTTGATCTGTGCCGCACAACGGTGAGGCGCTTCGTCAGCCGGCAACCGGGCGAGTAGGATGTCCGTGAATCCGTTGATAGAAGTAAGCGCATTGTTTAAGTCGTGCGCCAGTTTGGACAATGATGGGGGCGAAACGGCGATGGGGAAATGAGACTGCGCGGCTTCGGTGGGTTTTTTCGATGAACTGACCCTGATCAAGGCACTTTGAATCGCTAGTGTGAGTTCCTCTGGTGAGAGTAGAGCGTTGAGCAGTGCCTCGTGCGCGCCGGCTTGAACCGCCTCAAGCAGTAGAGGCAGATCCCCTGCCTCAGTAAGGGCAACCACAGCGCTAGAAGGGGCGGTCTTACGAAGAATACGAACAGCATCCGGTCCACTACTGTCAGGAAGCACCAAGTCCGTAAGCACCACGGCGAGTTCACGATTGCCGAGATAGTTCAATCCTTCCTGAAGAGAGGACACTACCTGGGGCGTAGGTGCGGCAGAAAAAGACTGTGCGAGAATGTCTTGGAGCCTCTGAGCCAGAGCCTTCTTTGGCTCGATAAGAAGGACGGAGATTGAGTTTGACACCGATGCGGACATACAAATCCCCGACTGCGCGAGGTGGAGCTATTCGGCATCAATCTGACAGGACTAGAACCGGTGTCCACCGATCCAGAGAACGGACTCCCCTCCTTCTTATCGGCATTATCTTTTCAGCTCTTAACTCTTTAGACTATGTCTAGGGCATCATTAAGGAGCGCGGTGAAGATGCGGAAAGCATAGGAGGGTGTGGGTGGATCGTCGCGATCAGATTCTCTGGGGTGAGTGTTGTGTCCTGCGACATTCATGTTATCTACGTGAAGAGATAAGCATTGATGCCAAGTGCCATTCTGGACTAGTCCGCCTCCATAGATAAATGCCGGCCGGAGCCTCTGAAGCTTCCTGCATAGAAAGCCGCAATCTGCGATCGACGTCCAATACTCAATTTGGAGTAGATATTGGCGAGGTAGTTCTTCACGGTCTTTTCGCTGAGACGTAAGTCCTGAGCGATTTCCTTGTTCGTGAGTCCTTGAGCGACCAACGGTAATAAACGTTGCTCTTGCGGAGAGAGGAGTGGGCGTTTCGAATGCCCTGGTTCGCGATACACATTCTTCAGCCATCCCAACGTTTGACCTGTTAAACGAGGGTCGATGATCACCTGGCCGGCGGCTACTGCACGAATAGCGCGGATCAGAGCCTGAGAGGCGATGTCTTTCAGAATGTACCCATGAGCTCCGGCGAGAACCGCTTCGAGCACTGTATGATCGTCGGCAAAGCTTGTCAGGAAGAGCACGCGAGTCTGGGGACATTTGACAAGAATGTCCCGAGCAGCGTCCACGCCGCTGCCATCAGGCAAGCGAATGTCGAGAAGAATGAGATCCGGTTTGAACCGAAGGCAAAGCCTTTTGGCATCCACCATCCGGATGCCTTGACCCACAACCTTCATTCCCGGCGTCAGATTGAGGACTGCCCGAAGCCCGATGCGCACCACCTCGTGATCGTCCACGATGACCACTCGGATCGATGGAGCCTTATTCATACACGGCTCCCTTCTTCAATGGAACGTCAACCGTAATGATCGTTCCTCGTCTCGGATGGCTTTGAAGCGTAAAGGTGCCGAATACACGTTGAGCTCGAGCAGCCATGTTGCTGAGCCCATGACCAGTGGGCCGCTTACGGGTTTGGACAAAGCCGACACCATTGTCGCCGATGATTAAACGGATGGAGTTGTCGATCAAGCTCAGCTGTACCCATCGACGGGAGGCGCACGCATGGCGCATGCTATTGCTCAAGGCCTCTCGCGCGATACTGAGAAGTTGTTCGGCCAGCTGCGGAGTAATGAAAGAAAGGACGGGACTCTTGATGTCCAGCTCCGGCGCGGTCTCACCGGTTCCTGTCGTCGAAATGATGAGTTGATTGAGCGCCTGTCCAAAATCCACTTCCCTAGGAGTGCGCTTTATCAACAAGGCAATAAATCGGCGAACATCGACCATGAGATTGTTGAGCTGGTGAATCGCTCGACTCATATGCAGTTTTGACCGGCGAGCGGAATGCTTCATGGCCAGCTTTCCCGCTTCCAGCTGCATGCCAACCGCATACAGCGCTTGCAACAGATTGTCATGAAGATCACGACTCAGTTGTTCTCGCTCTTCAATCGCGAGCTTGCGCTCGGTAATGTCTTGAACTGCCGCCAGAAGCAGCGGCCCTTCGTGGCCGGATAGCTCGATACGTGTCGCTTTGACTAAAACCCAAATGATTTCTCCAGATTTCCTAATATAGCGCTTTTCATAGGTGTAGTTCGATCGAATGCGTCGAAAGAACTCATCGGTCAGTACGATGTTGGCGGAAAGATCTTCAGGGTGCGTGTATAGAGCATAGGTGCTTCCAATAATCTCCTTCTCGTCGTACCCCGTCAGTTCACACATGGCCCTGTTGGTGCTGATTGCGCGCCAGTTCTCATCGAGGATGCACAGACCGACCGGGGCTTCAGCGACGAAGCGCTGGAGCCTGAGTTCGCTGGCGCGTAAGGCCTCTTCGGCTCGCTTGTGTTGGGTGACGTCTCGGAACGTCCAGACACGGCCCACGATTTCTCTATCGAGAATTTGTGGGCGTGAGTGACGCTCAAAGATTCGGCCGTCTTTGAAGTGCAATACATCAAAGCTTTCATTTGCGGGGTGTGCGTACAGCTCCCGGACCTTGTCCGAGAAGGCTTGCGGATCTTGTAATTGGTCCATCACGGATAGAAGCAAGGCGTCGTCGTCTTGGCAGTCGGCCAATGCATCAGAGATGTTCCAGAGTGACAAGAAACGTTGATTAGCACTTGTCACCTTCCCTTGTCGATCGACGATGAGAAGGCCATCTGCGACGGAGTTCATAGCTGCTTGCAGAAGCGAATGGGAGCGCTTCCGATCGTCGATGTTCTGAATAACCGCAATCAAGTAGGCCTGATCGCTGGAGCCGGTATGCACAAGAGATACGGCCAAGTCGACCCACACCCAGGTGTGGTCGATCCGTCGATAGCGCTTTTCCATCGAGAACGAGTGACGCTTCCGCGCCAGCAGTTCAGCGAGATAGGCCAGATTCGCCTGGATGTCGTCCGGGTGGGTCAAGTCTTGAAAATTCCGTTCGAGCATCACGTCTGATGAGTACCCTAAGATTTTGCATAAGTGGGGATTCACTCGGAGAAACTGACCATCGAGCGTGAGCTGAGCGATCCCTACTCCTGCATGCTCATACAGCGCTCTCCAGCGAGCCTCATTTTCTCGAGACTGCTCTTCGGCATCGCGTCGTTCCGTAATGTCTTCACAGACCACCAGCACGAGGATCATCCCCGAATGATCGTGAACTGCTCTCGCTCGCTCCTTTACCCATAACCGGGTTCCATCTTTTCGGACTTTTTGAATCTCCCATTCCAACAGCGCGTATGGGCTCGCTACGCAGACCATGAGCCGTTCCAGCACGGCCCGGCGATCACTCAAAGCGAATACCTGCATAATCGATTGACCGATAAGGTCCTCTTTTTGGTACCCGAGTTGTTCCGCTCCAAAACGATTCACCGACAACACGATCCCGTCGGAGGCAAGGGTGAAATACATGAAGGGATTGTGTTCATAGAGAGATTGATACCGCAGCTCACTTGCCTTGAGCGCTGACTCTGCCTGCTGTCTCCGCGCGATTTCTTGTTTGAGCTCAATGACGGCCCGTTCTAGTCCTGCTGTTCGCTCGCGCACATGGACTTCGAGTGTTTCGCGCATGGCTTGTTGTGCCAGCTCTGATTGCTTGCGCGTGGTGATGTCTTTCACCGTACCGATCATCCCTGATAGCGATTCGTTTTCTCTGCAAAGGGCGCGGCCATGGCATGCGACCCAGCGTGTGTCCCCAAATGGAGTGATAATACGGTGTTCAATGAAGTAGAAAGTCCGCTGGTCGACGGCCGTCGCGATGGCAGTACTGAGCCGTTGGCGATCGTCGGGATGGACGAGGGCAAAGAACCCCTCGTACGTCCCACCGAACGATCCTGGAAGTAGGCCAAAGATTTGTTCGGTTTCCACCGACCAACGGACACGGTTGGTATCGGCTTCCCACTCCCAAGTTCCGAGTTGGGCTGCCTCAAGCACAGAAGTGTGTGCAAGTCGACGGTCCTGTTCGGATTGAGCCAAGGCCTGCTGTAGCTCATGCACCTGCTGCCGCAAACGGGTCACCTCAGCGGATAGGGTGCCGTCGATGCCCGACGGAGAATTCATGTGGAGTCAACCCTCAGTGCTAGGCCGGACGAAATTGTGAAGCTAGCCCATTCTCTCGTGCAGACTGGCCTCTAGTTAGCACGGCAATCAGGGGAATAGCATAGAGGGCAGTGATCCTACAATACCAGGGGAGGGTACGAGAAAGTGCCTACAGGAATGGCGATGCACGAGGGCTAGAAGAGTCTGAACAGATTAAAGCTTTGGGTTCCGAGTAAGGGAAGGCACATGGCTTTCTTTCATGAACCAGGCAACCGCTTCCGTCCGGCGTTTCACTTGCAGCTTATCAAAGATATTTGCCAGGTAGTTTTTGACCGTCTTGTCGCTCAAACGGAGATGGCCGGCGATTTCTTTGTTCGTCTTCCCTTCCGCCAACAGGGGTAGAATGAGACGTTCTTGAGGTGATAATCGCGTGACGCCCTGAGAATTCACGCCCAGGTGCGAACTAGTGCGGATCCAATGAAGCGCCCGCTGGGTCAGCCGTGGATCGAGATAGCCATGACCGGAGGCCACGGTACGGATGGCACGAATGAGGTCATCCATTCGCACATCCTTAAGGACATAGCCATGGGCTCCGTTCTGGACGACAGCCATCACTGTAGCGTCCTCGGCATAGCTAGTGAGGACGAGAATACGAAGCTTTGGCGAGATAGCCAGAAGTCGTCGGCAGGCCTCTGAGACGGTGGCATCGGGAAGTTTCACGTCCAGCAGCACCATGTGCGGGGTGAGGCGCTCAACGAGCGCGACACCATCCCCGACAGTTCCAGCCTCACCTACAATCGTCATGTCCGGTTCAAGGTGAAGCAGGGCACGCAGACCTCTACGGACCATCTCGTGATCATCAATGAGAACGATGCTGGTTTGTGGCTGTTTCATATGGAAGTCAGTATGGGTTCTAATGAAAACTCTGCCGTCACTTGCGTGCCTCCCCCTGGCTTGGACTGAACGCGTAATGACCCTCCGAGTTTTTTGGCCCGAGCTTCCATGTTGGTGAGCCCGTATCCACGTGGCTGTCCGACGGCCAGGGAGAATCCAACCCCATCGTCCTGTATAATGACACGAATTCTCGTGTCTCTCTTGCGCACAGAGACCGTAGCGCAAGATGCATGGGCATGGCGGGCGCAATTGCTAAGGGCCTCTCGTGCGATATTCAGAATCTCCCGTTCCTCCTCGTTCGTGAGCACTTCAAGAGCAGCGTGTTGAAGATCGAACTTTACGCGCAGCTGGCCTGTTTGCTCATAGGTCGTGCGCAACGTATTCAGCTCAGAAGATAGATCAAATTCCTGAACGGCGCCGGACTCCAATTCGCGGATCATGCTTCGGACCTCATGGATCAGCTGGTTAATCTGA
>CAZJOQ010000144.1:0-9660 GCA_964547625.1 uncultured Nitrospira sp.
GCAAATCCGCTGTGTGAAACCGTTCAGGATCGGTTTGGCGCCTCAGTGGGGCTCGAGACTGTGGCATCGTCCCAGACGATGTGTGGCTCGAGATTCGCGAGAAGTTCGGCAAGATGGCCGGTGACGCCACCGACCAATGGAAGCTATCAAATAGCCGACACGACTGTTCTTGGGTTCAGTCGCACTCAAGACTTGCATTCAGATCTCTGCAGGCCAGTTTCTTTTATTCGGTAGTTGTGATTAATTACCGAAAGTAGGTAACATTGAGCGATGGTGAAATCCATGAAAGATCGTCTCAGGAAAGCGCTGCGCGGCGGAGGCGTGGTGCGTGCGCGCGAGTTGGAGGGGGCTGGGATTACCCGTACGCAGATCGCGCGGCTCGTGTCGGCGGGAAAGCTGCAAAAGATTGGGCGCGGGCTGTATGCGCCGGCGGACTATCAGGGCACCGAACACAGCGCACTTGTTGCCGTGGCAAAGCGAGCACCAAACGTTGTGTTTTGTCTGCTGACTGCGCTGCGCTTCCACGAGATCGCGACGCAGTCGCCGTTCGAGGTGTGGATCGCGATTGCGAACAAGAATCATCCTCCCAGGTTCGACTATCCGCCGCTACGGACCGTGCGCTTTTCCGGAGCCTCGCTGCGGTATGGTGTGCAAGTCAGAACAGTGGAAGGTGTGGCGCTGCGGATGACCAGTCCAGCGAAGACGGTGGCGGATTGTTTCAAATTCCGGAACAAGGTTGGGCTCGACGTGGCGCTCGATGCACTGAGGCACGTGCTGCGCGAACGAAAGGCGACGGCTGATGATCTGTGGCTCTGCGCGAAGGTGAATCGAGTTGCCAATGTGATGCGCCCGTACTTGGAGGCGACTGTGTGAAGGCAGACCTTGCCGCCTCCATCCAGGCGCGGCTCTCTGCCCGTGTGAAGACGCGTGGCGAAAGTTTCCAAGAGGTGCTCACCCGCTACGGTCTCGAGTGATTTCTTTATCGGCTTTCCCTCACGCCTGCACGCGACACACTGTGGCTCAAGGGCGCGCTGCTCTTTGACGTGTGGTTCGACGTGCCGCATCGACCGACGCGCGATGCGGATTTTCTGGGGTTCGGATCGGCGGATCAAGACACGCTGGAATCCGTGGTTCGAGATGCGTGCATGATCGACGTGCCGGACGGCATGCGGCTATGAGCCGGATTCGATACGGGTCCGCGAGATCCGAGAAGATGCGCGCTACGGAGGATTGCGGGTCACGCTGACGGGCACCTTGAAGAACGCACGGTGTCCCGTGCCGCTCGATGTTGGCTATGGCGACGCGGTGACCCCGGGGCCAGAAGAAGCACTGTATCCGACGCTGCTCGACGATCTTCCTGCACCGCGATTGAGGGTGTACCCGCGCGAGACCGTGATTGCAGAAAAGCTGGAGGCGATCGCAACCCTCGGGATAGCCAACAGTCGGATGAAAGACTACTTCGATCTGCGGGCGCTTGCGCACGAAGGTGCCACCGACCCGCGTGTTCTGTCCGAGGCGATTCGAGCAACATTCGAAAGGCGTCGTACGCCGCTACCAGTCAGCATGTTGTTGGGTTTGGACGATCAGTTTGCTCGGGACAAGGTCAAGCAGGTTCAGTGGAATGCGTTTCTCGCGAAGAATCGCCTGCAAGGGCGGCCCCTCGACGTTGTGGTTCGCGAGGTACGCGCATTTCTCGAGATGCCGCTTAGCCAGGCATCGAAATGGGGGGAGAGGCGATGATCGCATTCTCCGAGTCCTTTGTCGAGCATCCTGCACGCACCTGGCTCACAGTGCTAGACGATAACCCTGCATGAAGCACCGACGGCTGGCTGGAACACTTCACGATATTCATCCGCCATCTGCTGAGCTCGACCCGGCGCTCCGGCAGGCGCTCATGCGGGTGAACCCCGAGTACTTCGCCTGGTCCCTTGAGGCGCAGGAACGCTACCGTGTCAGCATGCCTGATCAAGATGCGTTCCGACTCCGTCAGGAGTTGGTCAAGACGCTGTTTGGTCTCCACGCAAAAACCGACGAAGACCTTTCAGAGATCAGCGACCAGTTCGGCGATGAGGAACATCTGGTGTTCAACCGCGCGTTGCTGCCTGCCGTGGGGGTGGGCGAGGATTTCTTCTTCCTGAATGAATACCTCGACCAGGGTAAGACCCTGCTCGATTTTGACACGCTCTATCAGTACGACTACGACGATCACTGTTTTCAAGAACAGGCGCGCAAGGATGAGACATCGGATTACGTAATGAAACCCTACCGAGGCGCACTCTACTACCGGTGGGCCCGCCTCTTCATTGATGGCGTCTTTCACTACGCCTCGCTGTGCATGGCGGCCGGCTACATCTACAGCCGCCTTGACGAGTTTGGCCAGGAGAAGGTGTCCACGCTCATTCCACACCGCTACGTGAACGCCAAGGATCACGGCAAGCGCGAGGGCAAGGGGACGATCTTCAGCCAGCGGCTCGAGGCGGACGGGAAAGAACTACAGGCTGAGGAATTGCAACGGAGGTTCTGGGACTACCTGTCACAACGTTACGACGCTCTCCGCACCGAATTTGACGGCCAGGCCGGTAAGGCTGTCTACATGGAGGATCTCAGCCGTGAGCACGATCCGCACATGACCTTCATCTTTAGCGACAAGACGGCCTTACAAGCTGTGCGTTTCCGTCATTTCATGCGCGACTGCCGTCCCCTCGTCGCCGATCGTGCGGAACTCGATGCGGTCATCAACCGTGAACGCCAGGCACTTGACGCCTACTTAGAGTTTACCTGCCGGGATATTCTTACCAACTTCGATCCCAAGGTCGCTCCATTCCGCAAGAAGAACAAGATCATCATCGCTGACGGCGCCCTCAACGATCTGCTGTGATCCGTCCACGTCTTGTTCACTCGAATAACTGGATTCTAGTTGTTGCGGTACGATGGGGACGTTCGTCGAGCCAACTGGCCAGCTGGCATTGAACGGCGCGCTCTAGAGCAGATGGTCCGCAGTGCCGAGGTCCCGAGCTACTTGCACCACGGGCTGTGCCAAGTGGCGGACCAATCGGACAGCGCGTTCCTCTTTTATACCGGTGTCTCTGAAATCGAAAGAAGGGCAGACACCTCCTCGTGACACAGGCGGCCAGTTGTACGCATTGACGTTTGCCTATACAACTGTATACATTGCGAGGTATGATGACGCTGCATGCGAACGGCTTTGATTGGGATAATGGCAATCGTGCCAAATGTGAGAAGCACGGTCTTTCCGTGGCGACGATTGAAGATCTTTTTACCCGACCATTGGCTGTGCTGCCGGACGAGGCCCACTCACAGCGCGAGAAACGCTTTCGTGCCATAGGCCACACTGACAAGGGACGTCGTGTATTCATAGTGTTCACGTTTCGCAGGAAAGGGGACGACGTCCTGATCCGGCCCATCAGCGCTCGGTACATGCACAAGAAGGAGGTCGACGCGTATGAAAAAGAAAATCCCAACCTTTAAGAGTGACCGCGCGGCGGCTGCGTTCGTCGAAAAAGCTGACCTCACGCAATATGACTTGTCGGGAGCGCAGTTGACACGCTTTGAGATCAAGCCGAAGGACAAGTCCATCAATCTGCGCCTGTCTGAGGAACTGTACGAAGCTGTTCGTAAACGCGCCGCGCGTGCCGGTCTTCCCTATCAACGGTTTATTCGACTCACGCTTGAACAGGCTGTTGCTCCGAAGTAGTAGGGGAGCGCATCGGATTCACGGCTCCACGGTTTGCAGCGTTTTATAAACAGACAGGAGAAACTCGCATCGAACCGCGCCGCCACAGACGCTCCCGTGGTGCACAACTGCCTTTCAGCATGATGGCCACTGCAGGTCTCACGCAGATTCAGGACACAATACGCTCGACCTCATCGAGCGACACCTGATCCTGTCACCGATCATAGAGCCCCCGTCGTGCGGGCGGTTTTAACACTATGTTGTGAAGAAGGTCATGAATCCCGCACACGCGTGCCCTCGCATTGACATACGTGCAGTATTCAAGTACGCCTTAAATGAGCACATAAACAGGAGAGGCGTCATGCCCAGAGTCGCTGTAGACGATAATAAGCGGATCAATCTCCGGGTACGGTCGGAGCAGAAGGCCGCGCTCCTGCGGGCGGCGGCGTTGAGAAACACGGACCTGACGGATTTTATGCTGCAACCGGCTTTGCGCGCAGCTAAGAAGGTGATCGCAGAGGCTGAGTGCCTCGCTCTGTCGGAGCGGGACAGCCTCATGGTGTTGAAACTGCTCGAAAAGCCGCCTGCTCCGAACGCCCGGCTCAGGAAGGCTCTCGCCTCGTATCGAAGGCGAAACGAGCGTCCTGGTCTGGCACGAGGAGCCGATCGGCAAACACCACGACCGCAAGGCGTTTGACTGCGGCGATGCTGGGATGAGAAGAAACGAACGAATCCATGACTACTTCGATCAGAGAACCGATTGTGCCGACCACCGAGGACGCCGCGCTCGCGAAGAAAGCGCGACAAGCCCTGGCATCGCATCAAGCTCAATTCATGGGTCTCCACGTTCAGATTGTTCAGAAGCGGAAGACCCGTGAACGTCTGTTGTTACCTCCTTCGGCTGTGCGACTCCTCTTCACCATCCTTGACGAAATGTCGGTGGGCAATGCTGTCACGCTGATTCCGGTCCATGCCGAACTCACGACGCAAGAAGCTGCCGACGTGCTGAATGTGTCCCATCCGTTCCTCGTGAATCTGTTAGACGAGCAGAAAATCGCCTACCGCAAGGTTGGCACCCATCAGCGTATTCTCTTTTCGAATCTCATGCGCTACAAACACCAGATCGTCGCGGATCGTCGTGCGACCCTCGATCAACTGACCCACGACGCGCAAGCGCAGAAGATAGGCTATTGAAGGTGACCACCTTCACCCATCCCACAGAGTATTACGGAGAGTCATCTTTCATGAGCACGACAACTGGCGTACTGGGAACATGAGAAAAGCCGGACGGGTCGCGACGTCTGGCCGCATCAATACTCGTATTGATGCTGGCCTGAAGAAGAAGGCTGTGAAGGTCTTTGAGCGACTCGGTCTGACTGAAGCTGAAGCCATCCGTCTCTTTTATGCCCAGGTTGATCTCTACCAGGGTATTCCCTTTCCTCTCATGATCCTAAACGTACACACGCGGGACGCTTTTGAAGAAGCGAAGCATCCCGAGCAACTCCCGTCATTCAAGAACTTTCGCGTCCTCAGAAGCCGCATGGGCACGTAAGCCTTGCCTTACATTCCAGCCAGACTCGCTCATCATCTACAGAATTGAAGTCACATTCCTCATCCTCAAACGGACAGGCACGCACGCTGACCTGTTTGACTGACGGCGAGTGTGAACACGATCAGACACCGTATCAATGGACGGGTAGGCATTTCTCGTGACATGGCTTGCGTTCCATCTCGATTACGACTCGCTTGCGCGGCTCAGCCTGTCGCGCACCTCAACGATTTCACGTCTCCCATCGCATAAGAGTTTCCCTGCTGCCTCGCACGGGCCGTTCGGTCTTCCACTGCGTTCAGCGACTCCCGTTATATGTGCCTCGTCGCCTGCTGGACGACAACCGCGTCAAGCTCAAGACAGTCTCGAAACCGACTCGTTGACCCTCTCCTACCTTGGCGAACGGGCTTGGTCTCTTCCAGCTATCTGCGAGGACCTTTTCGCCTCGTCCATTGAATCTGCTCCGTAGTGCTTTGCTGTCGATGAGCGGGGGCCGGCTTGTGGTTTCAGGTCCGGTGCCTGTGCGCATCCGGCCGTCGCCCTGGCTTTCCACCGTCGGGCTGCGTCGATCATGCCCGCGCGCCGCTGGAAGCCGCGTCGTCTTCCGCGGGCATTCCTCCGCATCGGGCCCGCCGGCCTGCCAGGTGGCGGCGGCCTCTCTGTCTCCTGTGTCGTCGCTGTGTGGCCTCCACCTCCTCGTGAGAGGCCAACACATCAACTCTAACCAAAGGAGACACACCATGGCACCTCAAGACAAGAAACCCAAGCCGGTCACCACGCTGCGATGCAGCCGCATCAAGGCGAGCATCTGGAAGAACGAGGGCGTGAACGGTCCGTTCTACAACGTGACCGTGGCCCACTCGTACAAGGGCCAGGACGGAGTGTGGAAGAATTCCGAGTCCTTCGGCCTGGCGGACCTTGACGCGCTCGTGGCCGTCACCCAACAGGCGACACGCTGGGTCGCCGAGCGGTCGAGTCGCTGACCGCAGGCTGGAAGCCTCCGGCCTTCGCGCCGGGGGGCTTCCTTCATCCAAAGAAAGGAACACGATGATGAACTTGTATCAAGCCTGTGCGACGGACCTGAATCACTTGCTCAGCGGCGCACGTGCGGTGCGGATCACCGTACCCGGCTTCATGCCACTGTCGGTTGAACAGATTGGATCCAGTGGAGACGGATACCGATTGGTATCCCTGTGTCAGTATGGCGAACAGAACGGTGATCTCATGCGCGATCCCGATCTGGTGTTCATGGTCACTGACTTGCCCAACGGCACGGCAGCCGAACCGGTGTCCTATCGAAATGACTATCTGGGGATCGTTCAGGAAGTCTATCGGTATGACGAGGCGGGCAGGCGCACCCACGTCGTGCTCTCGCTCAAACAGGTCTTGCAGGACTTTGCCCGGGGCTGGTTTGCCACGCTCCGAGATCAAGGATTCTTTGGGACCAGTGCAGCCACTGCCTTGTCGCTTCGGGAAACGTGCGGGCACCCTTTGCCGTGATGATCACCCGGCGTGTTCGTCCGTCTTCCGCGTCCGGCTGCACTGCAACCCATCCAGAGTGTACAGAAGAATCATACGATCGAGAATATTGAACACCTCTTTAAAGCCGGTCAAGCAGCCGGGGTACCGGTGTTCGTCAGTCCGCATGACTATTATGCGCACGCCCATCAGTGGAAGTTCGGAGGGGCAGCTGGAACCAATCACTGTACCTTGTGATAGCGATCAGTCTGTATGGTCACAAATCCCCGAACTGGACCCACGGAATACGGGCAAAGTGCTTCCGATCGTAGGTGAGAATCTCTGTGAGTTCCTGCGCTTTCATGTGGAAGGCGTTGTACGCATCCACGAAATCGATGTTCGCATGGACATAGAGATCGAGGGCCATGAAGAGCAGCGGGGCTTCCGGACAAAACAGATTCGGCGTATTCAGAATCTTCTCGACCTTCGCGGCGATCTCCGACTTCTCGAGTTTATAAAATGATTCGAGGGTCCAGACAAGCTCGGCGATCACCAGCAGACTCGTCACCAATTTGACCTTGCCGCGCAGCGCATCGCGAAAGAGGAGTTCAGCTCGTTTGGCTTTCGCCGGGTCATCGTTGGTCAAAAAACGAAGAAAGACATTGGTGTCCACGAAGAGGCTAGCCATGCCCGACCACCTTCTTGGCCACGGCCTGTTTGACCGACCGACGAATCTTCTCAAAATCTTCCGGGTGCGCTGAGGGCCGGACTGAGCCTCGGAGATCAAGAATCGTTCCCTTCACAACCTTCAAGACCACTTCCTCGCCTCGCATGACAAAGAAGACTTTTTCCCCTTCTTTCACGCCCAAGCGGTCACGAATCGCCTTGGGGATCGTGACCTGTCCTTTCCGGGTCATCGTAGATTCCAACATGCCTACCTCCATCACAATGGTAGTACTCTCCCAGTCTAGTACTACTTCTTGACTGAGTCAACCTCTGCCCGACGGCACGGCAGCCGAACCGGTGTCGTTCCGGAACGACTACCTGGGGCTTTCGCAAGACGTCTATCGGTATGACGAGGCGGGCAGGCGCACTCATGTCGTTGCCCTCGTTGAAACAGGAGTTAAAGGAGTTTGCCGAGAGCTGGTTTGCCAATCTGAAGGATCAGGGATTCTTTGCCTCTACCGCGGTGCGAGCGACCCTGTCTCCGTGATCTCATTGATCCATTCCGGGGGCATGATCTAATCAGATCATGCCCCTGTCAACACAGAAAACCCGGACAGCACAGTGAACCGTGATGCTTACTGCTTCGTGCCGAGAAAGAGAAAGCTGGTGGTCCTGGCACGGTTGAGGGCCGCACCGTACAGCCGGTTGGTCGCGGCATCGTACAAGGCCACCCCAGTGACCGTCTCGCTTCCCTGGCGACAGGCGCCACCTTCGAACGTCACCGAGGTATGAAACGCATTGCCCTTGGCATGAGGCGACAAGGTCCCACCAAAGGTACATCCATCTGTTGCATGACCTGACAGCGTCCCGGCTGAATCCACGGTTACCGTGATCGTGTGATGGTCGGCACGGAGCCCAGCATAGGTCCCGGCCACCAGAGTCAGGTTCGGGGCTGACTCGGAGTCCCCAGCGTACGTACTCGTGAAGTTTTCTGTCTCGCCAGTGAAGTAGGCGATCGTCCCGTGAAAGCTCTTGTTCGGCACATAGCTGCCATGCATCGTCCCTGCGCGAATGCCTGCGCTTTCGAAATTAAAATCTCTGGTGTTCGAGGACCCGAAGGCGCCGGAGTGCGACGTGCCAGTGCCCTGAACCAGTCCAGCCAGGATGTTGGGATTGTCTCGTGCGGTATAGAACAGCCAATACGAGCCGCCATCCAGGACCAGTCCAGCGACGGCGCGGCCTGTAGAAGTCGTGCCCGTCCAGCGACCTTCCGCCGAGGTGGCCGTGGGTTGAGGCAGAGAAGACACGTCGCTCTCGCCATAGCCGCCGCCGCAGGCGACGGAAGCGAACCCACTATTGAAGCAGTTGGCGAAGCTGCCACAGGCCACGAGCCCGCTCGTCAAGCCGACGGCCAGAAGGCATCGAAGACTGTTCGTCCCGGTCATGCGCATGGGTGTTGCCTTAACGCGAGAGCTCAACGCCAACTGTGCCCTTTGTCCCAGGATAACAAGAAGAGCACCCCCTTTAAATGGGGAACGCCGACTGGCGACCCCGAAGCCGGTTCACGCCGACGGAGCCACGGGCGCTTGCGTTTCCTCCGTGACGGGGCTACACTGCACACTGCCTGACATTCAGACAATCTGATTCTCTTACATATGGGTGGAGGCGTCATGCCCGCAGAAACGAGCAAGGTTGGCAAACGAGGGGCTGTCGTGATACCGGCCTCGCTGCGGCGCCGTTTCGGCATCACGGAGGGCTCGCTCGTGATTGCCGAGGAACGAGCCGACGGCGTCCTGATTCGACCGGCTGCGGCCTTTCCCCTTGAGATGTACAGCCTGGAACGGCAGGCAGAGTTTCTCCTCTCCAATGCAGTCGGACCAAAAGATTATGCGCGAGCCAAAGAGGCCGTGCGGAAGATGGGCCTCGATGTCCGAAAGATCCCTCACTACAAGCCGGTTCGTTCCTAATCTGTGGACCGGGTCTTTCTTGATACCAACGTGCTGTTCTCTGCGGCCTACCGGGTCGAGACGCCGCTTCGTTCGTTGTTTACTCTGCCGCGCACGCAGCTGGTGACGTCGGCGTATGCTTTGGAGGAGGCGAGGCGGAATCTCTCATCAGGGCAGCAACAGGCAGAGTTAGCACGGTTGTGCCGCTCCGTCGAAGTGGTGTCGGTCTTGCCGCCACAGGGAGAGCTGTCGATTTTGGCAACACTCCCAGAGAACGACCGTCCGATTCTGTGGGCGGCGATCAGTGTCCGTGCGACCCATTTGCTGAGCGGAGATGTCAAGGCGTT
>CAZJOQ010000145.1:0-9653 GCA_964547625.1 uncultured Nitrospira sp.
AGAGTTGCAGTAGTTTGGGCTCAACCCGGTAATCAGTGTCTGCTATCGACCCAAAGCAGAAGTACACGACTGACCGCTACCGGAAGGGGCGGCTTACACCGATCCGCATAAGAACCCGTGATACATGGTGGATGGGTCGCAACTCATTGCACCACATTCAATGATGGGATATTGTTCGCAAACCCCGGTGGCGTGTTAGATGGACAGAAAATGGCAGATCCTGGTTTTGCATGGATCCGCCTAAACATTGTTAGGCCGCACGATCTGGACGGATGTGCCGTCGGACTTCCGTGAGTGGGATGCGGAGCCGCTAGATGCTTACTGACATCTTTGCTCGTAGGTACGAGAACCGGCCGCTGTTCGATACGGTAGGACCACGCGAACAAGCACTGTTCGTCCAAGCTTACAGAATCATTAATGAGCAGCTCTTTCCGTATTACGGGCATGACAAGAAGGTTGACGAAATGGCGAAGGCCACTTGGACGAGCTTGCATGACCAACTGACGATGGAACTCGGCATCAAGGAGCTGTCCGCAAGGTTTTACTCGTATCAGGGCGAGTTGATGGGCAGGCCGCATACATACTCAGGCTGGTATGAAATGAATGCGGTCTGTGAGAAATGGATTACCCACAAGTTCAGCGATGACCAGGACCCCGACGTCTTCGTCAAGAGAAGGTTGAGCTTTGTAGAGCTCGCATTTCGCAAGCGAGAACAACAGATCACGTACATCAACAGTCAGCTTGATGGCAAGTTGCGCACCGCCGCCCTGCAGGATGCGGCACCGAAGCGCAATACTGGGCTGCGCATCCCAGGAATTTTTCAGTCGAACGTCGACCGCGTAAAGCAGAACAACATATACAACAACACGACGTTTCAAGGGTACGTGCACGAACTGAATGAGCGATTTAGGCAGGCTGGCATGCCGCTGCACTACCACAATGGATACATCCAAATCACGACCGACTCGCTGACGCAAGCGCAGATTGAGCAACCGTTCTGGGATGCCGTGAAGGACCAGAAATGGGTGAACGTCAGCACCGACATGGCCACGGCGATCGATGGTCGCGACACGGGCGGCCGTGATCCGGCGTTTTACGCTGGCAAGGCGCTCGAGAGCACTATCAAGATCATCAGCAATGAGAAAAACTGGACAACTGGCAAGGAGAAAGGCGCGTCCGACTACCTGAACCACCTCGAAAGCAAGACGAACGGGCGTTTCATCGACCCGTGGGAGCGGCACATTCTGCAGGCGTTCTTCAATGGCGTGCGCAACGACTATGGGCACGGCCCCGGCAGTGACCCGATGCCGACAATGACGGCGCCCCAGATCGATCAGGCCATCGAGTTCTGCATGTCATGGATCAAAAGCCTCATCAAACGGCTCTAGACTCATACCGAGAGTGCGTCCTAACCATCGCCTGAACCGGACCGCTGGCAAGCGTCGCTTGCCGGTTCGCTTCGGCCTACGCTGGCCGGTTACGGGAAACGTTAATGCGACACGGCTGACGGCCGCTTTACGGCGGTGCGATCTTGATGCCGAACTTCCGCTCGTGGCCGGGAGCAGTCATTTGTGGCCCAGGTTCATTGATACGGTCGGTCGGATTACTCAGAAGTCAGTAATATAGGCAACACTCGGATGCTTGAAGAATGACCGCACCAGCGCAGGCCGCCGCCCGATCTCAGCCAGCTGCCTGGTCACCCGCTCATGGAGCCGTTCGCCTTTTTGCAGTGGACGCTTCGCATTGCCCGTACGCTTGGCGTGGCTCCAGACCAGTTCGTCGGGGTTGAGGTCGGGGGCATAGCCGGGCAGATAATGGAGCGTCAGTGCGCCATTGAGCCCCACGACGTACTCCGTGACCGCCTGGGTCTTGTGCGCCGGCAAGCCGTCCAGGATCAGATGCAGGGGCCGACGACGACCGCGCATCAGCCGGCGCAGCAACGTGACGAACAACTCGCCATTCAGGCCACCGGCATAGGTGGCGAACCAAAAGGCCCCCTTAGAACTGATCGCCGAGGCGGCGCTGATGCTCTGGCGCTGGCCGGGGACCGACACCACCGGCGTCTGTCCCTTGGCCCCCCAGGTCGTGCCCTGCACGGCATCGGCGCGAAAACCTGATTCGTCCCAGAAATGGATCTCGGCCTTAGCTCGCTTGGCGGTGCGTGCAATCGCCGGATAGGTCTCGCGCTGCCAGCGTGCAATGGCTTCAGGATCACGTTGATAGGCGCCCTGCAACGGCTTCTGCGGCGTCAGCCCCAGGCGCGCCAGGATCGCGCCAATCGAGGCCAGGCTCAGGCGCACGCCGAACCGCTGGGCAATCAAGACACGCACGATCTGGCGGGTCCACAGGCCAAAATCAAACCCATACTGCATCGGATTCTTGCCGGCGATCCAGCGAAACACCTGCCGTTCCTGCGCCGCGGTCAAGGTCCGTGGGCGGCCCGTCGCCGGTCGAGCCGCCAAGGCCTTGAGTCCCTTCCCTCGACCGCGGGCCACCTTGAGCCAGCCGTAAATGGTGCAGCGGTGAAACCCATAGCTGGCGATCACCTCGCTCGGCCGTTCGCCTTCACGCACACGTTCCACGGCCATCGTGCGGATGGTCTCTAAGGTCGCGTGATCAAGTGTGCGCCCGTCTCGTTTCATGACGAGATGGAGCATCGCACATTCAAAGACTGTTGTCTATATTCCTGACCTATGAGTAAATACAGAGAGATAGAAACGAGGCGACTATTCCGTGGGCTTCTCTGCCGAGGCCAGGAGGGGCTGGAACATCGGATCGGCATCGAGTACGGCCTTCAGTCCATCGCTCGCGAGGAAATACCGCCAGACCTGGTCGTCTTTTCCGGGTATCTCGTCAAACCAGCGTTTGGCCTCAGTGAGGTGTTGGAGCATTTGGCTTTTGTCACCGTAGTCCGGCATGAACACCATGCTGTAGGCCATGGTGTAGTGCGCGAGAAACTTGTCGATCGGCAGCTCGGCGAGGGCTGCCGACGCGAGCGCGTCTTCGTACGCACGGACGCTGTCGGGATCGTGCAGGACTCGATTCCAGGCCACTTTGTTGATGCGGGACCACGCAAGCTGTAGGAGTGCCTCGGCTTTGGGTGTCTTTCGGGCAGCTGGGACATCTTTGACCAAGGCCTCGAACGTTTCAATCATCGGACCTTGGTCATTGTTCCAACGATAGGCCATGCCCAGCCGAAATCGGTTATCCAGCTGTTCCGGATGAGTTCTCGCAAGGGTCTGTAACGCAGGCAGCAAGCGATACAGCAGGTCCGCCGGCGTCGGCTGTGAGAACCCGCCTACTTCCATCCCTAAGGCGAGATCCAGGCGATCGGAAGCGGCAGCGGTCGTCCAATAAAACTCGTTGACCGTGAGCGAGAGTGTGGGATCCTTGACGATCAGTTTGTGGTTCTGTGCGGCTTCCCGAAGCAAGACGGCATACAGATTTCTGGTCAGGACCATCAGCGCGTCCACTTGGTTCGGATCGATGATGAGGATGCGGTTGAGCAAGGCGACCCGATCGCGCAGTTCGGGAAACGCGGCGGCGCGCGCTGCTGCGGCAGTCAACGTGCCAGGTTGATCGTCGGGCCCCCACCAGACAATGGAGTCGGGAAGGGCGCGGCTGGCTTCGGTGGTAAACGGTATCGTCTCAGGAACCATGCCCGGTGCTTCAGGCGTGGTCTTGACAGGGAGATGGAAGACGGCGGTGTCACGTGGGAACCCATGTGGCCGAAGCCCGGTAAAGACGACCCATTGCGTGGTGATGGATTTCACTGCGCGGCGTTCACGTTTGACTGTACTTGTCCACTGGACAGTGCCTGGCCCATAGGTTACCGGCGAAGTGAGTGGGTCATGATAATGGACGGTCAGGTCGACCAGTGTGGTCGAGGCCCCGATGACTTTTCCATTCGGTGTGAGTCGGAAGGATCCATTCGGAATCGACCGGCTCTTTGTGGCGGACAGATGAAGGCCTGTTCCGGGCGGTGCGATCCCAAGGGCATCCATCACAAAGGCAGAAGCGGGAGCGCGGGACAGGTCATCTCCATAAAATACGAGCGGACCGGCGCTGGGCCAGAGGACATTCATTCCAATATCCGACCGTGTCATGAATGAGGTATGACTTGCAGTCAGTGCCTGCCAACAATCGTCATACGAGGAATCGGCTGTCGCAGATGGCTTCGGTTCCACTGAGGGACCCGTCACCTGTTTGTACTGGCATGCAAAGTCCAGCTGTCCAGCCGTGACCTTGTCGCCATGGGCGATGGCTTCGGCATATCGAAGGGCCGTCTCGACGGCAGCCTTAGGGGCCGTCCCGCTCTGCTTAGCCTGATGAGGAGCTTTGGATGCGGACGTAGCGAGACTCGGCACGGTTGTATCCAGAATTGTGAATAATCCCGAGAGGATGAGAATTCCAAGCAATGGGTTCATAGTCATCATGAAATGGCAACGAGATGGTGTAGGTTATCGAATCCGCGCGGCTTTCAAGACCTTCTGGCGCATAAAGGCCCGGTCGACAGTCGACAAGCTCGGGACCGGACTATACCGGCAGAGCGAGACGGTCTGGCGCAGGGATGTAACGAAGACCTCGCAGTTGGGACAAGCGCCCAAGTGTCGACGAATTTCCTCGCAAATATCTCCTGCGAGCTCATCATCGATATAGGCGGACAGCTGACGGAGAATGCCCAGGCATCTGCTCTTGCTATGGTCATGCTGATGCCGAATCGTAGAAGCGCGTGCTCGCTGTCCGGAAGTGTGGCGCTTGGCCATGAAACGGTTTCCTCCGCTATCCAAGTAGAGCGTGTTCGTGATCAGGTTCGGCCTGGCCGAGCCCTTGGGCACTCAGTTGACGACGGACAAACAGCCGGGCGCGGTGCAGACGTGATTTCACCGCTCGTTCATTCAAGCCCATAATGGTTCCGACCTCCTTTGCGCTCAAGCCTTCCATGTCTCGAAGAACTAAGACCATCTTGTACTTTTTCGGTAACTGATCAATAGCGGCGTCGAGCGCGTGCCGCAATTCCTTGTTCTGGAGCGCTTCTTCGGGACTGAGACCATCAATCGGAATCTGGAGGCGGAATTCGCCATCAGACGTGGGAATGAATTCCTCAAGGGATAGTTCCCGATCCGGAGCTCCCTTTCGTCTTCGCCTCATGCGCAAGCAGGCCCGCGAGGCGATGGCGTACAGCCATGTTGAAATTTGAGCGTCACCGCGGAATTTCCCAAAGCCTCGGTAGGCATTCAGAAACGTGTCCTGCACCAAATCCTTTGCGGCTTCCGGCTCGCCGCACAAGCGATGCGCGAATCGGTAAATCAGGTCCACATGATCCCTATAAAGTTTATCAAATGCCTTTACGGTTTGTGAAGGAGTCGTGGGCGAAACGGGAGGATGACGACTCGTGATAGGTGCGCGCATAGACTGGGGAGTCTACGGGGGGATCGAAAAGAGAGTCAAGACGAAGGTGGGAAACCCGGAAACTACTTAATCCGGTGGAATCCGACGACGTTGCCTTGCCCATTGAGTTCGACCGTGATCGGTGTTCCTTCTTTCGTGCCGCTCAGCGTACCTTTCCCCAGATCCGTCGGGTAGGTCTGTTCACCCTCTGGAGTCCAGAGCTTGACACTCGCCCGATCCGGCGTCGCGAATTCTAGAGGGCCAGTCACGAATCGATGGTCCGGAACCGAGTCGTTTGAGTGGAAGAGATCGGCCACGACGTAGTGGTCATGCATTTGCAAGGTCATCGTCTGCCCAACTTTGGCATTCTTGATGCCGATCTTGGCGTTGACGTTGACGATGCCGATCGGAGTCCGGAAGAAAATAAAATTGGATTTGAGTTTGGCGATGGTGCCGGTCAACAAGAGGTGGGCTTGGGACCCGCGGGTTGCGATCTGCCCGATCTGAAGGTCAAACTGAAGATCATGGACGCCGATGACGGTATTGGTATCGTCAACCTCGATGGTGATGGAATCGCCGTCCTTCAGGTTTGAGAAAGCTCGTACATGGTTGCCCATGTGGAAGACCTGCTCGCCTTCCGGCGTCCATCCGATCAGCTGCGTTTCGTCTTCATCGCTTCGCGTGAACGGCCCACTGAGGTAGCGATGGACGAGCGTCCCGTCCATTCGTTTCACAAGATCGACCACGAGATGGTCGTCGTGGATCACAAAGGACACTTCCTGTGAAGCCGGTATGGTCTTGAGAGTGGTTTTCGAGCTCAATGACAAGAGCCCGATCGGTGTTTTGAGGAAGACGATACCTGGCTTTGCTCGCCAGACGCGCCCTGTCAGCATGATCGAGGGGTTGGCCTCACTGATGGGAACAGAAGGCTTGGGCTCACGTTCCACTGTTGCGTCGGGTTCAACCGAGGAGTCCGGTTCGGGCGATTCTTCTGTGTGGTCAAGGATCTCCGACTCACGTGGTGGCTCAACCTCGTAAGAAGATGAGTCCGGGTGAGCGGATGTCTCTGGATCAGGTGGTAGCTGGAGTTCGGCGGGGGCTCCGGGTTGTCCAGGTGCTGGGTTAAATGGATCCGGAAAGACTCTCTCCTCTGCCAAGCTCGTGGTTCCGGTAACCAGTGTTCCCACGAGGGAGAGAGTGCTGATTATTTGGAAGATCGGTGACCGTCGAATCATTGCCATCGAGAATGTCAAATCTGGTTGGTAGCGTTCACCGATGGTGATGGTGATTGCCTCAAACCATACTCAATTATGCGAATAACATGTGCTTACCGTGGAGTCAACCCGAAAGAACGTTTCGAAAGGAGGTCGGTAGAATTTCGCCGGCTGCGTGAGGCGGGTCATCTATTTTTTCCTAATGAGAAGACGGAGCGGTGTGCCGGTGAATCCGTACGACTCACGCAGTTGATTCTCCAAGTACCGGAGATATGCGGGCGTGATGTCATCTGGATGACCGACAAACATGGCGAAGACCGGCGGTTTGGTGGCCACCTGGGTGATAAAGGCCGCTTTCGTCATCGCCGACGGCTTATGTTTACGAGCCGGTAATGGATGGCTGGCCAGAATCTTCTGCAGCCAAGTATTCAATGTTCCGGTAGGGATGCGTGTGGTAAACATGGTGTGCACGTTGTTGAGAAGGGGGAACAGACGGCGAAGGGATTCGGGTTTGATGGCGGAGCCGTACAGGATCGGAGCCCATGTCAGAAAAGGAAATCGGCGACGGAACTCGAGTTCGTACTCTTCTCGAGCCTGCTCATCCCCGGCACGCAAGTCCCATTTGTTGATCAACAGGATGCAGGCGCGTCCTTGCTTGAGAATAGCCCCGGCAATCTTGGTGTCCTGTTCCGTGACGCCTTCTACGCCATCCAAGAGCAGAACGGCAATGTCTGACCGACCGATGGCACGGAGCGAACGGAGCACACTGTAGCCTTCCACCCCACGATCAATCTTGCCACGCCGTCTGATGCCCGCTGTGTCGGTGAAGATGTAACGTTGATCCTGGTGGGTGACCAGTGAGTCGATGGGATCACGTGTCGTGCCAGGAATATCGCTGACGACGACCCGTTCTTCTCCCAGCAGCGCGTTCACGAGCGTGGATTTGCCGACGTTCGGGCGTCCCACAATGGCAATGCGGGGCAGTTGTTGCAGCTGATCGGATTCGTCCACCGACGGAAGAAGTGGATAGATGGCATCCAGCAACTCAGCAACACCGAGGCCATGTTCGGCAGACACAGGGTAGAGCTGGTCGGTGCCCAATTGGTAGAAGTCAGCGAGCAAGGGCTCTGATTTTGGTGTGTCGATCTTGTTGATGGCATAGAACAGCGGCTTCGTGACGCCGCGCAGGAGTCGCACGACTTCATGGTCCGGGGGGGTCAAACCTGAACGCCCATCCAGGAGGGCGATGAGGATATCGGCCTCGGCAATCGCCAGTTCGGACTGTCGTCGAATCAAGGTCAACATGCTGTCCGATGTGGAGAGATCGAGCCCTCCCGTATCGACCAGCCGAAACTTTCGATTGCGGTAGGTAGCATCGGCATAGTTGCGGTCGCGGGTTACGCCAGGGACATCGTCCACAATGGCGATTTTCGCGCCTAAGATCTTGTTGAACAATGTCGACTTTCCCACGTTCGGTCTGCCGATGATGGCGACGAGCGGAGGCGGGCCGCCTTCTTGCGGCAGCACCGGTAGGGTCGGTTCCTGTTGGAGGTCGGATTTTGCGCGTGGCATGATGGGCTGGACCGTAACATAGGGTTTTTCTTAAAGACAACTCGGTTCGTCTTTCTGCAGTTGTTTCGCTATACTTCGCACTATGACTCCGTACTCAGAACTCAGCACACAGCACTGTCTCGATTGGGATCAGATTGATGATGTGCTGCTCGATATGGACGGCACGTTGCTGGATCGCCATTTCGACAACTTCTTTTTTGAGGAAGAATTGCCGCGTCGATACGCAACCCTCCACGGTCTCTCATGGGAGGAGGCTAGAAATCGCCTCATGGCGATGTATCGGTCGGTTGAAGGCGAATTAGCTTGGACGGATTTGGACTACTGGACGAGGCGGGTCGGGATCGACGTGGTAGCGATGCACAAGGAGCTCGATCATATGATCGGCTTTCTGTCCGGCGCAGAGGAGTTTCTACGGTCCCTCCGGAAGCTAGGGAAACGCGTCACTATTGTGACGAATGCCCATGAAGCCGGAGTGTCGGTCAAAGTTGCCAAGACTGGTCTGGATCGGTATGTGGATCGGATTGTGGATGCGTGTGAGGTCGGTTATCTCAAGATGCGACCAGAGTATTGGCCGAACTGTCAGCGATTACTGAGCTTTGACCCGGCGCGCTCGTTGTTCATGGATGATGATGAAGGCTGTCTCATGGCTGCGAAAGCATTCGGGGTAGCGTATTTGGTTCACAGCGCCAAGTCGAGTTCAAAACTGCCGCCGGCTCCGCTGCCTCAGTTTCTTTCCATCACGGGTTTTTCGTCGCTTATGAACGGACGTCCACCAGCCTAATTCTCCTTGACCGCTGTGCCTCGATACATCTCGCCGACTAATCTTGGTACGTTCGGCATGCCGAATCGATCAAGGTGAACGATCGTGAGGCCGGCTTGGATGATCAGCTGATCGATCTGCCGGTTGAGATTGCACCCACACCCGATCACGTTCTGAATGGGGTTCAAGCGGTCCTGCCACACAGCGATCTTTTGGTCATCGCTCCGGCCATGTTCCAAGAATAGAAAACTACACCCCGGCTTGAGGACCCGTCCCACTTCTCGAAGCGCGAGGGCTGGATTGGGAATTGTGCAGAGCGTCCAGGTACTGACGACGGTATCGAATGTCTGGTCCGCATAGGGAAGCCGTTCAGCCTTTTGATGGGTAATCTCCACCGGAAACTGGACAGCCGCATGACGTTCCGCGACACGTGCGGAGAGCATGGAAACGGGATCGACGGCGCGCACCCGCGACACGTTGGGGCCATAGTGAGTAAGATTGAGCCCAGTCCCAATCCCGATCTCTAGCACTTCGCCGACTACCTGCTTCAGCAGCTCCCTCCGCAATCGCTGAAATTCCTCGCCGCTCATCACGTGGTCCATGAGGCGAGGGAAGATATGAGAGGCGTAGAGTCCCATCAGCGGTGCAGTATAGCAAACCGCAGCCGGTTGGAAATCTTGTGACCCCGGGGGGTCTGTGTTAGAGTCCTTCGTCTT
>CAZJOQ010000146.1:0-2964 GCA_964547625.1 uncultured Nitrospira sp.
GAACAACTTGGCCACATGTCCTTCAATAAAGTAGTTGGCAAGGGTCGCGCCTACTTATCGCAGGCAATCCTTCGCTCTGACCTTCGCAGGAGCGAAAATGCAAGCGAACGAGTGCGACGCTACGTCAATAAACGTATTGCTCATCGTGCTAATGCTGGCACAATCCGAAGACTGCCGAGATTGAAGGAGCTGGACAGTGCTCTCGATACATTGGATGAAGTGCTGTGCAAATACAATCTTCTGTTAACTGCAGAAGGGACGAACTCTCTCCATGCCACCCGGCAGTACGACTGGCGCGAAGTATTGTGGGAGCCATGGCTTCTTCCTGGCAGCAAGTATCGTGGGGGGATTTGACTTATTTATCGAGCGGACAGTCTCTGCACCGAAAATGGGGTCTGGGTGACTATGGATTCACCTGGAATGGAGAAGTGTGGTTGGGAGTCTTTTCTAGGTGTGAAAACAGGAGACCAGCGCTGGCTGTTGGCCGATTGCTGGGCTCGTTACAAAGAATCGATTTACGCAGCGACTGGGCTGAGAGCCAGTTCCGCTTGAACAGGTTGGTTGGAAATGACAGGAGCTTCGCGACCTTCAATCAAATCGGTTACTTGCTCACGGACTCCCTCTGCATAGCGAAGAAACTCGATCCCGAACTGATTATCTTTGTGCCAGCGCACGACTGAGACTTCTACGGCAAGCGGAGACTCTGTTTGGGGCACCTCGAAATGTAGGGCTAGATAGCTTCCGGGAGTCAAGACCGCGGTGCTTTGCATTCTGCAGCCTGTTGCGGAAAGGTCAAAGAGGGTCCCCTCTCCCGCACCGTTGTCCGTCTGGACGCTGGCGGAATACCGCACATACTTTCTTGGGCTACTCCGTAGCCGCATACTTGCCTCCGTGCTACTGCCTGTATCGGACAGG
Organism: uncultured Nitrospira sp.; assembly: GCA_964547625.1. Lineage (GTDB taxonomy): Bacteria > Nitrospirota > Nitrospiria > Nitrospirales > Nitrospiraceae > Nitrospira_D. The sequence continues at coordinate 916 of CAZJOQ010000146.1, forward strand.
TGGGAAAAAACTTAAAGGGGGTGGGATGGAATTTCTCTTCTTGTGATTCTTACTAGACGTGCCCGGTTCCATTTTTGTATCGTTCGTAAAATTTGCATAACGGAGGACTGACTGATGACTCGGCAAAATTTTCCCCGCAGTCCCAAAACCCTCCTCGGCGGGATTGCTCACCTTGGACGCTTTATCGACAAGATCCGTCTGCGCCACGCTGGCCAGATTCAGGACTACAACTACGTTACTGTGGGGTTCGACAAATATCTCGTCGATTTCCTCAGTATCAATCCGAAATCATTCGAACAGCGGGTCTTGGCCGGTGGGACCGATGAAGAATTACTTGCCTGGGTGAAGGCGAACGGCCGCAAGCCATCCGATGAAGAGATTGTAGAGTGGAGCCAGAATCTTCTCGCCTCTGGTCCGAAGGATGAGACGGCTCGCCAGCGGTTCCAAGGTCGACTTGAAGAAGTCGCGACCAAGCGCGGCGTGCCGGTCAATTCCCTTCCTCCGGTGACCACATGGGTGGATGTCATCGAGCTTGATGAAGACCGCATGTAGTAGCATGAGACATGAGCCGAGCTGGCGTCATCTGTGCCTTTCTTACCCTGGTACTCGGGCTTCCATTCCTTGGCGTGCTATTGGCCGGTGAACCGGTCTGGCGCTATCTGGAATTTCCTCCCCGCACCAGTTACGTGCAGCATCAGCCGTTCTCTTGGCCGGTGTTTATCACCCTGACACTCTTGATCGCCCTGTTAGTTGGACCGATTCTTCTGCAGATAACCCGCACAAGCCTTCGTCGATCATTTCCACTAACTCAGCACTCTCGTTCCCCTTTCCCCTGGTGGGGGTGGCTTGGAATCGGATGGACAGGACTCTGGTGGGCGGCAGCCTGGACTCGCGTCCCCTCGCTGGCTGCGGTTCAGGCGCATACATTCACGCCGCTGTGGCTCGGCTCTATCGTGATTGTGAATGCCTGCATATTTTTGCGGACCGGCCGATGTATGATGCTACATCGCCCCCGCTACTTTCTGTCGTTGTTCCCTCTGAGCGCCGCCTTCTGGTGGCTGTTTGAGTACCTGAATCGTTTTGTGCAGAATTGGTATTACGTCGGTGTCGGAGAATTGTCCTCGATCGAGTATGTCCTTCGAGCCACGATTCCATTTTCTACGGTGCTGCCAGCCGTCATCGGCACGGCGGAGTTACTGACCTCGTATCCTGCCGTTAGTGCGGGTCTGGAGAGGTTCAAACCAATTCACTCCGTAGCCAAAAACTGGGTAAGCTGGTCCTTGCTGATGCTGTCCGGTCTCGGACTCCTCGGCATCGGACTCTGGCCCAACTATCTCTTTCCACTCGTTTGGGTTGGACCTCTGTTGCTGATCGTCTCGTTGGAATCACTGGCTGGACAACCGACGATTCTTTCCCCGCTTGCGCAGGGCGATTGGCGTGGAGTATGGGTCGCGGCACTAGCTGCGCTGATCTGCGGAATCTTTTGGGAGCTGTGGAACTGCATGAGCCTTGCTCATTGGGAGTACGCGATTCCCTTCGTGCATCGGTTCCAACTGTTCGAGATGCCGTTGCTCGGCTACGCGGGCTATCTGCCGTTTGGTCTCGAATGTGTGGCGGTCGCGAATTTCTGTTTGGGCCATCAGTTTTCAGGCGAGGTAGAGTACTACCGCCAGAAATCATGACGGTTGCCAACAACGGAAGTCTTTCTATGCCCGATCGTCGCTTCATCCAACTTCTCGGAGTCATCGCTCTCCTGAACGTGCTCCATCTGGTCCACCACATTCTTGGTGGGGATTTTCACTGGCCGATCAAGGAACAGTCGGTCGGATTCATGGTCGTGGCGACGGTCATCCTGGGTGGTATGGGGCTGGGTGTGTGGCTCGATCGAACAGGCCTGGTTGGACCGCGGTTCTGGACGATTGTCGGAGCGCTGGGGTTAGGACTCGGTTGGCTCTCGCATTTCAGTCCCATGACCGACCAGCCGGTGTTGGTCATCTACCAGGGATATATCGCTCCATAGGCGGGGAGCCTTGGCCGTCGGTTGTCTGT
>CAZJOQ010000146.1:3064-9608 GCA_964547625.1 uncultured Nitrospira sp.
TCCATCCGCCGATTTGGGAACGTAAGCTCAACTGACGGGCCGAGGTTTGAATCAGCACGGCGTCTCTTGTGTGGTCGATGGACTGTAGGCGTTCATTTGCGGACCAGCGTACCGTGAAGAATCCTCCCGTAAAAGCCGAAATAGCGAACGCTCGCTCGGTGGTGATGGCGACGAGAATATGACCGTCTCCGTGTAGGTCCTTCACGGTTTCATTCGGCCCCAATGCTTCGCTGAACCAATGGCCACGACTCTCTTGAAATCCATGGACTCGGCGGTTTGTCTGGACGATGATCAGGCGAGGTAGTATTTGATGTCGATCGACATGTTCCTCGCTTCCCAATTGCACCTCAGTCCATCGGTGTAATCCTGAGGAAAATCCCAAGAGTCGGCGGGAGGTCTGTGCAAAACCTGCCGGCCCCCTGGCCTTTGTGGCGAGGATGGTTTCATTGACTCCTAGCGTTTCTTCAACCGGGCTTCCTCCTCCCGGCAGTGCGACAACTTTGTCCTTTACGACAGTGACCAAGACATCCACCTGCCGCGCTTGCGCGAAGGCTGGACCAGGAACGATCACGAGGAGAAAAAGAGCCAAAACCAGGGCAGATCGTGCTGTAACGAGTGACATGAGGCCTCTCACTGAGTGGACTTGTATCATACCATCCATTCAACACGGGACAGACCTCTCGCGTTCCACCGTACAGTCGACGGCATGGATCAATGGTGCTCCGAACTACGTTGTCTATCGGAAGATGGCAGCAAGTGTGAGCGAAGGAGAGGCATGTTGACCATAACTCAGGTCGAGCAGTCAACCATCGAGGGGCGCCCGGCTGGGGTTGCCGGGGTGAAGGGGGTGCGACGGTTCTAAGCCGAAGGCAATGTCAGCAGTTTTTTCATTTCACAATGCGCGAGTACGACATCGGGAGCTCTCTGGAGCGCCTCATAGTAGCTCCGTTCATACCCGTCACCGAGTTCTGAAGGGCGAATCAACACCCGGATCTCGGCCAAGAGCATCGCGACCTCATCAACGGATGGCTGATCATTGCCATCCAGCAGCTCGTCGATGCGGACGACCATGTTGGAGAGGGGATGGAGCCAGGTGAACCAGGGGTCGTTCATGACGAGTTGTAGGAGCTGCCCCGTGGAGTCTACGCGGCCATAGATTCGCTCATAGGTCAGCTGTTCGGCCACGATCAGCGCCTTATGCAAGCCTAGGAGCCCGTGCCGGACATCCGTCAAGGTCCGACGGAGTGCGTTGGTTTCTCGGACATGTGTTTGTTTTGATGAGATAGCCATAGGGGTAATTTTACCAGGTCAATTGAAAAATGGGGGGTCTGGAAATGTTTCTCATAATGGGCGACGTCTCATGGTCCTTATCGGATATCAGGTCCATATTCTAAAGTCATGATGAGGACCACCGCGACTTTCTTTTAATCTAAGGCAGGGTCCAAACCAATCCATGAAAATAGGCGCCGTATGAAATGGCACAGTTCGATCGTGCAACATTATTGTTCCAGTATCGCTGAGGCGGATGTGCTGGAAGTGTGCGGCTGGTCCGGACTCTGTACAACGTCCTCGTTTAGAGACATATGTTTCCGAGGGCTCAACGGGTTTCCGTAGATGGAGAAAAGCTCCCCAGTCAATCGAGCGGTGTTGGTTCGGTCCGTCGGACGTTTGCGGCGAATGTAGTCGTTGAGTACGCGACCGTTGGGCGTCTGATGGATATGAGGCTGCTCCAAGTTCATTCGATAGCGTTCAATGGCACTCGCAACGCGGCTGATGAAGATCACGGTTCCATCCGGCTCCACTTCCTCTACGATGCCGACATGGGTGAGGGGATCGTTTGCCTTCCCGTCGCCATTGAAATCCCACGTGTTATCAAAAAACACGAGGTCGCCTGGCCTGACCTCCGGTCCGCGATGCAGGGTCCCATATCGGCGTACATGGTTATAAATGAGTCGGACGCCGTTGGCATTCACATCATGTCTGTCTGTGCGGTAGAGATCAATACCATGTTCAAGGAAGATGGCATGTGCGACTCCAGCACAGTCGTAGGCGATACGTCGCCCTTGGCTGGTAATCGTCCGCGCTCCGATCAATCGTGTTGCAGATTGAACGATGGCCGATCGGCTCGGCAACGACGCCGTAAAGGGAGCTGCGAGGTGCTCTGGGGGCAACGTGGCTTGGGGTCGGGCTGGAGGAGATGATTTGTGGAGGGGCAACCTATCGGCAGACATCGATGTGCCACTGGCTACTCTCACAGACTTCTGTATCGGTTTCGTGCAGCCAGGCAGTGGCATGAGCGTAACAATGGCGATGATGCCTAAGAGTTTCATCAAAGTTTACCGTACGTTCACAAAGCGGCCTTTGGCCGTTTCTCGGAGCGCAGCGATGTCTTCGCGTCTGGTGACCGAAAGCGGAACCGTGTGGGTTACTTCTTCAATGAGTAGATCGGTTGTGAGCGGCGTTTTCCGATGAAGTGCCCTGTAAAGCCCTGCCACCACCGCCTGTTCGATTTCAGAGCCGCTGAATCCGTCACTGGCGCTGACGATCTTGCCGAGGTCGAATTGCGCACTGTCCTGCTTCCGCAGGCCCAGATGGATCTTCCAAATCGCGTCCCGCTCAGCATCGTCAGGGAGGTCCACAAAAAAGATCTCGTCAAACCGCCCTTTTCGCAAGAGCTCAGGCGGTAACGACGATAGGTCATTGGCTGTGGCGATCACGAACACATCCTGTTTTTTTTCCTGTAGCCATGTGAGGAACGCCCCAAAAATTCGGCGGCTCAGGCCGGCGTCGGCATCGCCGCTTCCCCCTCCGGCGACCATGGCCTTCTCAATTTCGTCGATCCAGAGCACAATCGGAGATAAGGATTCTGCCATTTTAGTAGCCTTACGAAAATTCTTTTCCGATTCGCCGACGAACTTGTCGAACAAGCGAGCGGCGTCGAGCTTCAGGAGCGGGAGTTTCCATTCACGTGCGATTGCCTTCGCGGCCAGCGATTTACCACAGCCCGGCACTCCCACCAGCATGATGCCGCGTGGCGGGGTTAGGTTGAGTGATCTGGCTTCATCCGTAAACCCGACTTGGGCGCGCTCCAGCCATGCCTTGAGATTGGTGAACCCTCCCAGCTCAAACCGGTTATCCTCCAAGGGGTAATATTCCAACAGGCTGCCATCCTTGATCGCTTGCACTTTGCGTTTGAGGATCGTCTGCACATCGTTGGCGGAGAGGGTGCCTCGTTCGACGAGACACTGGGCGACGGCCTGGCGCGCTTGATGGAGTGTCAAACCCTGTAAGGCCCGAAGGATTGCGTCGGCATCATGGCTGGCAGGGCCTCTTTCTGCTTCCTTGGTCTCGCTGATTGACCTGAGCATACTTTGGACGACGGTGGTGGACCGTGGACGAGCGGACGTGCGAGGCCCCAATGACTGAAGCAGGACGCGCAGCATTGAGCGAAGCTCTTCTCGATCCGGTAGTTTCAGATCGAGCCGTACCGCAAGTTGTTCAAGGTCCGGGGGCAGGGTAATCGGCTGACCGGTCAGCACACACGTTGCGCGTGAACGGCTGTGCACTGCCGCGACCTCGCGCAGCTGCCGGCATACAGCGGGCTCTTGGAGATGGGGACCGAGATCCTTGAGCCAGAAGACCGCTTCTACCGTCAAGCCGTGGAGGTGTTGGAGAACCGCCAAGGGGGTAGCCGTCATTTTACTGAGCGTTGGGGCCTCGTCGGTACGGGTGAGTCCCCTGGTGACCGACCACTCGAAGAGTGGCATCCGTTCCTGGGCCGTCACAGATTGCAGTAACGTCAGGACCCGCTCCTCTTCCACCGTCTCGATCACAACGAGTGGGTGAGAGGAACGGATCAGAGTGCGAAGATCGTGCACGCTGGTCGACAGAGCCATCGCGGTAGAATGCTAGCACGAGGCTTCGATCGGACCAAGGAAAGCAGTGATTGTGACCGTAGATCGTCGAAGACTTATGTCTTGCTCGGGGTTGCGAGGGCTTTGCTGAGCTCACGAATCAAGCGCTGTTCGATTTCTATCGTTTCCTCGGCACTCACACTCAAGACGCGTCCGCCCTGCGCGATTCGCTCGAATTCCGCTTTCACGCCGAGTTTCGTGCCATTGTTGGGAAGGGCCTCCAGAGCAACGAGGTATTGGTTCCGTGAGCCTGTCGCTTCGAGTGTGGCGGGGTTTGAGATTTTCCGCTCCGTGACATAGACTGCGCGCTGATCGGTTTTGACACTGACCTTCAGCCGATATCCATTTCGTGCCAGCGCTTCCTCAGCGACTTTCGCCACAATCTCCAGAGGGCGAGGGAGCGTCTCGGACTGCGCATCTTTGTCTTCGACTTTGAGAGATTGCGCGACCTGCGTGCCAATCAGCTCTTTGGCTTCATCCAGCTGCTGGTCCAGTTCTTCGTTCAGCTTTTTGGCGTCACGGAGTTCTTGATTGAGCAGATCAATCTGTTGCTGCATGACCTTGTTGCCATCCTGCAGAGAACTGAGCAAGGATTCTTGCCTGGCGACCTGTTTCTTGAGGACCTCATTGTCTGCGCGAATGGGGCTGTCGTCTGGGTTGCAGCCAGACAGAGCCAAGAAGAAGATGCCGGAGAGTCCAAGTAGCGATCGACCGTCAAGTGTTGTGTCTCGCACGCGTGTTCCTCCTAATGAGCGTGGTGGGATTATCCACGCTTCTGCTCAACTTGTCCATGTGATATCTCATAGTTTGACTGCCGCGAAGGCTGATCGGTATGCTCTTCACGATGAAAACTTCGCTGGCACTCACTATTGGGATGTTGCCCTTTCTTGCTGTGCAGTCGCCACTTGCAGTGGAGAGAGAGCAGCCGGCTGTGGCTGTGTTGGAGGAGGATTATAGTCTGTACGACCGAGTCATTGAGGACAAATTTCTTACGTCTCAGATCCAATTGATCCTACTGGAGCGTATGACTGTTTCTCGGCTGATGCCTCAACAGGATGGATCTCTGACGATGGATTTCTTTCAACAACACGGCTATTTTGACGGCTTGCTGCCGCAGGATCTTGTTCGGGATTTCGTCGGAGCCAACCAAACCTCTGTTCGCCTGGAAGATCAATTTCAGTTCGGTGTTCGCTATCGATTCGTGTCCGAGAGGATGGACGAAGATTCAGAGGCTGGTGCTGCGTTCCTTGTTCTGAGTAATCGCGCCATGTTGGTCCAGGCACCCTCTGTGCTTGACCGATTGGCATTCTCACGCGTGGGGCGGACGCTGAAGAACGACCAGGCCCTCGTCTATGTAAAGAACAGGCGTCGTGACGGGACTGGGGCGGGGTTCCTGGTGTGGTGGTTTCGTGGCCATGGACAGGAGTGGGAATTGGTCGATACGGAAGTGGTCTGGACCATGCGATAGGGGGAGTGAGGCTTGAGGTTCTTGCCTTGCGCGAGAGGATCATTGAGTTGTAGCATGCCTCTACGATGACGGCCTTGATTCGGAAAACCTTCTCGGTCCCTCCCCTCGGCTGTAATTGTTCCATTGTCGGTGATCCGGTCACGAAGCAAGCGGTCGTCATCGACCCAGGTGGCGCGCCAGAACGAATTCTCCATGAGGTGGAGCTGCTGGGGTTGACCGTCACTCATATCCTTCACACGCACGCTCATCTCGACCACTTCTTGGCATCCAGCGAAATAAAAAAGGCGACCGGCGCGGCGATTTGTCTGCATCAGGATGATCTCCAGCTGTGGAACAACTTGGAGCTCCAATGTCGTGTGTTTGGGGTTTCGTACGTGCCGGCCCTGCCGCCGGACCATTGGCTGACGGATGAGGAAAAGGTGATGCTGGGGCAGGTGCCAATCGTGGCGATCCATACGCCAGGCCACACGCCTGGGTCGATCAGTTTTTACCTGCCGAATGATAAGCTTGTGTTAGCCGGTGACACGCTTTTCCGGGGAAGCATCGGCCGGACCGACTTATGGGGCGGGAACTTTGAGGCCATCGAACAGTCGATTCGCGAGCGACTCTATACGCTCGATGAGGCCACGATAGTGATAACCGGGCATGGGCCGGACACGGAAATCGGTCTTGAAAAAGAATCGAATCAGTTTGTCCGTGTGTGAGGACTATTCGCCGGCCATGCGGTCTTTGAGACGCGCAATCCGTTTTTCGGTCGATTGCTTGATGAAGATCATATTCTCGGCAAGATGCTGCTGGGCGTTGATCTTCCCGTCATCGCGCCGTTTTTGCTGATCGAGGCCAAACTGCGCGATGACCGGCCCATCTTCCTTGTTCAGCTCTTGCCAGATTTCGGCACAGCGAGATTGTTTGGCTGAGGGATACTTGTCGCAGGGCGGATCGGCAGCCGCCGAAACTGAAGCGGTGAGGAACGAACTGATGAGCAGAGCGGAAATACTCCAGCAGTGACCCATGCGTGTCTTCATCTGAATGACCCTCCGCAAGCCCGACCACCATATCACAAGTCGTGATATCGCGCAGACCCTTCAGACCTATGAGCGGGACGCCAAGGTCTTTCTCAAGCATTGGGGCAGGAAGAAATACAAGCGGCCGCTGCTGCTAG
>CAZJOQ010000147.1:0-9571 GCA_964547625.1 uncultured Nitrospira sp.
CTAGCCATTTCCATAGTCCACAGATTTACAATTCTATGGCGACGCCACACCGTAGAAAAAAGCAATGGAATCGTGGCTGGATTCCCAGACTCTGTTTCACAGCGACCTTGTAGATCTCGCTTTGCGTTCGGTAGTGCTCGGCCCGCGCTGCCGCCTGATCGGCTGATACGCTATCCGTCTTGTAGTCGGCGATCCAGAGCTCTCCATCAAACCGGTACATGAGATCGATGATTCCTTCCATGACCTGTCGGTCCCCCCACGGTATGATGAACGGAACTTCACGACCAATGATCTGAGACGACCGCAGACGTGCATACGCTTCGGATCGACCGAAGGTCGCAAGAAGATCGTTCGCGGAATCTTCGACCGCTCCGACGTAAGATTGGTCCTCAGGCCCTAGGGCGGACCGAAGGGTTGAGCCAACCTGAGCACATAATCCGCAGGGGTCCAGCGCAAAGTCCCATCGCTCCAGCACGCGATGCGCAATCACACCGACCAACCGTCCAATCGCCGCATCCTGTCGAACTGAGGTTGTTTCACTTCGGGCCGACCCCGCCCGTTTGCCTAAGCCAGTCGGTGTCAGGTGATGTGGGGTCTCACGAGCCTCGCTCCATCGAGCAGTCCGTGTCTCCCACAGTGCAGCCATCTCCTGTGGATTGATCGATGCCACACCGGTTGCTCGGTCCCCACGTCCCCGTGGCCGTTTTCGCTCCAATGCCTGGACGACTCGCTGGGGAATGCTACTGGCTCCGATTGTCACAGCCTCCGTGGAGGCGTCTCCAATCTCTCCTGTCCCGATGTTCCGTAACAGCTCAAACACCGTTTCTCCGACCGAACGGGCGGTGATCCCGCCGGACAACAGCAGCAGCTCTTTGGCCCTGGTCATTCCCACATACAACACTCGGCGCCGTTCCGCGTCTTCTCGCAATCGCAGTTTGTGTTGGACCAGCAACGAGCCAAGCGATCGGTGATGCTCCAAGGAGAGCCCATAGGTTCCGCTCGACCAATCATAGGAGACCTGCGGCGCACTCCGTTCACGTCCACTCCCCTGATGGAGGCCCGGTAGCACAACAATGGGAAACTCCAACCCTTTGGCCTTATGGATCGTCAACACATGTACGGCTTCGAGCGACTCCTCGGCAAGAAGACTCTCGGACTCATCGGGCTGTTCTTCAAGCCGAGCGATCATGAGATCGACAAACCCACTCAGAGTCATGTGAGGCCGGTCAGCTAATGAAGCAGCCGTTTGCTTCACCTTCATGAGGTTGGCCACAGCTTGTTCACCATGGAGCGACGCAGCGGCGATCTCGAGGATCGGTAATCGGTCAAAAATCAGCTCGAGAGCCTCGGTCAACGGCAGAACAGGGATAGCTCGGTGGAGCCATGCTAGATGCTCGTACAGCCGCCGTACGGCATCGGTCCGGACATGGAGCCATGTCCCGATGTGCGATGCATGGAGATAATTGAAGTGCCCGGCCTGCTTAAGATCATAAAGTTCACGATCCGTCAGCCCTCCGAGCGGCGAACGAAGGAGACCGGTCAAAGCGATCTCATCGTGAGGATGATCCAAGACACGTAAGAGATTGACGAGATCGATGACTTCTTGGCGTCGATAGAAATGTTTCTCGCCCTCGACGACGTAGAGAATGTCATGTCGCCGCAACGCATCAAGGTAAGGATCAGCCTGGGTGAGCTTTCTGAACAGCAGCGCCACGTGACCCGGCTTCACCGTAGAACGACTGAGAACATCCTCGCTCAGCCATCGAGCCAGCACCTCGCTTTCCGCTCTCGTCGCCGCAGCCGCATCGAACATTTCGTTCTCGTCATCCGGCGTCGTCACGCAGAGACGAACCCCTGGCTCGATCGAAGGGGGCTTCCGTTGAGGGCGAACCTCCAACCGCACGTTCGCCGGCTGGACCAGCGGCCGCCGTTCAAAGAGTCGATCGAAGACCTCGTTCACCGCCTCCAAGACCGCTCCATCGCTTCGAAAGTTCGTTGTCAACGTCTCCGCTCTCCCACCCTCATTCGTGACCTTCTCCACGACTCGATCGAATGCTTCGATGTCGGCGCGCCGAAAGGCATAGATCGACTGTTTGGGATCTCCCACGATGAAAAGCTTCCCCGGTTCGAGGGCCATCTGCTGCCACCGATCCGCCTGACTCCCCTGACGTTCCGATACCGCCAGGATAATCTCGTACTGCGTGGGATCTGTATCCTGAAACTCATCGACCAACAAGGCACGATACTCTCGTTTGATCCGTTCCCGGACAGAGGGATGCTCAAAGAGCAACGCCCGCGCTCGTGCCAGCAATCCATCAAACGAAAGCCAACCTTGCCGAGTAAACGTCTCGCGAATATTCCGCACCATCGGGACAAGCAATTTCAACAGATCGTTCAGAAACGCATGATCGACCGTGAGGAGTTGTTGCGCGACTTCGATGAGGGCGCCAGCGTCTTTAAAATCACTTTTGTCCCATCCGGCCACAGCACTCCCCAGGTTTTTGTCGAGCGATTCTCGTTCCTCCGTCGTCACGTCTTGCCGGCCAGTCAAGCCCTTGTCTGCCACAAGGCGCATCACAGACGCCGCGGCAGCGAGCATCTGTTCAACCTTGCGGCGCTTCGGCCTGTCGTGCGCGTTCAATAGCTGCTCAGCCCGTGCGCTCATGTGCTGTATCCAGTCCGACATGGCCGGCAACGCCGCCGTTGAGCCAATTTGTTCCTGGAGGGCGTCGAGATCGACCAATTCACTGCACAGCGACCAGGCCAGCGATCTCACTGCATCGAGCGTGGCCAATGACAAGACCGATCGCCAGAGGGGATGGTGTTGGCCGACTCGGCTCAATTCCTGATCGAGCCAACAATCCCACGCAGCCGTGAACTGTTCCTCAAAGCGCAGGCCATCGTCTTCCTTGAAATCTGGATCGACACCGCTCTCCAACGGATGGAGTCGCAACAGATGCGCTGCGAAACTATGCAAAGTGCCGATCTGAGCTTTTTCTAGCTCATACAACGCAGTTTGAGCCCGGACGACGATCGCATCGCAACTCAGCCCGTATCGCTCTTGAAGGTCACTTCTCGAAACAGCTCCTCCGTCGCTCACTCGCGGCGAATCGGCCTGCGACTGAGCCAGGGTGATGAGTCGCTCGCGCAGTCGCACTTTCATCTCGGTCGCCGCCTTGTTGGTAAACGTCAGGGCCACTACCTGCGTAATCAGCACTGGATTGGGCTCTTTCATGAGCAGATGCACGAGCCGGTTGACGAGCAGCGTCGTCTTCCCTGTCCCTGCGCCGGCCACGACCACCACATTGCGATCGAAGGTCGTCTCAGCCGACTGTCGGGCCACACGATCCGGCGTCAGGAGCTCGTTACTCATCAGCAATCTTCTGCGTGCGAAGTGTTCTCAGGACTTTCGGTTCATCCGATCGATAGGCTCTCCACCACGTCGGAGCATGTTCTCTTCGGCAGATCACACGAAACTCGCAATGGTCGCAATAGCCGTCCGGAATGATGAAAAACCGTCCGGCCCGGATTCCGTCGATCAAGGTCTTGATCGTGCGATGGATAAGGCCCCCGGTCTCCGATGTCCACGATTTCCCATCAAACATCGAGCGACTGATCGGCGCCGACCAACCAGGGGCGAGAAACAGGAACTGCACCTGACTCGGTGTAGTCTGTCCGGGAACGGTAAGGCAACTATAGAGCGGGGGTTGCAGCCGATATCCGCGCACCGCGGACTGGGTTAGGTTACGGTCCTCAGGTTTCATACTTGAACCGACTTTAAACTTGTAATCGACCACCCGTAATGCGCCGGAATCCCGATTCCGATCCAGCCGATCGATCCGGCCACGGATCTTCAGGAATTTTCCGTCCAGGACATTGGGAATCGTCCCCTCCCCATCCACTTCAAACGCAATAGGCTGGTACGAGGGCTCGGTCTGTTCCGCTTCGTCCGCCTCCAACGCCGCCGCCATAAGAGTCACGATCTGATCTTTCGCCAGCTCCCACAAGAGATAGTGACCTGTCCGATGCTGTGATTCGAGATCTGCCGCCGCCTGGTCGACCGATATACGGATCGTCTGTTGCTTCACATGATCCGTCACGCGTTCAGCCGGCCACCCTGCCTGCACAAGTTGCTCGTAGCACGCCCGTAATGTGGCATGACAGAGCGTGCCCACCAGTGCCACGTCCGGCTGTTGCGACAGCGATACACGACTTGGTTCGAGTCGCAGCACATCCGAAGCAAAATATTGAAAGGGACAGCGCGCATACCGTTCGAGCGGCGTGGGAGCAACACCCCGTTCGATGAGCCGTTCCCAATGAGATTCAACCGCTCCGGTCATCCCATCGAAGCGATTCAACGTCTTGCCCTCCTCTTCGATGCGATCCAGCGCCGCCGTCGCATGACGAATCGTATCGGCGTCTCGCCCGAACGCCTGGACGAGATCGATTGGATCTTGGCCGCTTATGGCCAACCACTGAGTCAGTTCAGGAGGTGGTAGGAACTTTTTGATCGTCGGCCGTTGCAGGACTCGATCGGTCAGACGGCGCGGTACGACGTCGATCGGTTGTTCATTGAAGGCAAACCGTCGCCGAGCTACTTCAAGAGAGGGAGAGGCCGCCAGCATCCGTCCGGTTTCATCGGCCCGTTGATAGGAGAGATATAGCCTCTGAGAGGCAGCCTGACAGAGCAGGTGGAAGAGCAAGCTTTCCTCTCCATAGGCGGTCAATTTTTCATCGATCTTGAACCCAAACGTAGCGTCGAGCACGCGCCGATGGCGATCCCTGAGAAAAGCATCTTCCCGTACATAGCGCGGAAACACCTTTTCGTTCAGGCCAAGGACGACCAGGGCTTTGAACGACACCCCGCGAGCCGCCATCACGTCGAGCACCATCACCCCCTGGGATGAGCTGTCATGAAGAGGTGCTCTTGTCCTCTCGAAGGTATGCGCCAGCAGTTCGACGAAGTCAGCCCAGGGCATCTCCTCGGTGAGTGGCTCCAGTTCCAGGAGTGTGATCCAGATACGATCGATGGCGTTCCATATCATCGCTCGGGGGTCAGACTGAGGATCTTGAACAGTTGATTCCGCTGCATCCGGTCGCCGCAGACGCCGCTCGAAGAGCGCTCGACAGGCTGCGACCATCTGACCGATCGTGCCTCGCGAAGGAAGAGTTGAACAGTCTTCAATGAGCTGTGAGACAACCTGCCAGAACAGGCTGATCACCTCCGGCGCAATCGCGAGAGAACCGATCGGGCTCTCCTCCCCATCAAGTATCAATGCAGCCTGACTCGCCTGCTCTAGTCGCTTCCACTCCTCGACTCCACGAGTGATGTGTAGTGCTTGAACCAGCAGTTTCCACTGCTCGGGGCGATATGAATCCGACAGGTCGTCGGTCAGATCCGTGCCATACAGCGGAGACGTCACAACATCCAGAACGGACGCGCGATAGAACCTGTTTACCGGTAGGGAGGCCAGCTGCAGCACGAGCTTGCAGATCGGTTCGTGAACTAATGGTCGCGACCCGGTCGTATGGAAGGGGATCCGATGGCGATCGAAGATCGACTGAAGAGATGGGCTGTAAGGATCGAGTGCCCGCGCAGTGACGCCGATCTCGTCGAACCGATAGCCGTTGGTTTCAACAAGATCGAGGATCATGCGACAAGTTGCCGCTAATTCCTCCTCCACGCCGATTACACTTCTGATAGTGAGCTGGACGGGATGCTCAGCTACCTGATTCGACTTTCGTTCCAGTCGGGTCATCACCTCGTCTGACGTCACCAACGGCTGGATATACCGATCGAAAAATCGCCGGGCGAATCCATAGACCGGATCATCCTCCAGTGGGAAAAACAACGTGGTGTCCTTGGTTCGGCTGACGGCTTCAAAGGAAGAGAGCTGTACTTGCGTCAGATCATAGAACCCGTAATAGAATACTCGTTTCAGCGACTGGAGAAACAAAGCAGTCGGGATAAAGGGGATAAGCGCCTGAGCCAGATCGTCTTGCGTACCGACCTCCAGCGTCTTGCCCGCTTCCTTGACCGCTGCATAAAGCGATGTCAGCGCACCAAGCCATTCGCGATCGTCTTCTTCGAAATACCCTTCACGGAGGCCTTGCAGCGTCTGCCTTGGATCAACATCAGCATCCCTCAAGTCACGAATCGTCGACCAGAGTGCCCCCCACGTCCCGGCGGATTGTCCAACTCGTTGTAACGAAGCCTGACTGGAGAGCTTGCTGCAAACAATGTGTCGAACCAATCGCTCGAAGAACAGCTCATCGACGACCCGCGGCAACGCATGAGGGGCGGACACCTCTCCAGCCAGCCGCAAGGCCAATTGATGGAAGGTCAACACATGCAGATTCACAAGCGGAGTCCGCTGTTCCACGGCGAGAAGAGTACGAATATGGTCGGCTAGTGATTTGGACGGAACGAAGATCGCGAGTGGCGCAAGCGGATCGGTTGCCTTGGCGCGTGTGAGATGCTCGACGAGTGCAGATTCAAGGGCAGGATGAAATCGACCTGTGATGACCCGCAGCATGGCGGGGTATCTTACCCGGTTTCCGGACCTAATAGCTCGCCGTTACAGTCGACGCAGGCCCAGTCGCCGTCGATGAAAGACATGGGATCGCCGCAGATTGGACAATCCGGCGGGGGCCCCTTGGGAATGAGTGGAAGATCCGGAAGCTCGTTATCGTCTTCGTCCATCACTCCTTACCCTTCTCTCTGTTTGATCTTCAATTGAATGGCCTTTTCCGCGCTCTCCCGACTGGGAACGCCGACGAATGTCAGCTTGCCATCGATAATCGTCGCAGGCACGGCACGGACCGCATGACGGTCTGCCAACTCCTGGCCATCCTTTGTGGTGATATCCACTTCCCGATACGAAAAACTGTACTTTACACGCAACTGCTTCCACAGACTTTTCGCTGAGGGACAGGCTCCGCAACTGGACGACACAAGTAAGGTAATATTTGGCATGGTGCTTCCGAAATAGGTCTCAACCTATTCAGGTTTCGGTGGCCAGATCTTAGCACCCGCTGAAAAGTTGGCGCAAGGCGGACAGAAGTCAGGTCCGATTACGAACGCCCGAGTGATTGCATTCGAGAACTTGCAGCCAGACAATCGTCGTGATCGATACTGGAAAAGCAACAGATGAAGGCGTATCGTATACCTGAGTCAACTAGAATGAACTGGGTATTCCTTATCCTCCCATGGCTCGCCCTCACATTCCTGTTTTGGAGCTGAACCTGGCCTAGAAGAATCGACTCAACTGCGAGTCCTCACATATAACCTGCTCCACGACGGGCCGTGGTCGGGATTCTTGGAGAACAGCACCCATCTCGAAGAACGGCTCGACATGACCATCCAAGGACTGCAGCGGTTACAACCTGACGTAATCGCTCTTCAAGAAGCGTCGGATAGCCGAAAGCATGGCCACGTCCCGCAACGGACCGCCGAGGCGATCGGGTACCAGATGGTATTCGAACCCGCCACCCAACTGAAGGCAGACACAACCTGCTGCGAATAAAGTCTTATGCGCAGGCTCCTTCAACCCGAAATGATTTGGAGATAAGCTCGACTCAAAAGAGAATGATCGACATGACAAAAAAGGTTTGGGAATTGCCTGATCGAAGAGGCCATGGGTATCGGCAATGACTCCGTCCCGGATCAAACGGAAACGACTCATGGGCCTGTACTGATCTAAATGCCAAGTGACTTTCGAATTTTAGCCCATTCGAACGCAAAGGGTTCTGGGATTACTTTTGGCATGGCCGCGAGCTCGGCTTTCAACCGCTCGGCCCTTGAACTGCTCATCGGATGGGTAGATAGCAATTCGACACGCCCCTCGTCCTTTTCCGCAAGCCGCTCAAAGAAGGTGATCATACCGGAGGGATCGATTTTGGCTCGGTACAGCAGCTGAAGGCCGGTCAGATCTGCTTCGGTTTCCTGTGCTCGGCCGAACTTCAGCGTCATCAATTCAACGCCGAGTTGTTTGATCATCTGACTCAGACCTTGCTGACTGCCAAAAATGATCGAGGCCACGGCGATGAAACCCAGCTGCTTGACGATCCGCTCGAGTCCATGCCTCTGCAAGACATGGTTCAATTCATGCGCCAACACCCCCGCCACCTCTTCCGGGCGTTCCGCTTTTTTCATCAGTCCGATAAAGACCACGACATTGCCGCCTGGCAGGGCAAAGGCATTCACTACATCACTCTTCACGACGGTGACAGCGAATTGATAGGGGCTATCCGGAATCTGGATGGCCAGACGACGGGTCATCTCCTCGACGGCCGTCACAGCTGGGCCTTCATGCACTACCTCTTGCCCGCCAAGGAAGTCTCGATAGGCCGATTCGCCCAGCTTCTGTTCCCACTCGATTGGAATGCGATCGACTGCCAGTTCGACCAGCGCATCGCTTCCAAACCATAGCCCCAGCACCAGGGCCAGGAGACTCCCACCGACGACACCCCATACCACTTGGTGCCGCTTCCGCACCTGACGGACTTGTTCCGCTGCCCGCTCAAGCGGGCTGCTCATGGTGGGTGGAGCCGCATGTCGGAACGCCCGAATGACATCAGGGTTTTTCAGATACAGAGTCCGCTGTTCAGCCAGCCTCTCCCATTTCACCACAAGTTGATCGTGGTCCAACCCACCCGCAGACACACTCATATCCGAAAACGGCACAGAATCGGAACCATGCTCAGCTCCCTGAATGTTCTGGAGAAAGGTGATCGTGAAAACATGCCCGTCGACATGAACGACGCAGGGCACACCGCTAGCAGGGAATCCATCGCCGAAACAGAGGGCGTTGGGTGCAGTATCAGCCATGGAGTGACAAGCCACTGATCAAGAAGACAGCGAACGTGGCGGCCATTTTAGCTGCCGTTACTCGGAGACTGGAATGAACTGTCGCACCCATGAGCCGAAGCCGCGAGGATTGCGGCTTTGGATGTACACCACCCCCGGCCCTCGGAACCGACAGACAAACCCCTCTCCAGAGGTGAAACTGGCCACCCAGCCGGAGGTCGCTTTTTCGATGTTGTAGGAGGTCGTCGTCGACCAGGCTACGAGATGACCATTATCAATGATATATTCCTGACTCGGTTTCAATTCAATTTTGTGAATGGCTCCGAAGCTGTTCAGAACCAGCATCCCTTTCCCACTCATTTTCAGAATGAAAAACCCCTCGCCGCCCAACAGTCCGCGACTCATACTCTGCATCTGGCTGTCGATGTTAATCCCGTCTGCACCAACCAGAAATCCGTCTTTCTGCACCATGTATTCATTGACACCATCGAGCTCCAACACGACGATTTCGCCCGGCACAGTCGGCGCGAGCAGCGCCTCACCAGCGCCTCGGCTGGCACGTAAGGTCTGAAAGAAAAACTTCTCTCCCGTCAGTAACTTTCTCGACAGGGCTCCCAGAAACCCTCCCTCCATTTTGCTTTCAATGTCGATGGTCGGCGAGCAGGCCACCATCGCACCTGATTCCGCCTTGATGTGTTCGCCTTCCGACAATTCCACACGCACCATTGGAAACGCACCAGGGTACAAGATTTCGCTCTTCAT
>CAZJOQ010000148.1:0-3014 GCA_964547625.1 uncultured Nitrospira sp.
AAGAACTCGATGCGGAAGGTCGTATTCGCCAGGCCTCGCACATGTCCCGTGATGGTTGTATCACCACCTGCAGAGACGGCCGTTTTCAGAATGGGGAAATTCAGCAATCCGTTGGGACCGGCATCCACGTCGTTGATGTCGTTATAGGTGATGCCATCGTTGGACAGATCAATGCCCTGTCCGGTGTTTGAAAAAATCGAATTGCCAAGCACTTGATGTCCCGTGCCTGCAAGGATGCTCACACCGTCGCCTGCGTTATAAGCAATCACGTTGCCAGCGCCACCAGCTGTGCCACCTACTATCGTGTTTGCTGCTGAGCCCTGGATTTGAATGCCGTCGCCTAATCGATTACCGCGATTCAGTGTGCCGGTGATGTCCGTACCGATGTAGTTGCCCTGCACCGTGTTGTTGGCTGTGTTGATCTCGATGCCTTCCCAGTTCTGTGAGATGATGTTCCGTTCTGCCGTTGTGGTGCCGCCGATCGTGTTGCCAGTGCCGGAGATGATGGCAATACCCACGTCTGCGTTGCCCGCTAAGCCCGCTCCTCTTCCATTCGCTCCGCTGGAGCCGTCAGGATCCAAGCCGATGATATTGCCTTGAATCAGATGACCTGTGACGCCCGAGCCAACGATCGTGATGCCTTCGTCACCGTTGTTGGTAATGACGTTACCGTCGTTCGCTCCGGTGCCACCGATGATGGCCGAGGAGCCGGCCAGCTCGATCCCGTCGTCGCCGTTGCCGACGCCGCTGGAACCCGTTCCGGCGGTGCCGATCCAGTTGCCGCGAATGGTCACATTGTCAGCTCCAGACTGGATCTGGATGCCGTCCACGGCAAAACGCGTGATGACCAAACCTCGAACGATGCTGAAGTCCGAACTTGAGTTGAGGACGAGGCCGGAGGCACCAGCCACACCGTTGCCATCGATTCGGATCAATGGCGTGTTCGTAAAACCGGGCTGCGTCCAGCCGTCGATCGTCACCTGACCCGTGATCGTGGGCAGTGCGGACCCTGTCACAGCAATCGTCTGCGCCCCGGAGCCAATAGCAAATACGATCGTGTCGGCCCCTCCAGCCGCATTCGCATCGGTAATTGCCTGACGCAATGATCCCGCACCGGAATTGGTCGTGTTGGTGACGGTGAAGGTCGCCAAGACCCCTTCCCAAGCCTCCTGCGTAGCCGTTCCGATCACTACGGAGGACTCAATCGATCCAGTCCATACTTCCAGATTCCAGTTCGCAAATTCGGATGCATGCCCGGTGCGGTCGGTGCTCGCCGCCACATCCGCGCCGGTGAGCTGGGCCAAGGTCTGGATCGCGAGTTGCCCGGCCTCGCCCCGCCCAAAGTTACAGCCGTAGATCAGCACATCGGCCTCTGTCGACAGGCTCTGACCGATCTGCTGAAACTGTTCGGCGTAGCGCATACTGATCGACTCTTGTGTCAGGAAGCTGGCACCGAGGTGCATTTCGGCTTCGGTCCCTTCGCCGATCAGGTGGATCGCGTCGATGCCCGTCCGACCGGCGAGTACCTCCGCCATTTGTTCCACCCCGTCGCGGGTCGGATCGAGGACGAAGACTTCGACGTTGGGGCTGATGCCATCCAGCAGTTGTTGATAATCGCGCACGCTGGGAGAAAGGAATACGAGTTCCTGGCGCGCCGTTGACGTGTCATAGGCTGCGAGCGCATCGAACAACGCTTGGTCGCTGGCGCTGAACTGCGGCTCACCGGTCGGAGCCGGATCAGGCAGGGCATCGTCGGCGGTCACGTCCTCAGGCGACGAGAGCGCTTCGGCTTGACTCTGGGCGAGTGGCTCGGTAGCAATCGTGCTGAGCGTGGCAACACCCGCCCCATCGAACATGATCCGTGGTTCGAGCGCAAACCAGGAGGTGGAATGTGAAAGAAGGGGCGTCTTCGTCCGGAGAGAGGTCGCCTGATGCCTGCAGGCCGACCTCACCGCCGCTTTCTTACGTCGACGTAGTATTCTCATGGTAGGGAGAAGACCAGAGTTCTCCGATTTGCCAGGAATAATTTAGCAAGGTAGATGCCACTTCCCGAAGCAAATTCCCCTTTCTGACAGGGGAGTTAGATGGTGCTCTGCAGGACGATTTCTCGTGGAAACTGAATGTGACGAAGGACGCCCGTTGCTAGCCCAATGCTGAAAGGAGGCTCTCGGTCCTCCCCCGCGCTCTGGCCCTCGTGTGCTGCCCAGAAGTCTGTTCGTGGTGAGTCCTCATCTGGCACAGGACAGGCCGGGCAGGCCCAACAATTCCCAGGCCAAGACGTGCTTTCTCAAGGGGAAACGGGTAAGCTCCGGACACCTGCGGGGAGTACAGCGTGTGGCAGACGAAGGCCCCGCCTCGGCCGGGCCAGCAGAGGCTTGAGTTTGAACTGACCGAGAAGAGTCTAACGCGATGAAGTTTCAATTCTCTAAGCACGTGCTCCAAGAACTGGAAAAGCGTAAAATCCCGCAGAGACTTGTGGAACAAGCTCTCTATAATCCAGAGCAAAAGGTCCAGGAAGTCAACGGCATTACGTGCTACCAGTCGCGAGTGGAGATCAACGGGAAGGCATACTTGTTGCGCGTGATGGTCAACGAAACGATGGATCCAGCCATCGTGGTCACCGTGTATCGCACCAGCAAGGTCAGTAAGTATTGGAGGAAGCCATGAAGGTGAAATATGACGAAGAAGTGGATGTGTTGACGATCGAATTCAGTGATGCTCCTGTGGAGGAGAGTGACGAGGACAAGCCCGGTGTCATTCTGGACTATGACAAGGAGGGGAACATCGTCGGCATTGAAATCCTCAACGCCTCAAAGCGGGTGCAGAATCCGAAATCTGTCGAATACGCGATTGCTTAATCGACCTCTTCCAACTGGTCAACCAGCCATGATCCGAAACGATCACGAACTAATGGTGATGTGCAGAATAAGACAGTATGCGGCGGAAGATGGGTTTGTCGTGACGGCCTATCTGACAGACCAGCTGAAACCAGGAGAACGCCTATGGCCGAAAAA
>CAZJOQ010000148.1:3114-9403 GCA_964547625.1 uncultured Nitrospira sp.
ACGCGCCTCAACATTCTGTCAGATTCCGCTTTCGCGGATGAGGATACGGACGCCTTTTTCCCAGGCTCGCTGGGCGAAGCTGATCCGAGGCCCTTCCACCAGCACCGTCCCGCGGACCGCCTGGTTCCACTGGGGAGGCGGCTCGGTGAGGCGTAACGTGATGCGATAGACGGAGGTGTCGGGTTTCAACTGGTGGCCGGCGTCTTCTCGAACCGGCACGTCCCCGCCATAGAGCGAGGCGAGATAGGGCACGGTAAAGCTGCTTTCATCCATATCTCGAATCTCGACGACCTGGGCCTTGAGACTCGGCCTCTCTGCCCCCTCGGGAATGAAGCGCGCGGACTGGCCGGACCGGAGGTAGCCGACGTCGGTTTCCGGCGCCAGCGCATGCAGCTCCTCTCCCGCCGAATCGACGATGTAGGCGAGCGCCAGCTCTTTATTGATCCATCGTCCGACATGCAGCGCCTCTGCCCGATCGGTCACGACGCCGGAGATCGGCGCGGTGAGCGACAGGTTGGCCTGTTGCTGCATAAGGCCTTCAAGCTGGGAGAGGCGCGCCTTCAAGGCTTGCAACGTCACCTGGTGCTTGGCCAACTCTTGTCGATCCAGGAACTGGCGACGGTCTCGCAGTCGTTCGACTTCAATCCGCTTGCTGGTCAACGCCAATTCTTTTTCGAGCGCCGGCGACTCGATCGTCACCACGGTGTCGCCGCTCCCCACCGCCTGGCCTTCTTTCACCGCTAGGGCGACGATTTTCCCCGGCATCGGGGCATAGAGCGTGGCATGCGGCGTCGATTCTAACACCGCCGGCAGACTGATCCGATCCGACCACGGCACGAAGAAGAGGGCCGCCAGCGCGACCGCTGGCCCGGCCGACACCCACACGCGCCGCTGTGCGCGGACCTCGCCGCGCAATGCCCACCAGGAGTTCAGCTCCCGCACGATCGGCAGCGCGATGAACCACCAAATCTCGACGGCGAATAGTACGAGCCCCAGCAGCTTGAAGAAGAAGTAATACACGACGAAGGCGATTCCGAGAAACAACAGGAACCGGTACAGCCACGTGGCCCAGGCAAACCACACAAGGAAGCGGCGGCGGGCATCGGAGACCGGCTCGGGCATCGGCGCATCCAGACCGAACAAGAGCCGCCGGAGTCGCCACCGTCCGAAAGCAAAGGCGCGATCATGCAGATTCGGAATGCCCAGCAGGTCGGAGAGGACGTAGTAGCCGTCGAATCGCATGCAGGGATTCAGGTTAATCCCGGCCCCCAGCGCCAGGCTTGTCGTCGCCATGATAAAGGCCAGGCTTTTCGCCACGCCGTCGTCGAGAAAGTTCCAGGCGAACAGCGCCACGGCGGCCACGGCGCATTCGACGACCATGCCGGCGGCCCCGATGGCGGCCCGCCGACGACGGGAAGTCAGCTTCCAGGCATCGGACGTGTCCGAATAGAGCATCGGTACCATGACCATCAGGGCCACCCCCATCGTGGGCACCCGGCACCCGTAGCGTGTCGCGGTATAGGCGTGCCCCAGCTCGTGCATAACCTTCACGAGCACCAGACACAGGACGTACAGCGCGACGCCGCGCGCGGTGAACAGATGCAGCATGGTGCCGGTAAAGGCGTCCCACTGGCGCGAGACCAAATACATTCCGATCAGTCCGATGATCCCAATGCCCCAGGCCGTCGATCGCGTAAACACCCATTCGACATAGGGAAGGGTTGCTCGGAGAAATCGGCCCGGCCGGACCAATGGAATTTGAAAGAACAAGTAGTGATGCACCAGCCACGGCAGCCACTGGGGCTTGGCCGCGTCGGCTTGCGCGGCATAGGCCCGGTAGTCCCCCCGCGGCGGGTCGCGCATGAGATGATGGTCGTACAAGAACCGCAGCAGCGCATCGAGATCGCCGGGCCCGACACGACAGGTCGTCTCCGCGTGGATCTGCGCCAACAGGGCGTCGGCTGACCGCCCCTTCCACCGCGACAGCATCTGATACGCCGCCCACCCGATCTGAATATATTTGCCGCGGACCGGATCGACGAGGACCCAGGTTGGCGTTCCATCGGCGTCCGGCGCGCCAGGGATCAGTCGGAGGTCCTCGCGCAACGGCGGGAGCATCGTCTCCTGTTCCGTTTGTCTGATCGGATTCATCGGCCGATCCAAGGCCTGATCGTAGAAATCGGGCGGCGGAACAAATACGTGAACAACGAGACCCGCTCCCCGTAGATCTTTGCCGTCCCCTGCCACCCGATGCGAAATTCGGAGGCACCCTGCTCCAACTGCGCCGTCACGCGATAGGCCAGCATATTGTTCGGCAGCACCTCGGCGTGATAACTCGCATGACTGACCGTGGCGGGGACGCTGGTATAGGGGTTGGCGTTGAGAAAGAGCGCCACGGGGGCGTCTTCTTTGAGCACAATGGCGTCTTCCACCGGCAAATCGATCCGGACTTCCAGTTGTCGGGGATTCGCCAATTCCATGATCCGCTGGCCGACCACGACCGGCTTGCCGATCCAATCCGATTTATCCGTATAGAGAACCAGCCCGGCTTCGTCGGCCTTCACCTCGACCTTGGCCAATCGCTCAAAGGCATAGTTGCGCTCCGTTTCCCTCAACTCCACTTCGGCTTTCAACCGAGGGACATCGGCCTTTTGCTCGGCCTCCACGAAGGAACTCTGCGCCGCGCGGCGATACTCCGCCATCGCCACATCAAGGTTCCGTTCCGCGATCTGATACTCGCTCCTGAACGTCGTGTCGTCGTACGTGAACAGCACGTCTCCTTGAGCCACCAGGGTATTGGGCGAGACCAGAATTTCCGCGATGACGCCGTCGATCGGGGCGCTCACCATGATGGGATCCTTCGCCACGATCTTCGCGGGGGCCAACGTCGACATGGACACCGGTATGGCCAGAACGCTTACGGCCGCAGCGGCGAGCAGCCACGTCGTGGTGCGGCTCAACCCCCAGTGCCATCGACGACTCAGGGATGGGCCGACAGCGCGCCAGGCGTAGGCGTAGGTTTCGCTGAGGCGTTGGAGAATCGTCACGTCGTGCTCCGGCCACGGCTGGCCTCGCGTCAGCCACAAGCCGCCGACGATCTGCCCATCCGGATGCGTGAGCGGACACCACAGGGCATAGCCGGAAGTAAATTCTTGCCAATCCGGCCTCAGGTCGTCGGGACAATCGGCTTCCGCAAGCCGGCGGATTTCAGAACCTGTCGACGCCGTGCCCTGCAGCCGAATCACTCGCTCGATCCATTGCACAAGGGGCACGGTGCGATCCACGACCGGCACGCTCGACGCGGCGCGCACCTCATACCCGTGCGGCGAACTCGCCGATGGAATCAGGAGCATGGCCTGGCGATAGGAAATCAGGCGACGCGTTTCGTTGACGAAGAAAAATTGCAGCTCCTGCTGAGTGCCGGCGGCGCGCACCATCCCCTCCACCTGCAAGAGAGCCGTCAGGGAGGTGGCGCGAGGAAGTGAGGCCTTGGGTTTGGCTTCGGCGGTTTCTAGTGAGACCATGTCTGTGTCGCTATTGAGACGCGTCGGCAAAGGATGCGGTGCCGCTCATCCCCGCCAACACGTGGTTGGGCTTGCCCCGAAAGAGGCCTTTGACCTTCACCGTTTGGCTGGCTGGATCGACGTTCGCGCCGATCTCCTGCACCACCGCCGAATACGGCTGTCCCGTTTCATCGACGGAGTATTCGAACGGTGTACCGACTTTCAGCCACGCCAGGGATTTCGACGGGAGGATAAGCTCGATCTCAAGCCGACTGTCGTCTAAGAGGCTGATGAGTTGATCATTGGGAAACACATTCTCGTGCTCGTTGACGATGGTTTTCACGACACGGCCTGGAAAGGGCGCATGGATCGTACAGCCGTCGACGTTCACTTGTGCGGCCTTGACGGCGGCGAGCGCCTTCTCCGCTTCCGCCTGCGAGACCTCAAGTTCAAGCTGCCCCACGGCCTGGTGCTCGGACAAGCGAAGGTTGTTCTCATAGGTTTTCTTCCTGCCCCGATGCTCCGCTTCCGCACTGGCCAACTCCGCTTCGTATTTTGAGCAATCGAGGGCGACCAAGAGCGCTCCTTTCTTGAACCGCTGTCCGTCTTTGAACGGCAGGCGATTGATGCGGCCTTGGACCTGGCTGGCCAGCGTCGCTTGCGCGGTCGCTTTGACCACCCCGCGGATCATGCTCAACTCTGCCGCACTGCTCGCCGGTTTGAGGTCCAGGGTCGTCCCGGCCGTCGCCGACAGGAGAGAGAACGCCGACCAGACCCCCGACAGGGCCACGACACTCAACCGGCGGCTGAAAGAACTCACTTGAAGAACTCCTTGCTTTTCGTCCATCTCATGCGGAGCTGGAGCACGAGGTCAGACAAACTCTGCTCCTGCTTCAGATTGTTCGGTAAGACGTCTTCGCCGACTGCGGCCAGCAATGCCGCCCAGGCTGTTTGAGCCTCCGCTTCCGCGGCGTCATAGCGGAGCTGTGCCGCCACTTGCGCCACTCGCTCGCGCAACACTGTTTGCTCGCTCATCCGGGCCGTGCTCCACGCCACGCGCGTCTGCTCGGCAATTTGAGACTGGGTATCGTAATACAGCGCCGCTGTCGACACTTCCTTCTTCGCATGCGCGACCTGCGCCACGCTGACATGGACCTGCGACATGACGGCCATGGTGAGGGCGAGGTTTTGTGTGTGCAGCACCTTGTCTTGCGCTTGAATGGTCTTGGCGCGAGCCGGGTAGCGAAGGAGGCTTAACAAATTCCAACTCGTCCGGGCCGCATAGGCCGCCCAGTGGTTATTGAAGAGAAATGCGTTGCTGCTGTAGTTCCCCCCGACTTGGAGATTCAAACTCGGCAACATTTCAAGAATGGCGGCTTTGGCTTCCCGCGCGTTAATGCGGCGGCGATAGTCGATCATCCGGAGTTCGGGACGCGCGAGCAATGCTCGATCCTCCAGAATCGCCAGTTCGGGCGGCAACTCCAGTGCGTGGGCTTCACGATGGGGCACCATCAGGACGAGGTTCTTCTCTTCTCCGGGTGGCAGATTGATCAGCGCAGCCAATTGCAGCTTGGCGGTATTGAGTTCCCTGAACAACTGTTGAATGTATCGTTGGGTGTTCAGGAGGTCGAGCTTGTATTGCAAGGGGACCAGCGGCGCATTCAGCCGTTCATCTTGAACGGCTTGGGCCTTCTCCAGCGCATGCTTCACCCACTCGTCCAGCAAATTCAGTGACGGAAGGATCCGTTCCGCGCCGACGGCTCGCCAATAGGCGATGCGCACATCCTGCATGACCCGATTGGCCACGCGCCGCCGTTCTTCGTCGGCGATCAAAACATCGTCCGCCGCTTGCTTGGCGCGGATGTAGGACAGCCCGAAGTCCAAGACATTCCAACTGAGCGACAGATCGGCTGAAAATACGTTCCTCTCCGACGACGTGAACGGCTCAAGCACTTGCCTTCCCGTGAGTAGGGACTGAGCCACCCCGCCGGGGAAATTATTCCGGCCATCGAATCCTGCGTTTGCCGCGAGGCGGGGAAGCATCGCGTAGTGCGAGAGATCCAGCTGCGTCTGGGCGAGCATCTTGTGCATCAGCTCGACACGCGCGTCGAGATTATACTTCAGCGCCCGAGCCATCGCCTCATAGAGATCCACCGGTCCGGCCAGCGGCTCTTGTTCGTTGGTTAGAACGGCTCGGTCTTCTCGTACCCGTGATTGGACCTCCTCGTCCGTTAACGGTATCGGCTTGACGGCACACCCGTTCCCTCCGATCATGGCCATGCTGATCAGCAGCGCCGGCAGAGAGCCTGTTAGACTGTGCCGTCGATCGGATGATGAATTCCGCCTGCTCACTCGGTCGCTCATGCTCCTTCGACCGGACCGTCTCCGAGCCTTCGCGCATGGCTCTGCGCTCGTGTTCGATCCACCTGCTAAGGTTTCTTACCTACCTTTTGATGAGAGTACCCAATTCTCACGATTTGTCATCATCTTTTCACTTTCAGCACGGTTCTCTCCCAACGTGGTCCGATAGGATCGTTCCGTCAGCTCTACGCAGATTTCATCTCATGCAATAACGTTCTCCATCCGGCAGAAATGGAACCGAACGCACAAAGCGTGGTTTTTCTTTTTGGGAATTGCATTTCTTGGTAGATTGCGTGGGACCGAGCAGAGGCACTTGATCCTTTTTGGTGCCTTAGGGTGATATTTATTAGAGGAGGTGGTCTATTATGAGACAGACGGGACCAACAGGGAACTCAACGGGCTTGCCGGCGGCAAACCCTTCTCAG
>CAZJOQ010000149.1:0-1736 GCA_964547625.1 uncultured Nitrospira sp.
CGCATGGCTGGTCGTCGTTGACAGAGCATCACTTTCAAGATATTGTGGTGCCATGGCACAGATATTGAAGCGACTCTCCGTAGCACTCGACCATCGACTGTTAGCCGAGGCGCGCCGATTGACTCGTTCCCGAAGCAAGCGAGCCACGATCGCCAAAGCGCTTGAGGAGTTGGTGAAGCTAGAGCGCCGTAAGGCGTTGGCTCACTCCTTGGGTACTGGCGTGTTCGAAACCACTGAGGCCGAATTTCGTTCTCGCCGTCGTCGTGCACATGCCAGCCGTTGACCTCGGCCCGCGCCTTGTCGACACCAGCGTCTGGATTCGCGCCGATCGAAAAGGCCATGAGACTCTCAAAAATCGGCTCAAGGAATTGCTTGTAGCCGATTTCGTCTCGATTTGCTGGCCGATTCGAGCTGAACTGCTCATCGGTGTCAAAACGCTGGAACGGTGGGAGATTCTTGACGAGCAACTGGCAGCACTGGAACAGGTGCCGATGACGGAATCGACATGGGCACAGGCTGCTCGCTTGGGCCACATGCTTGCGAGAAAAGGACAAAGCGTTCCCCTGCCGGATCTTCTGATCGCCGCCACGGCGCTCCTCCAGGACCTTACACTCTGGACTGTAGATAGTGATTTTAAACGAATCGCCGCAGTGGTGCCATTGGATCTCGACATATTCGGAACAGAGTAGCTTGTAATGCACTCTCCAGCTGGGCATCCCGCCGAAGACTCCGATCAGCAGGTTGACGTAACAACCCGAGCAACCGATCCGTCCCAGTGTAATCAAAGGACTTGCATCGAGGACGAGAATCACGCAGATGGAGTGGGCGGTGGAGCCGCTAACGCCAACAGATCTTCACAAAGGGTCTCCGCGGAATAGTCGAACCAAGGAATCTGATACTGCGCCAAGAAGGGCGGGAAATCAGCTAGCGGGATCTGGAGAAACTCCGCTGCGCGAGCCCGAGAAACTTTTCCACGGCGGACTAGATCCAAGATGAGGGCCGTCTTCGCTTCCGGCGCGCCTCGTCTTCTGTTCCGAGTAGTTCTAATAACTCAGTCAGAATATCGATCGTAAGCGGCTGTCCCATATCAATAAGTCTAGCAGAGGCTCCGCCAACAACTCTGGTTGAAGCCTCGAATCAGACTAGGTTTCCCTTGTACATTTGGGTATAATCCCCAGCTTAAGTCCGTTCACTTTCCAGGAGATTTCTATGTCCGAAAAAGAAGACAAAAAGCGAGCGCTCGACCTCGCCCTTTCCCAGATTGAGAAGCAATACGGGAAAGGCGCGATCATGAAGCTGGGAGCCGAAGAGAAGGCTGACGTGCCGGCGATTTCTACCGGCTCGCTGACGCTCGACATTGCGCTTGGAGTCGGAGGACTGCCACGTGGACGGGTCATTGAGATTTTTGGCCCGGAGGCCTCCGGGAAGACGACGATGACGTTGCACTGTATTGCCGAAGTGCAGAAGACCGGTGGTGTGGCGGCGTTTATCGACGCCGAACATGCACTTGATTTGACCTATGCGAAGAAACTCGGTGTGCAGGCGGACGATCTCCTTGTGTCGCAGCCGGACACGGGTGAACAGGCTCTGGAAATTGCCGAGACCTTAGTCCGAAGCGGCGCGATTGATTTAATCGTCGTCGATTCGGTGGCAGCGTTGACTCCGCGAGCCGAAATCGAGGGTGAAATGGGCGATGCCCATATGGGCCTTCAGGCTCGGCTCATGTCGCAGGCGCT
>CAZJOQ010000149.1:1836-9222 GCA_964547625.1 uncultured Nitrospira sp.
GTGAAATGGGCGATGCCCATATGGGCCTTCAGGCTCGGCTCATGTCGCAGGCGCTTAGAAAACTCACGGCGGCCATTTCGAAATCGCTGACTACGGTGATCTTCATTAATCAAATTCGCATGAAGCTCGGGGTGATGTTTGGAAATCCTGAAACGACGACCGGTGGGAACGCCCTGAAGTTCTATTCCTCCGTCCGGCTGGACATTCGCCGCATCGAATCGATTAAAGAAGGGCAGGATGTGATGGGCAGTCGGGTTCGTGTCAAAGTGGTAAAAAACAAGATGGCGCCGCCGTTTCGCCAAGCGGAGTTCGACATCATGTTCTCCGAGGGAATTTCCAAGACCGGCGAGTTGGTGGATCTGGGTGTCGATAAGAAGCTCATCGATAAATCCGGGGCCTGGTATTCCTACAAGGGAGAGCGAATCGGGCAGGGACGCGATGCCGTTCGAGAGTTCCTGAAGACCAATGCCGCTACGGCGCGTGAGATTGAAGCACGAATTCGAGAAGCGGCCGGTGTGCCGGCTCGCGCTGAGATAAAACCCGAAGCCAAAGAAGTTAAGGAAGAGAAGCCTGTTGCGCGAAGCGAGGAAAAACGGGCGCATCGGTAGCCGTCGGAGCGTGAAGGCTCGCTCACACACAACCTCGTCGAGTCCGGACAATGTCCTCCGACTTGCCGTTCGCTTTTTAGCATATCGAGATCGGACGATCGCTCAAGTCGAACAGTTTCTCACTTCACGCGGCGTCTTGCCTCTCCAGGCCAAACAAGCGATTCGCCGATTATCCGATCTTCGGTATCTCGATGATGTCGCCTATGCCCAGCGCTGGGTAGAGAGGCGGCTGGCCGCTCGACCGATGGGACAAGAGCGATTGCGGGCAGAATTGCAGGCTAAGGGAGTTGCCGATAGTCTGGCCGACCAGGTCCTCGCCGATGCCTTCCGAACAGTGAATGAAGATACATTGGCTCATCGCGTCCTGAAAGCCGCACAACGGCGTGGCCGCCGGTTGACCTCTACTCAGGTATGGCGTCTTCTCCATCAACGGGGTTTCACTGAAGAGACGATCGATCATATAATGATGAAGTTCAGAATGAATGAGGACTGTGTCCATGAAGAATAGTGCAACTGAGCTACGGCAGGCGTTTATCCGTTATTTCGAGCAACAAGGCCATCAGGCGGTTTCCAGCTCTGCTCTCATTCCACAGGCTGATCCGACCCTGCTGTTCACCAATGCCGGGATGAATCAGTTCAAGCGGGTCTTTCTTGGTGAAGAAACGCGCGCGTACAAGCGAGCCGTGACCGTGCAGAAATGTTTGCGGGCCGGTGGCAAGCACAATGATCTGGAAAATGTCGGCTACACCAGACGGCACCACACGTTTTTTGAAATGCTCGGGAACTTCTCGTTCGGCGATTATTTCAAGGAAGAGGCGATCCGATTCGGATGGGAGTTTTTGACCGACACAGTCGGATTGGAAAAAGATCGCCTCTGGGTGACGATCTTCCGAGAAGACGAAGAGGCGGACCGCCTCTGGAAGAAGATCGGCGTTTCGGCTTCCCGTATTGTGCGTTGTGACGAGAAAGATAATTTTTGGCAGATGGCGGATACAGGGCCCTGTGGCCCTTGTTCCGAGATTCATTTTGACCAAGGGGCGGTGGTTCCGGGCGATGATCGGCCAAACGGAGACGGCGATCGCGTGATCGAAATCTGGAACCTCGTATTCATGCAGTACAACCGGGATGCCGCCGGCACACTGCATCCTTTGCCCAAACCGAGTATCGATACAGGGATGGGGCTTGAACGCTTGACGGCGGTCGCACAGGGCGTCTTGAGCAATTATGACAGCGATCTGTTTATGCCCGTATTGACTGCCATTGCGAGGCGCGCTGGAGCTCAGTACGGCGACATCGAACAGATGGACCGCTCCATGCGGGTCATTGCCGACCACTTGCGTGCCGTCACCTTCTTGATGACTGATGGAGTACTGCCATCCAATGAAGGACGAGGCTATGTGCTCCGCCGGATCTTGCGCCGTGCTGCGCGTCATGGACGACTGCTCGGGATCGTCGAGCCCTTCCTGTATGAGCTGACGACATCCGTGGTCGAGCAGATGGGGACCGTCTATTCCGAAGTCACCCGTGCGGCAGACACCATTGCCGAAGCTACCAGAGGCGAAGAGGAACGGTTTATCGCGACACTCGATCAAGGCCTGCCGATTCTCAACGACATGATCGAGAGGACACGAGCGACCGGCGGAACTGTCTTGGCGGGTGGGGATGTTTTCAAGCTGTACGATACGTACGGGTTTCCAACGGATCTGATCACCGAAGCCTGCCGTGAGCAGGGGATGACGGTCGATGAACGAGGATTTGATGCGGCGATTGACGACCAGCGAACGCGTGCGCGGAAGACCAGCGGGTTCGAACAGGACACCGCTCGTCCGTCGATGATGGAGCTGGCCAAGCGAGTCGGACCCACGCAATTTGTCGGCTACGACCGGTTGGAGAGCGACAGCCTTCTACGCGCGATTCTTAAAGATGACCACCTGGTGAAAGAGGCCTCTGAAGGGGATGAAGTGGAAGTCGTACTGGATACCACGCCATTCTATGCCGAAGGAGGCGGACAGGTCGGAGACCGGGGGACATTGGTGGGCCCAGAAGGGATGGTCGAAATCACGGATACGACGAGGCCGGCGCCCACGCTCATCGTTCACAAGGGAACCGTGCGCAAGGGGAGGATCCGCGAAGGAGAACAACTGCGGATGGCGGTGAACCGTTCGATTCGCCAGGACGCCGCACGTAATCACACGGCGACGCATCTAGTCCACACGGCCTTGCGCGATCTGCTGGGCCCACATGTCAAACAATATGGCTCCCTGGTCGGACCTAACCGGCTTCGGTTCGACTTCGCCCATTTCCGGCCGCTGTCGTCCCGCGATATCGACGACATCGAATCGACGGTGAACGAAGAAATTCGGAAGAACGAGGTGGTGAGTGCTCAGGTGATGAGCATTCAAGATGCCGTGGCGAAGGGTGCCCTGGCATTCTTCGGCGATAAGTATGGCGAACAGGTCCGTGTAGTCAGTGTCGAGTCTTTCAGTAAGGAACTCTGTGGCGGCACCCATGTCAGGCAGACAGGGGACATCGGACTATTCCGCATCGTGTCGGAGGCAGGCGTGGCCGCCGGTGTTCGTCGGATCGAGGCTCAAACCGGCAGCGGCGCGTATGCGCTGATGAAGAAGCTCGAAGCCGACGTCCGCGAGCTGTCGGACGTGTTGAAGGTCGGGCAGTCCGAATTGGCGGCTAAGACTCGCAAACTGATGACCCAACTTAAGGATAAGGAACGGGAGCTGGAAGAGCTGAAACTCAAGATGGCCGGTGGTTCCGCAGCCGCTTCGACCTCCAAGAAAGTAGCCGGAGTGTCTGTGCACATGCAGCGTACGGACGGGCTCGATGTCACCGGCATGCGGGCGCTGGCCGATCAGTTGCGGGATAAGCTGAAGAGCGGCGTGATTGCGCTGGGCGCCGTTTCCGGAGACGACAAGGTTTCGTTGTTGGTTGTGGTCACCAAAGATTTGATCGGCAGACTCAGAGCCGGTGAGCTGATTAAAACGATGGCGACAGAAGTGGGAGGGAGCGGCGGTGGTCGACCCGAAATGGCTCAAGCCGGCGGTAAGGACCCAGCCAAGCTCGATGCGGCGTTAGAAAAAGTCTTTGGCTTGGTCGAAAGCGCTCTGCAGCGGTAAAATCATGCCTAGTCGTATTCTCGCGCTCGATTACGGTACCAAGCGAATCGGCGTCGCCCTCAGCGACGAGTTAAAATGGACGGCGCAACCGCTCGAAACCTTTGAGCGACGGGCATTGGAATGGGACGTCGCGCACATCGCCGCGTTGATTTCGTCCCATGATGTGGAGCGGGTGGTCTTAGGCTTCCCGCTTCAGCTGGATGGCCGACAAGGGCCTGCCGTTCTCGCTATGCGAGTGTTTGCGGAGAAACTGGAATCGGGAATCTCCGTGCCGATTGTCCTGTGGGACGAACGAATGACGACTAAGGCAGCGGAAGATCTTTTAATCGCTGCCGACGTCAGTCGGAAAAAGCGCAAGGGTGCGGTCGATCGAGTCGCTGCGGCGATACTCTTGCAGAGTTATCTTGAGGCACAGGCCTCTTTGTCAACGCTGAATGGAGCGACAAGCGCTGTTGATGAGATACAGGAGGCTTGGGCCATAGAAGTTCCAAGCGATCAATCCTATGACGCTACGCGTAATCCTCATCGGAATCATCGCCGTCGTCGCGATCGCCGTAACGGTCGTCTACCAGACGATCCGATGGGCTGAAGGTCCGGTTCTCTCTGCGTCTGATCACCCTGTGAATAAAATCGTGGTGATCCCGGAAGGGGCGACATTTCTCCAAGCTGCGGCCCTGCTTGAACGCGAACAACTGATCAGAAGCCGTTCGATGTTTGTGATGCTCGGAAAGTCCCAAGAAGTCGACCGCAAAATTCAGCCCGGAGAGTATGCGTTCAATGGTGCAATGCCCCCGGCAGAGATTCTTTCGAAACTGTTGACCGGACGAGTTCTGCTCTATGCGGTGACGATTCCCGAAGGCTATACGATCAATCAGATCGCCGATGTACTCGAGGGACAAGACATTACGAGTCGCACTGAATTTCTCCGGGTGGCATCGGACAGGTCATTCATCAAGACGCTGGGAATTTCTGCGGAAACCCTGGAAGGGTATTTGTTTCCCGATACCTATCGCTTTGCCAGAGCCACGCCTCCAAAGGACGTCATTCGAACGATGGTAGATCAGCTTGGCCGTGTTGTGACCGAGGAATGGCATGCGCGCGCGAAGGAAATGAATTTGACGTTCCATCAGGTTCTGACGTTGGCCTCAGTGATTGAAAAAGAAACCGGTGCGGGAGACGAACGGCCGCACATTTCTTCCGTCTTCCATAATCGATTGAAGAAGCGCATTCCTCTGCAAAGCGATCCAACTGTAATCTACGGGTTGCCGAATTTCGACGGAAACCTCCATAAGAAAGATCTTTTCCATCCCAGTCCCTATAACACCTATCGCTGGGCTGGTTTGCCGCCTGGCCCTATTGCCAGTCCCGGGGCTGACTCGATCCGTGCCGCGCTATATCCAGCGACGTCTAAATATCTCTATTTCGTATCGAGGAACGATGGCACGCATCACTTTTCAGCCACTCTGGTGGAGCATAATAGAGCCGTTGAAAAGTATCAGAAGCGACCGTTCCGAAGAGGGCCTCATTCACAAATCTCCGTTGTTCCGGGCGATAGCAATTTGGCCTATAGGAAAGGAGTTTCGTAAAGGATGTCTGCATGGAACCTGCCTGTTCTCATCGATCACACGGTTCTGAGACCGGATGCCACCAAAGCTGATGTGTTACGGCTGTGCCGAGAGGCGAGAGACTATGGCTTTACTGTTATTTTTGTCCCGCCATGCTACGTCGATGAAGCAGTCGAAGCAGTGGCGGGGACTGCAATTCGAGTCGGTATTCCTATTGGGTTTCCCCTGGGCGGACACACCACAAAGACCAAGGTCGCAGAAGCTCTTGAAGCGGTCGCTCGTGGCGCGCAAGTATTGGACATGGTTCTGAACGTCAGTCGACTGAAATCAGGTGCCCATGACCTTGTGCGAGCAGATATTGCCGACGTGGTACACGCGACGCCGGGTGTTGAGCACAAAGTGATTCTTGAGACCTGCTATTTGACGCAGGAGGAAAAGCGAATCGCCTGTCATCTGGTGGTTGAAGCTGGGGCGGATTACGTGAAGACTTCGACAGGTTTCGGACCAGCTGGTGCGACCATCGAAGATGTGCGTGTACTGAAAGAAACTGTCGCAGGGCGGGCAAAAGTCAAAGCGTCGGGTGGCATTCGCGACTGGAAGACAACCTTGGCGATGCTCGAGGCGGGAGCTGACAGAATCGGAACCAGTGCCAGTCTCAAGATCCTCGATGAATGGAGGGTGCAATGATATTGGTCCAGAAATTACCAGAGCAATAAATGATCCGTGCCAAGTTCAGATGTGAATTGCGATTCTCGACTCCCTCACGATATTTTCAGCGTTACCCACTGATGAACTTCTCGATAGAACAGCGGCAGAGCTCGTGCCTAGGTCCTCTCGGATCCCCGTATCAGTCCCATACGCACCTACATCGCGCTACGGCGGTTTGGTAGAGTGTGCGCATGATTAATCGGATCATTCTGTTCGTCATTGATGGGTTTGGCATTGGAGCGTTGCCGGATGCGGTCGACTATGGCGATGCCGAGGCAAACACTCTGGTGCATCTGGCTGAGACAGTCGGTGGCTTACATGTGCCGAATCTCGAGATACTTGGGCTGGGACATGTCGCCCAGATCAAGGGCGTACGGACTATGGCCCAACCAAGTGGCTCCTTCGGACGGCTGGGGTTCGCCTCACCCGGCAAAGATTCGATCGTCGGGTACTGGGAACTCAGCGGGGTGATCCAGAAAGATGCCCAGACGATCTGCAGTTCCGGTGTGCCTGTCAAGATTGTGGACATCGTTGAACAGATATTGGGTAGAAAAGCGATCGGGAAGAACGTCTCCACGATGGGGGCCATGCTCCGCCGACATAGTATGGAACATATGGCCACCGGGGCGCCGATAGTATGGACGGATGGATGGAATACGTGCTTTCTTGCCATGCATGATTCAGCCATGGTGCCGGTGGAATTCCAGCAACGATGTCGCGAGATTCGAAAAGCGGCGAAAGATGCGGGAAGTTTCATCCGCGTCGTTGCACAGCCGGTCATCGGTGGGCACGATCTGCTGCGCCCGCACATTGGACGGAAAGATTTTGTGATGGAGCCGCCGGGCTTGACGATGTTGGATGTCTTGAGCCGATCCGGCCAGATGGCGATGGGAGTCGGAAAAATCTACGACCTCTTTACCGGGCGCGGATTTACGAAAGCTTTTCCCGTTGCATCAGGAGTAGCGGCTTTGGAGGAGGTGATCGGCATGTTGAGTAAGATGCCCCGCGGTCTTGTCTGTGCCAGCCTCGATCTGCTATCTGAAGATGCCGTTCAAGCAGCCTCAGCCATACAAGACTTTGATCGTCGGCTGCCTGAATTGTTCGAGAAGCTGCGCCTCGGCGACATGGTGATCATCACGGGTGATCATGGAAGAGATTTGTCCTTGCAGGGGCAGACCTCTACTCGGGAATATGTGCCGGTGTTCGCGACCGGACCCAAGCTTGCGCAAGGGGTCGACTTAGGGACCAGACCGACTGCCGCTGATGTGGGTCAGACGATTGTGGAGGCGCTGCGAGCTGAACGATTACTGGTCGGGGATAGTTTTCTCGATGCCCTCAGGCCAGGGTAAAGAAAGGCAAGGAGAGAGAATAAAA
>CAZJOQ010000150.1:0-9197 GCA_964547625.1 uncultured Nitrospira sp.
CGACGTGTGTGAGAATCTGACTCAATTGTTTAGCAAAGGTGTCCTTCTCAGCTGGCGTCACGGCCAATCGTGCCAACTGTGCCACCTTCTCAACGTCCTGTTGCGTGATCTCCATCGTCACATTTCCACAACTCAGTTAGCCCCTATTCAACGGTGACGCTTTTCGCGAGGTTTCTCGGTTGGTCCACGTCCGCTCCTCGAAGCACAGCAATGTGATAAGCCAAAAGCTGCAACGGAATCGTAAATAGAATCGGCGAAATCAATGGATGGGTGTCCGGCACAGTGAACACCGCGTCCGCGATCTTGCCGAGCTCCCGCTCTCCTTCAGCCACGAACGCAATCACCGGGGCATGGCGAGCTTTCACTTCCATCAAATTACTGACTGTTTTGTCGTATAACCGATCCCGAGGCGCCAAGACCACAACCGGCATGTCTCTGTCGATCAGCGCGATCGGGCCGTGTTTCATCTCGCCCGCCGCATAGCCCTCAGCATGGATATAGGAAATTTCTTTCAGCTTCAGCGCGCCTTCCAGTGCGATGGGATAGTTGATACCGCGTCCCAAGAACAGAAAGTTCCGTTTCTTATAATAGCGCTTGGCGATCGCCACAATTTCAGCCTCTCGCTGAAGCACACTCTCCACCAGCACCGGGAGACGGACCAACCGGTCCAACCAGGCCTTGCCGTCGGCCTCTTTTATCACATTACGAACTCGCGCAAAATGCAAGGCCAATAAATAGAGCGCCGTCAGTTGCGCTGTGAAGGCTTTGGTCGAAGCGACTCCAATTTCAGGACCACAATGGGTATACAGCACCCCATCCGACTCACGTGCCAACGTGCTCCCTACGACGTTGACGATGGACACAACACGCGCGCCCTTCCCCTTCGCCTCCCGTGCGGCGGCCAGCGTATCGGCCGTCTCCCCAGACTGAGAAATCGTGATGAACAAATCGTTTTTCCCGACGAGCGGATCGCGATATCGAAACTCACTGGCAATGTCTACCTGCACAGGAGTGCGGACCATTTCTTCGAACAAATACTTACCGACCTGCCCCGCATGCCAGGACGTCCCACAGGCGACGATCCAAACCCGCTCAATCACGGCGAATTCCTTTGGTGTGAGCCCGATGTCCGGCAGATCCGCTTCCCCAGTGTCGTAAGAATATCGGCCGCGCATCGTATCTAGAATCGTCTGTGGCTGCTCGTGAATTTCCTTCAGCATGAAGTGAGGGTAGCCACCTTTCTCCGCTGCTGAGGCGTCCCACGTGATCTTCGACGATTTCCGTAACACCACGTGCCCGTCGACGTCCGTGAGATCTACCCCGTGCTGGGTCACCACTGCGACGTCCCCTTCTTCGAGATAGGTCACTTCTCGCGTGTGTGCGAGCATCGCCATGACATCCGACGCGACGTAGGACGCGTCTTTTGTTCGACCAACCACCAAGGGGCAACCCGACCGTGCCGCAATCAATGTACCAGGCTCTCGCTCCGAGATGACGGCCAACGCGTAACTCCCCCGCACGTCTTTTGTGGCAAACCGAACAGCTTCAGACAGTGCACATCCTTTCTGAATATACTTATCGATGAGATGCGCGACCACCTCAGTATCCGTTTCCGATTGGAATTTGTAACCATCATTCCCCAGCTGTTGCTTCAACTGCTGATAGTTTTCGATAATTCCATTGTGCACCAGCACACAGCCTTTCGACCGATGCGGATGGGCATTCTGCTCCGACGGTTTCCCATGAGTGGCCCAACGGGTGTGCCCGATGCCGACCGTCCCTTTCAGCTCGTTGGCCTTGAGCGAGTTTTGAAGATTAATCAGCTTCCCCACACTCCGCCTAACGGCAATCTTCTCGCCCTGTAAAACGGCCACGCCCGATGAATCGTATCCGCGGTATTCCAACTTCGCCAACCCTCCAATGAGGATAGGCACCGCATCTTGATCGCCGACATATCCGATAATTCCACACATGGCTTTTACCCCGAGAGCAGATTGAACTGATAGGCGGACGAATGGTCACCCAGCTGTCGTGTCACCCTTTCCCTGACTTCGCACGCTGTTTCTTCGGCCTACGGAATGTTTTCTTGACCGTTGTTTTTGTGGCTTCCTCCACACGTCCAGACTTTCCATTAGATATACCGACCGCCAGTACGGCGCGCCGTTTAGCCACCCACCCAACTCGATTCATCTGCGCGACACGTGCAATTGCCAATGAATCAGGTGGCACATCCTGGGTGACCGTCGTCCCCGCCGCCACCACTGATCCCTCACCAATCGTAACAGGTGCAATCAATTGGGTATCACTCCCCAGGAATACGTTCTTGCCAATGACAGTTCGATGCTTGCGCACGCCGTCGTAATTGCACGTAATAGTGCCGGCTCCAATATTGACACCTTCTGCGATCGTCGCATCACCCAAGTAACTCAGATGGTTGGCCTTTGAACCCTCCCCCAATTCAACTTTCTTCATCTCGACAAAATTTCCGACCTTCGCTTTCCGCCTCACTACGACACCCGGGCGAAGATGCACGAATGGCCCGAGATGCGCGTCATCGTCAACCTGGGACTCACACAAGACAGATGCATCCAGGATCTCGACCCGATTACCGATGACACAATCGGTGATGCGGACGCCGGAACGGATCGTTGTTCCCTCGCCAATCACCGTCTTCCCTTCGAGCATTACGTTCGGATAGAGAACCGCGTCCTTCCCGATGGTCACTCCGGCATCGATCCACACTAAGCCCGGATCTCGCATCGTGACGCCGGCATCAAGCCAGCGTTCTCTGATTTGCTGACGAACAACCTGTTCAGCAGCCGCCAGCTGCTGTCGCGTGTTGACCCCCAACCCCTCATCTGGCTCTTGGAGCGTCACAGCCGCGACACGCACGCCTTGCGCCACTGCCATCCGCACGATATCGGTCAGATAGAATTCACCCTGTGCGTTATCAGGTTTCAATTTATCCAGCGCATCGAAGAGAAAGTCTCCGGATACAACGTAGGTGCCGACATTAATCTCAGTGGTGGCTCGTTCGGCTGGAGTAGCATCCCGATCTTCGACAATCTTGAGCACATCAGACGAGGCG
Organism: uncultured Nitrospira sp.; assembly: GCA_964547625.1. Taxonomy (GTDB): domain Bacteria; phylum Nitrospirota; class Nitrospiria; order Nitrospirales; family Nitrospiraceae; genus Nitrospira_D. The sequence goes on from CAZJOQ010000150.1 coordinate 3,089, forward strand.
ACATCACCATGTTGAACATCGGACACTCGACGAATAACCCGGCCGTACCCACTAGGATCGTCGAGCTTCGCGGTCAGGATGGTGACGGCGGCTCTTTGCGACTGATGAACCCGCACGAGATCGCGCGCCGTCTGCTCCTTCAATAACGGAGTATCACCGTTGAGGATGAGATACTGTGTTGGCCTTGTCGCCTTTTCGGCGACGAATACAGAACGGCTTTGCATCACGGCATGGCCGGTCCCAAGTTGCTCTGCCTGCTCGACAATGCTCACAGCCTCAGCTCTCAATCTGCCCGCCATACCCGCCTCAATTACTTGGCGAACCCTGTCAGCCTGATGACCAACTACCACGGCAATCCGATGACCCGCCAGACGCAAGGCCACATCGACTGCGTAAAGAACCATCGCCTGCCCCGCGACCTGATGCAGGACCTTGGCATGGTTGGACTTCATCCGCTTGCCCAAGCCGGCAGCCATCACAATAACCCCTAAGCCGGGAATAGGTGAGGAAGGCTTGTGGTGATTCGTAGCTTGTTTCATATCCACTCCGGAAAAGAGTCTGTCTCGACTCTAGCGAGACAACACTCCGTTATGCGATCGGGACACCGGCATCCGGCTGTTTTACCTGGCCCCACTTCGGATCCGCGTTCAAAGCTGATGCGATTGTACCGGAGGGGGTATACAGACCGCCGGAGACAATTAGTTTCATCGCTTCCTCGATGCTGATATCAACGGACGTCACTTCCCGTTCCGGCACGAGCAGAAAGTAACCGGACGTGGGATTAGGCGAGGTCGGGACATACACATGAATCAACGTATCATGACCCAATGCCGTGGTCTCGCTTTTCGTCATCCCGGTCACGAATGCGAAACAATAATGACCATTCTTTGGAAATTGGATCAAGACAACACGGCGATAGGACCCTCGTTCTGAAAAAGAAAGAATGTCCATCATCGACTTTAAAGTAGAATAAATCCCACGGACGATAGGCAGCCGATTGAGCCAATCTTCCCAATGCCAGACGATCTGGCGCCCGATGAAATTTGCCGCAAACAACCCGACAAGAAAGATGAGCAGAACCAGGGTGACGATGCCTAATCCCGGGATGTAGTGGTCCGGCACTAATTCCGCCATGGCATCGCCCAAAATGCCGTCGAGAGCGGTAAAGAGCGTCTTCAGGATAAGGATCGTGCCCCAAATAGGAATGACAACGAGCAAACCTGTCAGAAAGTACCGTCTTAGCGCGGTCTTGAACATGAATCACCGAGACGTGGTCAGTGGGAGAATTTTCCAAAGTTTATCTTACAGAGTTCCAGACAGACCTCGCAAGCGTTTTATTGTAAATTTCAATGAGTTAGGAGATCGCTCCGATGAGATTTCCCGAGGGTACCGGTCTTGCTATTCACGATGAGCTGACATAGGATCGGGCTCACATTAATACTGAGTATGCTATGAGGGTTCACAGTGCCGAGTGCCTCCCGACAATCACCAGGCATCTTCATTACGCTGGAAGGCGGTGAGGGAAGCGGGAAAACGACGCAGGCTCGCAGACTCTGTGCATATCTCACCGCTCAGGGTCTGAATGTGCTACGCACACGCGAACCGGGAGGGACGCTGCTCGCTGAACGGGTTCGGACTATCCTCCTCAACCATTCTAAGGAAACCGTTGCTCCGGAAACAGAAGCCTTGCTCATCCTAGCGGCACGGCGTCAGCATGTCGACCATGTCATCAAGCCTGCCCTCGCGCAAGGAAAGACCGTGGTGTGTGATCGATTCTCCGACTCGACGATGGCATATCAGGGGTATGGGCGTGGGCTGGACCTTCGGACCCTCCACACGATGAACGATTGGGCAACCGGGAAACTCGTCCCCCATCTCACCTTGGTCTTCGACGTTCCCGTTCCCGTAGGGCTGCAGAGAAGGCGAGGCCAGGGCACCACGCAAAATCGATTGGATCAAGAGGCCGAACGGTTCCACAAGAAAGTGCGGGCAGGATTTCATGCGTTAGCAAAGAGAGAGCCGCGGCGCATTATGGTGATTGACGCGTCTTCACCTCTTGAATTTGTCGAACGCGAAGTCAAATGTTGCATGACCAACTGGCTCAAAGCCCACCGTTCCCAAAAACCACAGCGCCGTTAGGATGCATGCCCTTCGCCGAAATCACAGGCCACGAACAACCCATCTCATTGCTCCAGGCGAGTGTACGCAATGGGCGCCTGGCCCACGCCTACCTCTTTCACGGTGACGCCCGGATCGGAAAGAGGATGACCGCGGTACGACTGATTCAGGCTTTGAACTGCGAACAGCCTTCCCGCACAGACACTTTCGACAGCTGTGGTCGCTGTCGGTCTTGCTTGCAAATAGTTGCACGAACTCACCCGGACTGTTTCGTGATCGAACCCGATCCAGAATCAGCGACGCCTCAAATCAAGATTGACCAGGTCCGAGAGATCGAACAGCAATTCGTTTATCGACCACTCATCGGCGAACGAAAGATCTGCCTCATCGACGAGGCCGATCGACTGACTATCGGGGCGGCTAACGCGCTCCTCAAGACCTTGGAAGAACCTCCCGGTCATGGGCTTTTTATCCTTGTCACGAGCCGACCTCATGCGCTTCCGATCACTATTCGATCACGGTGCCAAGCGCTCCGGTTCACCGCGCCGGCCCGCACACAAGTCGAAGCGGCGGTGATACTCAAGCGTGAGCTCCCCCCTGTCGATGCCCATTTTCTTGCTGTCCTCGCTGATGGCCGAATCGGAGAAGCGCTCGAGACCAATGTTGCTGAAGTTCAGGCACGACAAAAAGAATGTCTCACATTGGTGAAGGCGCAATCGTTGACATCAAGCACCGCCATCCTCGCCGCAGCCGAAATGTTGGCGAAATCAGACCGAGGAGAAGAGACACTCAGCTGGCTGACACGATGGATTCGTGATCTTGTCATCCTCATCGTGGGTGGAGACCAGGACCAGATTCTTCACCTCGACCAACTCACCGATTTGCGGCTATATGCCAAGCGAGCGGACATCGACCTGCTCTTGACTCTTTTGAATGACATCGAGCGTATCCACCAGCAAGCTGCGCGGCACCTGAACATGCAGATGGCGCTGGAAGCGACCTTTCTTCGCCTGCGCGAAGCACTCGGAATAGTCTCAAACAGGGTCTCTGCCTAGAAATAGATGCTGCCAACCTGATATCTTGCCTTCGTTATGGCGAAGGATAACACCTTTTACATCACCACCCCGATCTACTACGTCAACGACGTTCCACATATCGGTCACGCCTACACCACCATCGCGGTCGACGTGCTGGCTCGTTATTGGCGTCTACGCGGGCACGAAGTATTTTTCCTCACCGGCCTCGATGAGCATGGTCAGAAAGTTCAGCAAGCCGCGACCAAAGCCGGGATCGCTCCACAAGCCCACTGCGACAAACTCGCACCGCAATTTCAGACTCTCTGGAAGAAACTGAGCATCTCAAACAATGCCTTCATTAGGACGACCGATCCGCAGCACAAATCCATCGTCCAACGATATCTTCAACAGCTCTATGACAAGAGTCTGATTTACAAGGATTCATACACCGGATGGTATTGCACCTTTGATGAACGATTTTGGACTGAAAAAGACGTAGAAGCTGGACTCTGTCCAGACTGTAAGCGCCCCGTCGAGCAGCTCAGCGAGCACAATTACTTCTTCAAGATGGGTCAGTACCAAGAACCGTTACTCGACTACATCAAAAAACATCCGTCCTTCATCAGGCCGGAATCGAGGCGAAATGAAGTCTTAGGGTTTCTGCAAACCCAGCAGCTCGGCGACCTCTCGATTTCCAGGCCGAAGTCACGCCTCTCCTGGGGTATCGACCTGCCTTTCGATACGGACTACGTCACCTACGTCTGGTTTGACGCCCTGGTCAATTACATCTCCGCGTTGGAATATCTCCCGCGAGAAAAGCCGGTCGGCGCGCGCCTCTGGCCTGCCGATGTCCATCTTGTCGGCAAGGACATCCTGACCACCCACGCTGTGTACTGGTCCACGATGCTGATGGCGTTGAATCTTCCGCTACCGGAAACAATCTTTGCCCATGGGTGGTGGACGGTGGATGGTGAAAAGATGTCGAAGAGTCGCGCCAACGTCGTGGATCCGAACAAGATGGTTGAGCAATTCGGGGCAGATGCCTTTCGCTATTTTTTATTGCGCGAAGTGCCGTTCGGGCAAGATGGAGATTTTTCCCAAGCAGCCATGATCACCCGCGTCAATAGCGACCTTGCGAATGGGTTGGGCAATCTCCTCAGTCGGACACTGACTCTGATCGAGCGAACCCAGGCAGGACAGGTACCGGCTCCCGGGCCGATTGGGCCAGCAGAGCAAGAGTTGCAGAGAGCGATGGTGACGCTCTTACATGAGTCACTGCCGCGCCATCTCGAGCAGTTAGAGTTTAACCGAGCGCTTGAGGCCATTTGGCAAGTCGTTCAACTGGCCAATCAATATGTCGACAAGACTGCGCCATGGGCACTGGCAAAGCATGAGAGCGAGGCGGAACGACTCAGAACAGTCCTCTATACCATGGCGGAGACACTCCGCTGCCTTTGCCTAGCCACATATCCCGTTATGCCAACGAGTGCGCAATCGCTCTGCACTCAACTTGGGATCTCAGTTGACTTCACAGACTCCTTACTCAAAGACAAGATTGAATGGGGCGGCCTGAAGCCAGGTACCGCTATCCACAAAAGCCAATCACTTTTCCCGCGTATCGAATCAAAACCAGGAGCTAAACCAGTGACCGAATCATCCGTCCCTTCACAGCCAACGCCTGCAGCACCAGCGCCCACAGCCGCCCCTGCACCGCCGGCCACGCCACAGATCACCATCGACGAATTCATGAAGATCCAGCTCAAGACCGCGACGGTGCTCTCCGCTGAACGGGTACCGAAGTCGGAGAAGCTGATCAAGTTGCAAGTCTCCCTCGGCACCGAACAGCGTCAGATCGTGGCGGGCATCGGCAAGAAATACGAACCAGACGCGCTGGTCGGAAAAATTATTGTGATCGTGGCCAACTTGAAGCCGGCTAAGCTCATGGGCATTGAATCGCAGGGGATGGTCCTCGCAGCAGGTGATGCCGACGTGCGCGGATTGCTCACCATTCTGGAAGAAGTGGACCCTGGCACCAAAGTCAAATGACGCGGTTGACTTTCGCTTCGTTCGGATTGATCCTCACGTTCATACTCCCTCCCTGCTTTCCCATTCCCGCTACAAGCCAAGCCCTTCCTGATTCTTCACTCAACGGTCCACAACCGACGACGGTGCTTGTCCGCGTCGTCGCACAGGGAGCCATGGTGTTGGGGCGAGAAGTCGGCGGAGCGCGCGTCACGATCACCGACATGGCAACTGGGTTGATCTTGGCGACCGGTCTGCAACAGGGAGAGGCCGGTGATCAGAATCAGATCATGCGCACACCGCACATGATGGAAGAGCCGATTTACAGTTCTCGTCCGTCCGCCGCCTTCACCACCATCTTGCAGCTGCAGAAACCGACGCTGGTAGAAATATCGGCTGAGGGACCACTGGCTTACCCCACTGCGTTACAACGCACCAGTCAAACTCTCTTATTGATACCAGGTCAGGACCTCATGAACGATGGCATCGTGCTACATCTCTATGGCTACTTGATCCACATCGAGCAACCGAAGCCACACGAACCATTGATCGCTAAGGATGACGTGAAGCTTCGGGCTTCGGTCAGAACCTTATCAGGCTCGTTGGTTCGTCCCTATGGAGATTGGGACTCACGGAAGATCCGTATTTATGGAGAGCTCTTGATCGGCGACCGAGTCATCGAACGGCTCCAAATGTTCTACGATGAAGGAAGTCGTAGCTTTGAAGCACCATTTTTTGTCCCGCCATCAAAGGACGTTCCCGATGGAATCACACTGCGTGTCATTGCGACGGACCTCTCAACCGGCAACTCAGGGCTCAGCCAGGTCAATCACCCGGTGTTAAGTGAGCGGCTCCCTCTTAAACCATCCGCCGGTCGGTTGCTAGACTAACTTCCCATAAACCGTCGTCATGGCTTGCCGCATTGCATCGCTCATGCGAAACTGTGGGATATG
>CAZJOQ010000151.1:0-9195 GCA_964547625.1 uncultured Nitrospira sp.
CTGGGATGCGTTGAGAATCTTCTTCCTCAGTGCGTTATGGTGCGCGCATCAGTTACTGATCCGACCAGGAAAGTGTGCGTAATTTATCAACAAGAATATTCAGAAAAGCCGCTGTTTATGCGTTCTTTCATGAATTAAAGTACGCACTATTTAGCGTACGCCTCAGTATCTGGCGCTGAAGGTTCTAGAATATTCACCCCATTAACCTGTATTCTTACTCTCCCGGCGTTTGGCGGATTGTCGTCAACCCAGTTCATAGCGACATGCCTCAATAACTGACTAGAACGAATGAAAGAATCCGCTGGCCCACTCACGCATTTTTTTGCGGAGGACCACCGCAGATTGGAGAAACTGCTTCAACGAGCCGTTGCGTGCGCAGGCCAGGTGGACCAAGGATTCTATGATCAATTTCGAGCAGGACTGCTCCGCCACATTGGGATGGAAGAAAAGATCCTGATGCCAGCAGTTCAACGCTGGGCTGGAGGCGAGCCCCTCTCGCTTGCCGTGAAGCTCCGACTCGATCATGGCGCGATCGCGGCGTTGCTCATGCCGACTCCGACTGCAGGTCTTATTGTCACACTACGAAAGATCTTAGACGCGCACAACCTGGTCGAGGAGGAACCCGAGGGGCTATACGAGACCTGCGACAAATTAGCCGGTGGTGAGATTGAGGCGCTACTGGCTAAACTCCGTACCGCTCCGAGGCTATCAGTCCTGCCACATGTCAACACGCCGGCGGTGCTTGGCGCCGTTCACCGCGCGTTGGATCGAGCTGGGTATGAATATGTTGGAGACTGGCCTTCCTCATGAAGAGTCTTTTCTACCAGCGCAAATGTGCTATGCTGCTTTTTCATCATGAGGGCTGACACCACTTTCGCGAGCGAGCTGACTGCGGCCATTGCCAGAAGGAGGACGTTTGCCATCATCAGTCATCCTGATGCGGGCAAAACCACGTTGACCGAAAAGTTGCTTCTCTATTCTGGATTAATTCGAACCGCCGGGATGGTGCGGGGACGCAAGGGTGGCAAAGCGACGGCTTCGGATTGGATGGGAATGGAACAGGAGCGTGGGATTTCTATCACAGCCTCTGCCATGCAGTTTCCATATAAAGACGCCGTCATCAACTTGCTCGATACCCCAGGCCACCAAGACTTTTCCGAAGATACCTATCGCACGCTGACGGCGGCCGACAGCGCAATCATGGTTATCGATGCCGCCAAAGGCGTGGAAACACAGACGCGCAAACTGTTTGCTGTGTGTCGTCTGCGTCGGATTCCTGTCCTGACCTTGATCAATAAGATGGATCTCCCGGGTCGTCCACCCCTCGACTTGATGACCGAGGTGGAACAGGCGTTGGATATTCACGCAAGCGCCATCAACTGGCCCATCGGGTCCGGGAGTGATTTCGTGGGTATTGTGACCCGTGCCGATAACCAGGTGCAGCTTTTCAGCAAGACCATGCGTGGCGGGGCGACGAAAGTGGAGACGGATCGGGTGCCATTGGCTGAGCTCAATTCAACCGGTCGAGTGTCACCGGAGACCATGGCAGAAGTTCTGCACGATTTAGAGTTGTTGGAGATCGCCGGCAATACCTTCACTCGCGAGCAGTTTCTACAGGGTGACGTCACACCTGTCTTTTTTGCCTCGGCCCTTACCAACTTCGGAGTAGAAAGCTTCCTCGATGCGTTCGTCGACTTGGCGCCAAGCCCAGGACCAAGACCGGCTGACAGCGATGATGGAACTGAGCTGTCCGTCGATCCCATCGACATGCCGTTCAGCGCCTATGTCTTTAAGCTTCAAGCCAATATGAACCCCAAGCATCGTGACAGCACCGCATTTCTTCGGATTTGCTCAGGCCGCTTTGAGCGGGATTTGGTCGTGAAGCATCACCGGTTGAATCGCGATATTCGATTAGCGAGGCCGCATAGTCTGGTGGCACAGGAGCGGAGCACGGTCGAAGAGGCGTACCCTGGTGATATCGTCGGAATCATTAATCCCGGCGTATTTGCCATCGGTGACACGGTGTCCGTGACGGGAGGCTTCAATTTCAAACCGCTTCCACAATTCCAACCGGAAATCTTTGCTCGACTAAGACCGACGGATGTCGGCAAACGCAAAGCCTTCGACAAAGGCTTATTCCAGATGGCGCAAGAGGGAACGGTCCAGATCATGCGAAGCCTCACCGATCAGGAAGTCTTGATTGCTGCGGTGGGTCGCCTTCAGTTTGAAGTGCTGCAGTATCGGCTTCGTCAGGAGTATCGTGTCGAAACGATCTTAGATGCGCTGCCCTTTACCTGTAGCGCATGGTTGGAGGGAGATCCTTCGACGTTTAAATCTCCGTCAGCCTCGATGATCGTGAAAGACCATCGCGATCGAATTGTCGTTCTCTTTGGTGATCAGCTGATGAAGACCATCGCTCGTGATCGAAACCCCGATCATGTCCTGAAGGAAATGGGGTAGTGTGATCAGGAGATAGATCGCAGTTCTTTCCGTTTGGGAAATGGTGGACACACAGATTCGAGATCAGTTAGCCCGCCAGCGAACCGAATTGGCTAATGAGCGGACGCTGCTGGCCTATATCAGAACTGCGCTGGGTTTTGTGATTGTCGGCGTTCCGGCTGTGTGGTGGGTGGATTATCCATACATTCAGGCCTTGGGTGGGCTGTCGTTAGCGGTGGGAGCGGGGTGCGTCGGGCTCGGTATACGACGGTTCATGACGGTTAGACGCTTCGTCGCTCGAGAATTCGGAGTTCAAGAGGGAAGTCGATAGATCAACACAGCAGGTTGTCTAACGGCCGAGAGAGGATTTCATAAGGCTGTCAGCCTGAGGCGGCAGGAACCCTTGATAGCCTCGGTGTCGTTCGGCCAGCTCCAAAACGGAGAATGGCTGCCCGTCGATCGTTTCCGGCGCTGAGAAAATCTGCCTGAGTGACCCGCCGGAAGCTCCTACGATTTTTCCGGCAAATATCACTCCTTTTTGCTGCAGCCGAGCGACAGCGTGTTCGATATCTTCGACCTGAACAGCGACGTGGTGGAAGACCTGGTCACCAAACTTATTCACCCACCCAGGGATGATACTGGTTTTTCCTCGTTCATCGGGATACGCTTGGTCGACAAAAAGTGCAGGGTAGCCGGCCTTGCGGTAGACCTTGGCATACCAGTCGTCGTATTGAAGGGTTTCATCGTACGCATAGCCGAGTGTCACGAACGGTTCGGCTCCACGGTCGATATCCAGCGTACGAATCGTCACATGGTCCATGACCGGCGAGAATCCTACACCAGACTCATCGAGCATTGCCTTGAGGACAGCGGCGGCCCGGTTGTGCTTCAGATAATCAGCAACCATTCTGTTCAGGAGATCATCGAGTGCCTGGGCTTGGTCCATGGCTGCTCCCCTTAAGATCCAAACTTAATACCTTGAGCAAGGGGCAATTCCCTTCCCCAATTGACCGTATTGGTTTGGCGACGCATGTAGGCTTTCCAGGAATCGGACCCTGCTTCACGACCTCCTCCTGTTTCCTTTTCTCCACCGAAGGCGCCCCCGATCTCGGCTCCCGATGTTCCAATGTTGATATTGGCGATGCCGCAATCACTTCCCGCTGCAGACACGAATTGCTCACCATGGCGTACATCATTTGAAAATATGGCGGAAGAGAGTCCCTGTGGGACATCGTTCTGCGTGGTGATGGCTTCGTCCATGGTTTGGAACGGCATGACATAGAGGATCGGTGCAAACGTTTCGCGCTGCACGATAGGCCATTCATTCTTGGCTCGCACAATCGTCGGTTCGACAAAATACCCGGGGCGATTCAGCACTCGCCCACCGTACAGAACCTCGCCTCCTTCTTTTTTGATCTCGTCGAGGGCGGCGCGATAGCCTTCCACAGCGACCTGATCGATGAGCGGCCCCATGAGCACGTCAGGTTCAAGGGGATTTCCGATATGCACTTGGGCGTAGGCCTTCACGAGCCTCCCGACCAGTTCCTCATATCGTGACTCATGGATCAGAAGGCGTCTGGTGGTGGTGCAGCGTTGGCCGGCGGTCCCGACGGCTCCGAATACGATCGCACGCACCGCCATGTCCAGGTCGGCGGTCTGGTCGACAATGACGGCGTTGTTGCCGCTGAGTTCAAGGAGCGTTCTCCCCAATCGCTGTCCTACCATGGCGGCAACCCGACGGCCCACCGGAACCGATCCTGTGAAGGAAATGAGAGGCAATCGCTCATCCTGCACCATCTGCTCTGCGAGGCCCGCCTGATCGGTGATGAAGAGTGAAAAAATGCCTGGATACCCCTGTTGCTGCATCACTCGATTGCAGATCTGCTGCACCGCAATGGCGCAGAGCGGAGCCTTGGGCGACGGCTTCCAAATAACGGTATCACCAGCAATGGCGGCCACGAAAGCGTTCCAAGCCCACACGGCGACGGGAAAATTAAACGCTGTGATGACACCCACCGGCCCCAACGGATGCCACTGTTCACTCATCCGGTGAGCCGGCCGTTCCGATTGCATCGTTACACCATAGAGCATCCGTGACTGGCCGACGGCAAAATCAGCCATATCGACCATCTCCTGCACTTCTCCGTCGCCCTCCGCCTTGATCTTGCCGACCTCCAGTGACACCAACGCTCCCAACTGATCTTTCTTCTCACGAAGGGCCTGGCCAATGAGCCGAACGATCTCACCTCGCTTTGGAGCCGGGACCATGCGCCAGGTGCGAAATACCTCTACTGATTCTTTAACAATCCTCTGATAATCATCGGATGAACATGGATAGACCCCCGCGATTTGCTCCCCTGTGGAAGGATTGATCGAAGAGAGAAGGGATCCATCATTTCGTCCGGACCACCAAGTACTGCCTGTACTTCCTCCGGAATTCACGGCTTGGATACCCAGGTCACGTAGAACGGCGGTATGAATGGTGCTCACCTGAACGAGGCTCCTAAGTCATTGTCCAAAAAGGTCTGCAATGGAATCGATTCCTGTGTCACAAATCCATGGTACTGCGCAGGGTTCTTCAAGACAAGATCCATGACACAGCAGGCACTGGAAGCAGTCGTCACTTGAATGGCCGACCATAGTTTACCCTTGATGCATTGAGGGTAAATCTTTTTCGCGTAATTCTCCTCAAATAATCCGCCACCTTGCGTCCCGGTGACCGACGCATAGATCAGGACGACGTCCTGCAAGGTTTGAGGAATCGCCCGCTCGAGCACGCGCTTGAGTGTCTCGCGGTCCTCATTCAGCTTGAGGTCTTTCATTAACAAGTGAATTTTCTCGCAGTGGCCGGGATAGCGGAGTGTCTTGTAGTTCATCGTTCTGACTCTTCCGGCATAACTATCGGCCAACGTGCCCAACCCTCCTGACGTATTGAAGGCTTCATACAAGAGTCCATCCAGCTCCAGGGTCTCATATCCTTCGAGCGGCTGGAGGGGGACCTTCTCGCCCTCTTCGATGCCGTAACAGACATTGCCGTATTCGTTGATCAGCCCGTCCGTTGACCAGGTAAGCGAATACTTGAGAGCGTTGCTGGGATGCACAGGTAACGCGCCCACGCGCATCTTGACCGTATCCAACGTTTCGAAATGGGTCATGAGCTCGTGGGCGGCGATGCTGATGAATCCTGGCGCCAGACCACATTGGGGCATAAAGGCATGGGTGGCCCCTGCGCTTAACACTTTGATCTGGTTCGTCACTTCGATATCTTCCGTGAGGTCGAAGTAGTGGAGGTTATGGGTCAAGGCTAGGCCGGCGACCGTGGGATTGCAGAAATAGGGGAGACTCGAAAGAATCGCATCAAAGTGATGAGCTGAAAGGTAGGTGCTGACGGCATCCGGATGCCGTACATCGAGCAGATAGGGAGTGACCCGTTCCAAGCCGAGATCTTCGACCAAATGCTTGGGCGCATCAAGGGTCATATCGCCCAGATGAACCTCGTAGCGGCCGGATTGATTCAATAGGCAGGCAATCAACGAACCGATCTTGCCGGCCCCGAGCACAAGCACGCGTTTCATGATAGGAGTATTATACTCCACCATCCGAGGACGAGCACTTGCTTTGAGAAATGTTGCGAGTCGACACGCGTAGCTATTTAGTTCTACTCGAGTGAATCGATGAGGTATTGAGGACGACGTGTCGGTTCGGTTGAGGTTTGATTGTGCCGGCAGGGTGGGATATCCGCTTGCAGTCTTCGTAAGAGGGTCGTCATCTTCATCGTGCCGGGCACTTCGCAGATCCAGACGTGCATGCCGGACTCCAATTCATCGAAGTGACGTTGCACACGAAAACTCGGCTGCTCCATAAAGTAGGCAGAGAGAAAGCCGTTGACGGCCGTCACGACCCAGGGATGATCCTTGATGTAGCGATAGCTGAGCCGGAGTTCACTAATGGTGATTGGTTCTTGGAAGTCCATTGGTGCACTCTATCAATTCGTGCTATGAGGCCGCTACTGCCTCTCAGGTCTATGTATTATCGATCCGGGCCGGAAGGTTGCAGCGGGTAGTTTCTTGACCGGACTGTGACTCATGAGAGTCGCCTGAAGAAAGGCATAGTCTTATCGAGCGCCAATCGGGGTAAGTCTTTTCCACTGATAGGTCCCGCCATGCTCGCGCGGAGGAATGTTCGTATGGGTGCCCACTCGTGTGTACCACCATGTTCCTTTGGCTTGAGTCCCATCTTCGGAAAGGAGCACTTCAAAGCCCCCTTCGCGGTCGTTACCAGGTTGCTGCCACCTACCCTGCCACAGGAGACCGACGACCTGCGTGGTGGTGAAACGACCGCCGTGCTGGGTGTAAGGCCCATTCCCGTTCTTGTCCAGCATCGCCTTATACCGTTTATCGTCTTCGACCTCGAGAATCTCCCATTCTCCGCTGAGATTAGGCGTTGCCGACTTTCGCGAGCTGCTGACGAGAGGTTGCGAAGACACTGGGGAGGGTGACGTGGTCGGCCAGCCGAGCTGAGCGGAACGAAATCATTCGTGCCACGATAATAATTGCCAATTGCCGTTGCGGCGCTCGAGCATTCCGGTTTCCCGCATGGGCAGCACGGTCCGCTTCAATCGAGATCCGTCGACAACATAGCGGATATAGTCGCGCCGCCGAGTCCTTCCGATACGGTCCCTCTCTATACAGACCTCGGCTCCCACCACAAACGTATCTCCACTCAGGTCTCGGCCACGCAGCAGTACTTCAACCAGGGCCTACGACTCGTTTACGGCTTCAACCATGCAGAAGCGATCCGCTCATTCACCCGCGCCGCAGCACTCGATCCCACCTGCGCCATGTGCTACTGGGGAATCGCACTCGCCTACGGGCCGCACGTCAACGCTCCCATGGATCAGGCGAGCGGAGTCGCCGCCTACGCGGCGGTGCAGAAAGCACTGGCGCTCAAGTCCCACGCCACAGCGTCTGAGCGCGCGTACATCGAGGCACTGGCGCAGCGCTATGAAGCGGACCCACCGGCCGATCGTGCCCGGTTGGACAGATTGTATTCGCGCACGATGGGGAAAGTGGCAAAGACCTATCCCAAGGATCTCGACGCCGCGACCCTGTATGCCGAATCGCTGATGGACCTCCGCCCGTGGAACTACTGGCGACCCGACGGCACTCCCTACACCGAAACCAAAGACATCCTACGCCAGCTCGAAGGGGTCCTCACGCGCAATCCCAATCATCCTGGCGCTTGTCATTACTACATCCACGCGGTCGAAGCTGTGAACCCGAAGGCTGCGGTGCCGTGCGCCGAACGTCTCGCTCGGCTCATGCCGGGAGAAGGACATATGGTCCACATGCCCTCGCACATCTACATCCGCGTTGGACGGTGGAACGACGCCGTGCAGGCCAACCACCATGCTATCCATACCGACGAGGAGTTCATCGAAGGACAACGCCCGATGGGCGTCTATCCCCTCGCGTACTACCCGCACAACATCCACTTCTTCGCCTTCGCCTCCACGATGGCCGGCCGCAGTGCGCAGGCGATCGAGGCGGCCAGTACACTCACCTCTAAGGTAAACCTCGATGCCGCGCGCCAAGTCGGCCTGCTGCAGGAGATGCTGCCGTATCACACGCTCACGCTCACGACCTTCGGAAAATGGGACGAGGTGCTCGCCGAACCCCTTCCACCTGAAGACATCCCTTTCTCGTACACGATGGCCACGTACGCTCGCGGTGTGGCGCACGCCGCCAAAGGCGAGTGGGCTGAGGCGCAAGCTGCGCTCGACACGGTGGCTGCGACCGAAGCTGCGACGCCTGAAGGTGCCGAGAGCAAGACCGCGCTCTCGATTGCCGTACATGCGTTGTCCGGCGAGATCGCGACTCGCCGCGGTGACTTCGACGCTGGCATTACCCACTTCCGGGAGGCGGCCAAGATCGAAGACGGAGGACTCTACTTCGAACCGCCCAAGTGGTATTACCCGATTCGCCACTCGCTCGGCGCCACCTTGGTGAAAGCGGGACAAAATGCAGAAGCCGAAAAGGTGTATCGCGAAGACCTCCGACGCTTCCCAGAGAACGGCTGGTCCCTGTTTGGCCTGGCACAAGCACTCCGGGCCCAGGGGAAGGACGCTGAAGCGGCCGCAACTGAAGCGCGCTTCCGCCGTGCGTGGACAGGCACAGATGTGACGCTGACGGCATCAAGGTTCTAGCAAATAGACAACGACAGAAAGGGAGGGGGTCTGGTCGGATCGGCATAGGTCTTGCAGCCCCTTGCTATTAATATATTCCTGCGAGCTTAAAAACGGCACCGCGAAAGTGTGAGTCTTAGTGCTCCTGCTTTGACAGCAGGAAGTCGAGGCAGGCACGTCATCATGCTGCTGCTGTGTCGTGTCTGAACAGATTGCAAGTTGGGCGAAGGGTGCAAAAGGTCACATTCACGTCCGCAGTGGGCACAACTCCAGGGGAATAATTTCAACGCGCATACTCAATAGGGCTGCTCGTGGTTGCTCCGTACCATACAAGTTTCTATGAGAAAAGCTAATTGTCATGAGAATATTGTAGCCCATGGCTGCAACACCTCACCAGATGCTATGAAATAGGCTCCCGACATCGGACGGTGAGAGCCCATTGCCCATTTTGAGCACCTGAGCGATACTGGGACGCGATTCAGAGGAGCCCCAGGTCGCGTGAATCGCCGGCTGATGTGCGGAGGAACCATGAAAGAGAAGAAAATAAGGGGAGCGGATACAGACAAGACGGT
>CAZJOQ010000152.1:0-9194 GCA_964547625.1 uncultured Nitrospira sp.
GGAAGAGAGTAACCTAAGTCGTCGGACGGCTCAGGTGGCCAAGGCATTGGAGATTCCTGCTCCTCCCATCGATAAATTGGCAATCAACCGATGCCGAGGTATCATCGACAGCTCTTCCGGGGGCCGTCCGCAAGATGTCACCGGGAGCCTACAGCAGAAGATACGCAGGTGGCCTGCATCCTCGTTTTGACTTCATGCAGACCGTACAAGGCTGTGGTTTCCCGCCTTGGCAGCCGGGGTCTTCATCCCCACTTACCATTATCCTCCGGGATGGGTGACCGGTTTCGTCGGTCCAAGGATGGATCCCGTTGCGACATTACATGATCATCGCTTTGGTGCTGGTATTGGTGCTCCTCCTCCTGTGGGGGCGCAACCTCCAGGCACCGATCCATGTGAGCGACAAAGTCTACGACCTGCTGCTATCCACCCTGTTATCCCATCGCGTACCGGAGGTTTCAGTTGAGCGCCTCGATAAGAGCCGCTTTCATATACTCGATGCCCGATCATATCGAGAGTTCAAGGTGAGTCATATTCCAGGAGCCACCTGGGTAGGATATGAGGAGTTCTCTCTGGACAGGCTGGCTGGTATCGGCAAACAGGAACCAGTGGCAGTCTATTGCTCAGTAGGATATCGCAGTGAACGGATCGCGGAACGGCTACGGCAAGAGGGATATACCAATGTGGTCAATGTCTACGGAGGCATTTTTGAATGGGTCAACGCGAACTACCCCGTTGTAACCGACGAAGGTGCCGAAACGGACGAGATTCACGGTTATTCGAAATTCTGGGGGCTCTGGCTCAAGCGCGGAACGCCCATCTATGACTAGGGAGCCACCCGTGTTCCTCATATACGAATTATCAGACCGAACCACAGTCGGAAAATCACTGGAAACAATCTGACTTGCGGAAATCGGTATGTAGACCCAGCACGACAGATGATCGGCGTTCGACGAGCACGTATCTGAACGTATTTCGACACCACTCCCCATAGAATTTCCCAGCAGTCTACCGACTCTCCCTCTGTCCTCATGATCGTCACCCTCTGCGTTTTGTTGCTACGTAATTGCAGAATGATGGATGTATCAAAACTTTTCGGCTAGACTGATTCCACAATCATGGCCAAACTTGGAAACGTGCGTGAGTGGGAAAAGCCGTGCTCGACTGACTTGATCGGCGAGCCGACACGCCACGTGATGTCAGTATCAGAGAAGACACCCGACGAAGCGCGACTGACCGGCCTGGTGCAAGTCTTGAAGGCCGGCGCTGTCTATTTTCTGATCGCACTTGGAGCAGGATTTGTGCTGGAGGTCATTCGGCTTGAAGTCGTGGCCCTCCATTTCAGCACACGCATGGCTCAAGTGATGGAAATCCCCTCGCACCTTCTCGCCATGATTATCGCCGCACGCTGGGTAATCAACCGATTCACGTTGCCTCCCTTCCCCGGTATCCGACTCAGCGTAGGTTTCGTTGCGCTCAGTCTCTGGCTTGTGATGGAATGGATTATTGTCCTCCCCTTCCACGGCCTCTCGCTCGACGAATATCTTGCCATACAAGATCCTATTGTGGGAACCTTGCCTATCGGAGCGCTTGGTGTATTAACTGTCATGCCTTTTCTTGTTGGGTATCGATGGGATCGCTGAGTTGCTTGCCTTGTCTCTGCGTACAGTCGTGAAAAATAATTCCCGTCGAGAAGAGGATCTGCGCGATGACGCATGGACCTCTAGCATGTATTCTCTCTGTATTATTCCTTGGCGTTCCCATTCCCTTACTGGCGTCTGACACGTCAGATCCGGAATCGGCCATCCGACGGCTCGTACGTGCGAATGCCGAAAAAGATTTGCCCACGCTTTCTCAAATGATGGCCCACGACGCAGACATCATCAGTTATGGAGTCGCCGGCCGTAAATATGTCGGTTGGTTTGAGCTTGAACAGGGAATGAGAGATGAATTCCTCAATGCTCAGAAACTTGAGATTCCCATTAAAGAGCTGAAAGTATGGATGAAAGACAACCTGGCTTGGTATGCCATGGAGCTTGACTATATCCGCTATGTCACCGAAGGAGCTGAATTAAAACGGACGATACTCCCCATGCGGGAAACAGGCGTCCTCGAACGTCGCAATGGTCAATGGCAACTGTTATCGTGGCACGAATCATTCCGATCCGCCAGCCTGGGCAGTGCGTTGGGCTTACAGCCGGCAGATTCCAGACTAAATCATGCCATTGAGCCTCAGACCTCAAGGAAACGGGATGTGAGTGGAGAATGGGATATCCTCGAAGTCGAGGATGATAAACGGTACACAGCGACCCTCGACAGGAACGGCAACGGCCCCTACAGCCAGCACGACGGGCGCTTCACCACTACGACAATTACGGATCGACTGTGGCAGGGCACATGGTATCAGTCCGGCAATGACCGAGAAGGAGGGTTTGAAATCCAGCTCTCAGATGATGGTATAGAGGCGAAAGGCATATGGTGGTACACCAGGGTCGGCAGACAGAAGAATATTCCGCCACGCGAGCACGGCGGCACCTACCACTGGAAGAAACAGATCTCCCCCTCAAACGGCACACGATAAGAGAAACTCTGACTGCTCATTCCAACCGCGATAAGGCGTGGCCTAGGACAGTGCCTCTTTATTTAGGTTTCCATCATCTCCAGCCTGGCATCGAACTCGTGTCCGCAGGCCGTGCAGCGGATACAATCTGATTCCACAGCAACTTCGTCGTCTCGAATCCCCATGCCTCCGCAATCCGGACATCGGGTAAGGTGGACCCTCTCGTCGTGTACGGTTTCGTATTGCGTTCCACGAAGACAATACACCGGCATTCCATCGAGCAGCCACGGTCGCCCTTGTTTATCAACGACCGGCAAGACGAGATAATGGTGGTTCACATATTCTTCCACCTCTTGTCGGCTCGCGAAACCGTCTTTTATTAGTTTGCCTCCCAATGCCTCATAAAGTGCCTGTGCTCTCACGATTGCTTTCGTCGGACCCATAGCGCCTCCTGTTATGAAGGTTCAGAGCCATTCAACCGTTGATCAGACGCACATCTACCGTTACCGTCGCAAATCGCACCCTCCAGCTTACACGCTGCAGTGGGCTCAAGAATGGAGCCGACATCCAGCTGTCATCATGCAGCATGCTGGCTGGTGGCTGACGGCCGTGCCTGACCATCCCTCGACTTGCCATCAGCCTGTGTTAGTACTTCTCGATTCTTGATGCTGTTGCAAGAGAGGATGTCCATCCATACCAGTAGGATTACCACTAAAGCCAAGAGGCCAATTACGATTCCCCAATATGCCCATGACATAAATCACGCTCTCGCGCGCCATGGCACGCGAGTCCTTTATCGCCAACACCGGTCGCTGTCCAGGGTATCCAGTGTCGGGATGCAATGTGGCTTCTGGAGATGAGGCACGGCCCTATACTCCAGTGTGTCAAGGCAGTGATATCGGATGAAGAAGCCTGCTTAGTGGGGAGCGCACACCCGGCAGATCCAAACGGTCGGAACTGTGCTCCACGGAGGACCATAATCACCACCTCCAGAATGAGGCGGCAGTGAAAGGATAGGAATACACTACGCCTCAGCCAATAGGCGGGTCAAGGGGGAGAAATGCCGAGTGCTGTCAAGCACCAAGATGCAAACCGGTTCACCTCACGCGTGAATTGATTCCTGTTCAGAAGCGGGCCGGTTGTACGAAAGTTGGTCAAAGTGCGAAAGTCCACAGGCCTTTTCATCTCCGTTATCTTTTCGGATGGATCGGCGATCCCGTGATCGTTCTTGAAGTAGGAGAATGCCGCTGTCATAGTGGATATTATAGTTGGGGGGTAGCATGACGCCTACGTCGGTTACTATGTATCTGCGCTTCGTTCAATCTGTACCCGCTTCGATATACACAACTTGAAGAAGAATGCCTGTGAGCCAACAATCAGCTCATGCTCGTGAAGCCGTTCCCCGGTCATTGATCGTCCGCGCGGCAGCGCTCATCGTTCTCTGTCTTCCTCTTTGGGGCTTTGAGAAAGTCTCAGCTCAGTCTATAGAGATCATCCCCCACTGGAATAAAGGCGACGCGATTGAGCTGGCAGTCACTCGGGTGCGCGATAAATCACTCAGCGGCCAGTCCATAGTTTCAGGAAAGACGCACACGCGTTTCTCTCTTGAAGTTCTCCACGCGAGTTCCCAGGGATACCTTGTGGGATGGACAGTAGGTGCAACCACCTTTGAGGTCCCTGCTCCGTCCGAATCTGTTCTGCGACAGGTTGTGGGCCTCATGCAGGGCATGCGGATCGTGCTTCAGATCGACCCTCGTGGCGCCATCACCGGCGTCCAGAATTGGGAAGCATTGCGCGGTGAAATGCTCAGGAATCTAGATGGCCTCGTGGCCAAGAGATCAGATTCGCAGCGCGAAAGAGCCGACCAGGGTATGGTGGCAACCCTACGAGCACAGTGGGGCACCATATTTTCGACCAAAGCACAAGTCGAGCAAGTCTGTACACGAGATGCGCAGCTCTATTTTAGGATTCTCGGACGAACGTACACATGGGACCAGCCCTACGAGTATCAAGGCTTCTTCGAGAATCCACTCGGAGGCGATCCCTTTCCAACTCGCGCCGACATTGTGCTCAAGTCGTTCAACCGGCGATCGAAACACGCAGTTCTGCATTGGAATCAATCGGCTGATCGCGAGCAGACCGACCGAATCATGCGATCGCTCGTAAAGGATCTGGCTGTACGGAGAGGCAAACAAGTACCAGAGGAAGGATTCACGAAAGCCCTTGCCATGGAGAACCATGCCGAAGTTGAGGTAGATGTTGGAACTGGGTGGGTCAGTAAACTGACCGAAACAAAGTCTGTGACACTCGGCACACGCGCACAGATGGATACGACCTTCATCGTTAGGTCGGTGCATTAAAACCGGCGCGACGGCCCCGGGGAGTGTATCAGGTGGCGCTTCGTGAGGGCGTACACGTGACTAATGGCGTGCGCCTTGAGACGTCGATAGAATCACCGTACACTCAATTCAATCATATTGTTGGCTGTACACGATCCAACACAAAGGAGACACAGCATGAAGAAGGTGGCAACGTTGTCGTTGAGTGTCATGGTTGGTGCTTCATTATGTCTTTCATCCCTCGTTTGCGCCCAGGGGCTTCCTTTACCTGCGAAACCAAACGTTGACGCGGCACAGAAGCATGTGAGGACCATCGGCATGGATGAGTATCGGACGCTTGTTGACAATCCTGGTTCAGCGCTCATCGTGGATGTGCGCGAACCTCAGGAATATGCGGCCGGACATGTGCCGGGCGTGGTCAACATTCCGCGCGGCCTGATCGAGTCTCAAATCTGGAACCACGTCGGTTACCCCGACAAGATGGACAAGGAAAGACCCATCATCCTTCAGTGCCAAAGCGGCAAGCGCGCGACGCTTACATCCCAGACTCTCCAAGCGCTCGGATTCACGCACACGACGGCCGTCATCATGAATCTCGACGACTGGCAAAAGGTCGGAAATCCATTCGTGAAATAATTGTGTGTACGTTGACATCGCTTCCAACCGAGATCGCACCATGCATCCTGTGACACCTGATACCGAACTCTCGCTCTCGTTTAAAAATCAGCGAGCTGTGGTGTCTCCCTGGGGCGCGTCGTTACGGCGCTATCTGCTGATCGATGACGGTGGGCACGAAATGGATATTGTGTGGGGTTATTCAGGTGGAAGCCGGAAACGAGGTGGACAAGGTGATGTGCTCATTCCATTTCCTGGGCGTATAAGCAGCGGGCGATACTCCTTCGACGGACAACTATTTCAGTTGGAGTGTAACGACAAGGAAGGCCCCAATGCCATCCATGGTTTCGTGCGCAATCTCCCCTGGCAAGTCCAGGAGACGCGCACACACAGGGTGATGTGTGAGGTTCGGCTCGACGCCGAGACATATGCCGCTTATGGTTATCCTTTCTCCCTTGCGATCCGGGTCACCTATGAACTCGATGCACGAGGGCTATCCTGCACATTTACTGTGAATAATGTGGGACGCCAGACGGCGCCGGTGGGAGTCGGATTTCATCCGTATTTCACTATTGGAACGTCTCTGATCGATGAAGCTGAGGCGCAGATCCCAGGCGCCGGTTATTTGGAATTCAACGAACGACTCGCTCCAACAGGTTCCATTGTGGACGTGGCCGGTACGCCGTGGGATTATCGCCAGTTTCGTGCGATTGGCCGGCAGCGCTTCAACCATTGTTATGTGCATCTCGAACGCGATGCAGAAGGTATGGCCGCTGCGTCTCTTCGCCATGCAACAAGCGGTCATGTGATCGACATCGTGATGGATTCGGCCTTTTCTGCAGTCGTCGTATACACGGGTGATGCCATCGTAGATGCGCCGCGCGCTGCACTTGCCATCGAACCGATGACCTGTGCAACGGATGCCTTCAACCATCCGGAGTGGGGGCTGAAGCGGCTCGAACCCGGCGAGACATTTTCAGGACGTTATTCCGTCCGGCATCGCATTCTCTAGCCGGCTTTCTTTCACAAGGGCTCATCGCTTTTCCTCTTGAGTCCGCACTCTCGTTGCGCTACCGTTGGCCGATCCTACCAACGAATGTTCCGGGTTGAGAGCGTGTGTTGATCAACCGAGAGGAGGCCACTATGCACGAGTATCGGATGTGGACCGGGAGAGCGTCCGAAACAATTCGGACAACAAGGGCGATAGTGGGGAGCGTTCTGGTTCTTTGTCTGGTGGCTGCGGGCACAGCGAGGGCGGATGAATATGAGGTGTGGCTCAGTGATCAAGCCAACACCCAAGGCATCACGTCGACGGCACCCACTGGCACCCATGGAGGAAAAATTCGGATCTATGACGGTGCCGATCTGGACCGGAAACCACCAGTCAACAATCCGATTGTGTTGGATGTCACGGCGGACTTGTTTCCCAACGCCGATGCAACCACCGGCGCGCATGTGAGTCGCATCCATGGTGTCTTGCCAAGCTCCGACCATGTCTACATGGCGCTGAATTTTGTCACCAGCGGACACTTGGGTATCGTCGATGGTCGGACAAGAAAGCCGGTCTGTCTGTTCCGAACCACCGGCACGGCGACCGGGCGACAAAATCACATGAGTTTTTGGACGCCAGACGGACAGCATATCATCGTGGCGAATCAGAACGGCCGCATGTTGGAGCGAGTCGATGTCGTTCGAAATCAAGAGGGCGCGCCGGAAAGCTTTGTGTTCAACGGCACAGCGAGCTTGGATCTGGTCGGTGGGATCGGCAGAGTCAGCGCTCAACCACTCAGTGTGGACATGGATGCTACCGATGGAATTACCTGTTCCGTGTTTGGCACCGTGGCAGATGGGCAGCCAACAACGACTCCGACGGGAGCGCTCAAGCAAGCTGCCGGTCTTCGACCGTTGAATGCCCCGATTTGTCCGATCCCCGCGAGTAACAACCGTCATGCTTTTACGACCCTTGGTGGCGGCGGAATGTTCGTGATCGATGTGACGGCCACACCGATGGCAATTGTGGCTGAATATGATCTCTCCGTGGTGCGGGCGTCAGGATGCGGAGGTGCCGAAGCCGATGGGTTCATGCACCTCAATACGGGCACTTCCGGGCCTAATATTTCTGAATTTTCCATTTACCGATTTGGATTGAATTATCCCACCGGTCCCTCATTCAATGCTCCGAACACGCCGGCTCCCATAGCCGTCTGGCAAGACCAGGATAATGGAAAAGTCGCGGGAGGCGTCGATTTTCTACACGGGAGCAACCGGGATGCGCATGGCATTGTGATTGTCCGGAACAATAAATCCGGCACAGCCCGCTATTTACACCAAATGGATCGCATTCGAAACAATGTCGAGGTATTCAAGCTCTCTCCGCCTTGGGATAATCTGAGCCATCGCCACGAAGGAACCTACAGTCTGACAGCAAGCGAAGTTTGCGGAGGAACGGTCGGCACGACGAAGACGAACGACCCAACTCCTGATTTAGGCGATTTGACATTGGGTGGTGGCCCAAAAGGCGATCGGATTTACGTTGCGTTGCGAGGTCCCTTTCCTTTGACCATAAGCCACGCGGCGGACGGGAGTTGTCCCGGATTGGGAATCATCGACCTCTCGCCGAATCGCCGTTCAGGACGCCTGACCGCTGTAATGGATACCACGGTGTTGAATGCTGACGGGTCACAGAACTTGAGCGATCCGCATGCGGCAATCGTGCGAAGAAAAGGGCGGTGAGGCACAGTTTACCTGCGAGATGGTTCGAGCTGGACACCGGCCTGATGCTGGCTGGGTGAGTGAACCGAAGAGACGACGGTTTCATACCGTCGTCTCCGGTCCTGACGAACGAGTGGACTCTTGCGTCAGGCCGCTTTTCGTAGAGGCAGCTGTTTGGCGGCGATCAGGTTGCGGCAGAGTTGGCTGAGCTTGAACTGCACTTCGTCAAAAGACCCCCCTTGTGCCGAGTGTTCAGGATAGCCCAGCAGATGCCCATGCCACTTGCCTTGATCCTGTGACAGGACATACTGTGGCGCATCCAAGTCAAGAACGATCCGCCTGGGTCGTTCGATGCGGGAAATCTCTCGATGGGCTCTTGTAACCTCTTGACTCAGCCGTTGAATCTGGAATTGCAGCTCCTCGAAGGAGGCTGCTTGTATTTCGCTATCGGGAGAGTCCTCCGGATAGGCGCGCCACTTGCCCTGATCTGGCCAATACACCCAATTTGGTGGTTCCATGGTGGTAAGCATAGCAGGCTTTCAAGGACTGGCCAGCAATTTCGAAAGTTTTGTACATGAGCCACCTGGCACCCCAATACCCTGGTGCCGAGGCCGTGTTGTTTTTCCATATTCCGGTCAACCAATTATCCTTTCGGGTCGCCACGCTCGGGGCCGGAGATCGACTGGTGCTCTGCCTCCATGGGTTTCCGGAGTCGGCTGTCTCATGGCGGCATCAGATGCAGCCATTGGCACAGGCCAGGTATCGGGTCTGGGCCCCTGACCTCCGAGGATATGGCGGGACTACACGGCCGATCGGTATTGAAGCCTACTCCATAGAATTGTTGATGGACGATGTCAGCGGGCTCCTCGATGCCGCGAAAGCGCAACGAACGATCCTTGTCGGGCACGACTGGGGTGGAATCATCGCCTGGTACTATGCGATGCGGCACCCCGGTCGTGTAGACGCCCTAG
>CAZJOQ010000153.1:0-9174 GCA_964547625.1 uncultured Nitrospira sp.
GACTAGACGTTAAACCTAAAATACACGATATCCGCTTCTTTGATGACGTAATCCTTACCTTCCAGCCGGAATAGCCCTTTCTCCTTCACTTTGGCCTCTGATCCACAAGCCCGCAGGTCATCGTAGTGATAGACCTCGGCGCGAATGAAGCCTCGCTCCATGTCGGAGTGGATCCTGCCCGCTGCTTGAGGCGCCTTCATACCTTTTGGAATCGGCCAGGCTCTGGATTCAGTGTCGCCGGCGGTAAAGAAGGTGATCAGGTCCAGCAGGGTATAGGCTTCGCGCGTCAGTCTGACCAGCCCCGATTCAGTCAACCCCACTTCCTGCAGAAAATCCGCTCGCTCGCTCTCCGGCAACGACGATAGTTCTGCTTCGAACTGGCCACAGATCGTAACAACTCGGGCGCTACGCTTCGCAGCGAACTCGCGTACAGCCTGAACCATGGCTTCATCGGCATTTGCGCCCTCAGACACATTCCCAACAAAGAGCACCGGCTTGGCGGAAAGCAACTGACATTCATTGAGAATCACCCTTTCTTCCGGCGAGTAATCTCGATTGCCCAGCCACTTGCCCTTGTCGAGCATTCCAATGAGCTTGCCAACAAACTCGACTTCGAATGCGGCTTTCTTGTCGCCGGCCCGAACCTTCTTCTCAGTTTTTTGCTTCCGCCGATCGAGCGTCTCCAGATCGGATAACATGAGCTCGGTTTCGATGACCTCAATGTCATGGAGCGGGTCGATCTCGCCGCTGACATGCACAACATCCGTTCCCTGAAAACAACGCACCACATGCAGCAACGCATCTACCTCTCGGATGTGGCCGAGAAATTGATTGCCGAGTCCCTCCCCTTTGCTGGCTCCTTCGACAAGCCCGGCGATATCTCGCACTTCCAGGGTGCTGTAGGTGGTTTTCTTCGAGGTGAAGATTTCAGTCAGTTTGACCAGACGAGGGTCCGGCACCATGGCGATACCGGTGTTCGGGTCAACTGTGGCGAATGGATAGTTGGCCGCCAAGGCACCGCCGCCTGTCAACGCATTGAACACTGTCGTCTTACCGACGTTCGGAAGACCGATCATGCCGCAACAAAGGCCCATTTACTTTGTATCCTCTCCTTCTCCAACCGCCTTTTCTCTAACATTAAACTGATTCATGGCCGCTTCTGGTCCTCGATGAATCAGACATTCCAGTGCATCGACGGCCCATTCCAGACAGGGATTAAAGACGGTCATCTCGTCCTTCGTAACCGCCTCCAGGACGTAGTCAGCCGAATCCTGGCCTGGCACAGGCCGGCCGACCCCAATCTTCAGCCTGACAAATTGCGGAGTCCGAAGTGCCTCGATGATCGATTTGATTCCGTTATGTCCCCCGTCGCCTCCGGCCAACTTGATCCGCAGCCGTCCAGGCTCCATGTCCAAATCGTCATGTATTACAATAAGCTCACTTGTGGTAATCGAGAATTCGCGCAGGAGGCCTTTCAGTGAAGGGCCGGTGACATTCATCCAATCGAGCAGGCCAGCCAGCTCAACAAATTCTCTTCCTAATCGCCCGGACCCTCGCAGAGCTGTCCCACACGGTGAGAGTCGGATCGACCATCGAGCGGCGGCCCGCTCAATGGCCCACATACCGACATTGTGGCGGGTCTGGGCGTAGAGTTTTCCTGGATTGCCCAGTCCAACAAGAAGATGCAAGGTTACTTCTTCTTTTCGGCTTCTTTCTTCTCGGCCTTGGGAGCAGCTGCAGCTTCCTTCTTCTCGCCGCCCTTCGCCTCACCGGCCGGTGCCGTACCGGCTTTGGTCGCTTCGGCACCCTCAGCCCCGGCTTCCTTGCCCTTGGCTACAACTTCAGGCTCGCCTGCCGCCCCCGCACCGCTGGTGAGCAAGGATTCAAGCTTGGCATCCGACATCGGCGCGGCCACGCTCACGATCATTTGGTCGGGCTCGTCCAAGAAACGAACCCCTTCGCGCGCACCGATTTCCTTTACGTGGATGCCACTACCGATGGTCAAAGTTGAGGCGTCCACCTCGATCTGATCAGGCAAGGCGGCGGGAAGACATTCAACATGCACATCACGCATGTTATGGTGCAGAACACCACCTTCCTTGACGCCGGCAGGAATGCTGCCGACGACTTTGATCGGCACTTTCACCCGAATTGGCTTCGTCATGG
Source organism: uncultured Nitrospira sp. (assembly GCA_964547625.1). Taxonomy (GTDB): domain Bacteria; phylum Nitrospirota; class Nitrospiria; order Nitrospirales; family Nitrospiraceae; genus Nitrospira_D. The sequence continues at coordinate 2,167 of CAZJOQ010000153.1, forward strand.
AAATTTCAAAGAGATCCGCGTGCAGCAAAGCCCCGGTCACCGGGTCTACTTGATAGTCACGCAAGAGAGCCGTACGATTCGTCTTAGATTTCCCCCCTTCGACAGTCAGGGAAATCAGTGCGGTACTGCCCGCGTGCGACTTGAGGATCTTGACTAAATGGTCGGGATTGAGGGTCAACAAGAGACATTCTCCCTGTCCATAAAGCACCGAGGGGATTTTCCCCGCTCGTCGCATAGACCTCGCTGCCCCTTTCCCTGCTTGTTCTCTCACTGCCACTGTCAAATCGAATTTCATGATCTCCCTCCGTCTCCTCGACTTCTGGCGCGATGCCCCAATTGGACAGGCCTAGGCAAATAGTGAACTCACGGACTCATCTTCATGAATGCGTCTGATGGCTTCGCCCAGCAGCGGCGCTACCGACAATTGATGCAGCTTTGGACAGACTAGTTCTTTTCCTCGTAATGGAATCGTGTTGGTAATGACCACTTGGGACAGACCCGATGCCTGCAATCGTTCCAGAGCCGGACCTGATAGCACCGCATGGGTGCAGGCCGTGATCACCTCTCTGGCCCCGTGATCGAGACAGGCCTGAGCTCCCTGAACAATCGTCCCTGCTGTATCGATCATGTCGTCCAGGAGCAACACGCTTTTCCCCTGCACGTCCCCGATGATATTCATGATTTGGGCTTGGTTTGGACCTTCGCGGCGTTTATCAATGATCGCTAAGTTTGCCTGGAGACGCTTGGCAAATGCCCTCGCCCGCTCCACACCCCCCGCGTCGGGCGAGACCACAACCAAGTCTGCGATTTGTTTCTTCACAATATAGTCCAGTAGGACGGGAAGCGCATACAAGTGGTCGACCGGCACATTAAAAAACCCTTGGATTTGTCCGGCATGAAGATCCATCGACAACACTCGATCCGCGCCGGCGGTGGTGATCAAATCTGCGACTAACTTCGCAGTGATCGGCACTCGGGGTTGATCTTTTCGGTCCTGACGAGCATATCCGAAATAGGGGACAACAGCAGTGATGCGGTTGGCTGATGACCGTTTCAATGCGTCGACGATGATCAACAACTCCATCAACGAATCATTCACCGGCTGACAGCAAGACTGCACGACGAAGACATCGGCACCGCGCACGTTTTCATCGATCTTGACGCGGACCTCGCCATCGCTGAAGGAAGAGACGGTCGCCTCACCCAATTTCTGTCCCAGATAGGCGCAAATCTCACGGGCAAGGGCAGGGTTTGCATTACCAGAGAAAATTTTCAGCTCTCTATTCATTGAAGATTTCCGTGAACCGCGCACTCGCCCTTCGAATAATGTGCTGGATTCTCTAGTGGTCCTTGGGCAGCGCGCGACGGTAGTGTTTCAGCCATATTTCGCGTTTGCCGCACAGACTACCGGGAAAGCCAATCAAAGTTTGGAAATGTATCGGAAACTCTGGACTCCTGTCAACAAACGATCGACCAACATTTCGTCACCGATCGGCTATGAACAGGAGCAGGTTTCAGCGATGAAGACCTTGAACACCTGCTCGTTCAGAAAAGATGCCTGTGCGCGACGAGCGCCCGTCTCATCACGAAATACACCAAATACGGTTGCTCCACTGCCAGAGAGTAACGCAACTTCAGCCCCCTTGGCTATGAGTTGCTTTTTGATGTGACTCAGTAAAGGGTACGCGCTGAACACTGGTGTTTCAAAGTCGTTCTCAGCTGCCTCCAGCACCTGTTTCCAGCTCAGCTCGAGCTCTGTTTCCAGCGCCGCGTGGGAAAGGGAAACGGGCACCACCCCTGTTCGACTTTCGGAGAGCTGCTGATAAGCCCATTTTGTTTCGACCGGAAAGCTCGGATTGACCAACACAATCCATCGGCTCCCTGTTATCCGAACAGACCTCACCTGCTCACCCCGACCGGCCACCCTCGCTGAAGGAGCAAAAAAGAAGAACGGGACATCGCTTCCTAGCGTTTGACCAACTTGGGCCATTTCCTCGGACGACCAGCCTAGTTTCAGGGTCCGATTCAGCCCAAGGATCGTGGCAGCCGCGTCACTGCTACCTCCACCAAGTCCGGCCCCCATCGGGATTCGTTTTGCGAGGGCGATATCTAAGCCCACGCTGTGTTTGCTCCGTTCAAGAACCGCTGCCGCAGCACGATGCACCAGGTTCGAATGATCCGTTTTCAAGGATGGGTCGTCGCAGCGTAAGGTGATGGCCGAATTCGTGTGGTTGACGGAGATCGAGAGCTCGTCTTCCAGTCGGACGGTCTGCATCAGAGACCACAGGTTATGATAGCCGTCAGATCGACGGTCGAGAATACGGAGGACGAGATTGATCTTAGCGGGTGCGCGAACAGTAATCGAGGCAGATAGATCGCTGGCATCAGGAGAAGGGCTAGTCACGACCTCCTTTTATAGCATACTTCTCCAATCGATACCGAAATGATCTAGTGTTGAGACGGAGCATTCGAGCAGCCTTCTTCTTAACCCATTTCGATCGCTCAAGCGCCTTCAGCAACAGGTCTTTTTCAATGCCGTTGATCAGTCCTTCAAGATCCAATCCTTCGTCGGTCAGATCCAGCGGCGTTGCCGACTGTTGTGACTGTGTCGTAGGCCGATGGAGCCATCCTCGCACGTCCGTGTCGGTGACCGGCCCCTCCGCGGAGAATGCAACGACACGTTCGATCAAATTCTCCAGCTCCCGAACGTTGCCGCGCCATTCATGCCCCAAGAGGACGTGCATGGCCTCAGAGCTAATCACGGGCTTAGGCCTCCCACTTTCTTTCGAAAACCGTTCCAGAAAATGATTGACCAACAGCGGAATGTCTCCAGCTCGCATACGTAACGGCGGGAGCCGAATGGGAATCACATCCAATCGATAATAGAGATCCTCGCGAAACGAACCATCAGCGACAGCCTTTTCCAGATCTTTATTCGTAGCAGCGACGATGCGGACGTCGACCTTGATATCTTGGCTGCCACCGACTCGTCGAAATTCTCGTTCTTGGATGACTCGCAGCAACTTCACTTGAATCGTCGGAGTGGTATCACCAATCTCATCGAGAAAGACGGTTCCTCCGTTTGCAATCTCAAATAATCCTGCTTTATTGGAGATAGCCCCTGTGAAGGACCCTTTCATATGGCCGAACAACTCGCTTTCCAGCAGGGTTTCCGGCACTGCGCTGCAGTTGACGGCCACAAAAGAATGGCTACTCCTGGCGCTGTTGTAATGAATCGCGCGCGCGACTAACTCTTTTCCCGTTCCACTTTCTCCACAAATGAGCACGTTACTTTTTGAATCAGCGACTTTCCGCACAACATCAAATACCTTCTGCATGGCTTCGCTTTGACCGACCAACTGCGCGAATGAAGATTGGCTCGCCATCTCACGCTTGAGCAACATATTTTCTGTCGTGAGACGTCGTTTTTCCAACGCGTTCCGAATAATCAACTGAACTTCGTCGACCTGGAACGGCTTCGTCAGATAGTCATAGGCACCCTGTTTCATAGCTTCCACAGCGGAATCAGCGGTCGCAAAAGCCGTGATGATCAGCACGACGGTCTCCGGTGAGGCAGACTTCACCGCCTTGAGAACCTCCATCCCGTCGATTTTTGGCATCCGAAGATCGGTGATCACCAAATCGAAGATTTCTTTGTGTACGAAGTCGATGGCCTCTTCACCATCCGTGGCGATGGTCACGGAATATCCCGCCCGCTTGAGCATGATGCTCAGGACTTCCCGTAAGCTTTGCTCGTCGTCAACGACTAGGATCTTTTCCACGGCTCCCTGCCTTCATGCCACAGTCGTATCCCAGAATCTGCCGTGCGTGGGAGACAGACTCCAAACCTCGTCCCGTGACCTTCCTGACTTTCCACTTTGATCCACCCTCCGTGAAGATCCACGATACGGTGGACAGCCGCTAGTCCCAACCCAGACCCTCTCTTTTTGGTGGTAAAGAAGGGGAGAAAGATTTTGTCGAGATTATTCTTTGGGATGCCTTCGCCGGCATCATGGAACGAGACTTCAACCACGTCAGCTTTTCGACCCACGATATCTACCTTTCGACATCCCGTAGTAATGGTCAACTGTCCGCCATTAGGCATCGCGTCGAAGGCATTCACCGCCAGATTCCAGAACACCTGTTTCATTTGATCTTGATCAACTTGTGCCCACAATGCTTCGGCGCAGGGAACCGCCCTAATCAAAATCCCCTTTCGGGCTCGTGCTTCATGTTGTACTAGATCGAGAGTCTCAGCAAGGACTTTGTTTAAATCGTACTCCGCTAGATTCAGAGCAGGCGGCCTTGCGTACTGCAGAAATTCGGTGATGATCGCGTCCAACCTCGTCGCTTCACGAACCGCAATCTCCATCAATCGCTGACTGGTTTCATCGGCCTGTAGATCCTTCCGGAGTATTTGCATTGCGCCGGCCAGCGCGCCCAATGGATTTCGGATTTCGTGTGCCATGCCCGCCGACATTTCTCCGAGGCTGGCTAACCACTGTTTTCGCCTCATCTCTTCCTCAAGCTCGCGTATTTGTGTAAGGTCCTTAAATACTCCGACCAACCCCTTTTGTTCCCCTCGCTCGTGCAACGGCGCAAGCGTCATCCCGAGAATTAATCGATTGCCGTCCGACCGTTTGCATTCGACATCAAACCGCATGTTGGCATCCTGCGTCCGATCATTTTCTAGCTGGCTAGGATGCCAATGAAACACCTCACGCCACGGACGGCCCTGGACTTGCTCAAAACCGTACCCTGTGGCCTCCTCCGCCGCAGGATTGAATGAGGTAATACGGTCATTGTCGTCCGTTGTAAACACCCCGCTGCTGATGCTGTGCACGATGTTTTCATGGAACGCCCGCAAGTGACTCAATCCCAGCTCCTTTTCACGAAGGGAGAGATCGGCCTGTCCAAGCTGATCTGCAAGCGCACCGCTCAAAAGCCCAACCACCAAAAATGCAAGGCTGTAGACACCAAACGCATGAAGCGTTTCAGCGGCGCTGAGCCGAGCGTGTGGCAACCATCCCCATACCTCCGCCAGCCCATAGAGTTGCACATTGGTGAGAATGCCGAGTAGGATAATGCACAGACTGGCGGTCAGCAGGCCCACACGCCGACGCGGTACGAGACTTGCCACCGTCACGCTGATGACATACAACACCGCGAACGGACTTTCTATTCCACCCGTCCGGGCGATCAAAAGCGTCTCGAGTAAGAAATCGACTACGATCTGAGCCCACGCAAATTGGACAAGCATCTCGGGATCGGCCACCTTCCTGATCACGAGCGCGTAGATGATGGTCGCGGCATAGGTAAACACGATCAAGGCGTAGAAGGTCTCGACCCGCTCACCCTTGGTGACTTGGAAGGCGAGAGAGAGTCCTAGAAGCAGGGTCACGATGACAACTCGCCACCCCATCAACCAATAAATTCTGGCTTTGATATCCTCCACGACATGCGACTCCAGCTAGAAGCTAGGTTCGATCATTGTCACCACTGCTTAGACTTTCAGTGGTTCCATCGAGAGAAGTATGTCGAGGAAGCAGGCCGACTAATTCTGAATAGGCGCAGGACTTGCTACGAAGTGGCAGCTTGGCCATCCTGGTCAAGAAGATCGCCAAGTTGCTTCTCAGACGTGAATGAACAATCGGCTACCCGATTGCGTTTGCCATCGAAAAAATCGGTAGATACATCGCAACGACGATGAAGCCGACCGTCGTGCCCAAAAACACCATCATCATCGGCTCCAAGAGTGCGGTCAGATTTCCGACGGCCTCATCGACCTCGTCTTCGTAGAAATCGGCGATTTTCCCAAGCATCGTGTCCAACGCACCCGTCGACTCTCCGACCGAAATCATGTGCGTGACCATCTTGGGGAAGGTCCCGCTTTTGGCGAGCGGTTCAGAAATCGTTTTCCCTCCACTGATACTGACTTTGGCATCGAGCAACGCTCCTTCCACGACCTTGTTCCCCGAGGTCTTCGCGCAAATGGTCAAGGCTTCTAACAGCGGCACACCGCTCGCCAACAGCGTTCCCAATGTCCGCGTGAATTTGGCCACGGAGGCTTTTCGAACCAGATCTCCAAACACCGGTAATTTTAGAACGAATTTGTCAATCGCCAATCGGCCTTGTGGCGTTGCGTAGTATTTTTTGATTCCAACCATAGCCCCAACGATGACGCCCAGGATGATGTACCAGTTTCCTTGCACGAAATTACTCATATCGATGACGAGCTGCGTCGGCGCCGGCAGCGCCATCTTTCCGCCTGACAATTCTTTGAACATCTTCTCAAAGACAGGGATCACCCAAATCATCAAGACCGTGATCACGATAGCCGCAATTCCTACGATAGAAGCGGGGTAGACCATCGCGCTCTTGATTTGCCCCTTAAGCTTCATCGCCTTTTCAATATGCTTGGAAAGTCGAGCAAGAATGGTATCGAGCAGCCCTCCCACCTCACCGGCGTGAACCATATTGATGTACAAGTCATCGAAGAGTTTTGGATGTTTCCGGAGCGCATCCGAAAAGGTTGAGCCTCCTTCGACATGAACTCGAATCTCACCCACAGATTTCTTTAATGCCGCGTTTTCCGATTGCGTGGAAAGAATCTCCAGGCATTGAATCAGTGGTAGTCCGGCATTGATCATGGTCCCGAATTGTCGCGTAAATACGACCAGGTCTTTTTCACTCACACCGCTGCCAAAGCTAAGGCTGAATCCACCCTTGGCAGCCTTTTCTTCAAGACTGGTCACCACGACGCTTTGCTTGCGCAGCTGTTCAACAGCCTCATCGCGAGACTTGGCGACAAGTTCGCCCTTCTTCACCGCACCCGATTTACTCCGTCCAACGTATGCAAACGTAGCCATAGCTTTTCGTCCTGTTGTGGCTCGAGAGCCGGTAGTAGAGGATGACTAGAACTATGAAGGGAGTCTACTGGGGGGTCGAAAACCTGTCAAAAACTATTGCATTATTTACCATGCTACTGGTCGGGTAGGTTCTGAGTCT
>CAZJOQ010000154.1:0-9129 GCA_964547625.1 uncultured Nitrospira sp.
CGCCAGCGCTGCGCAACGCCTCTTCGAAGGAGGCCAGCTTTTCCCTGTGAACTCCCACTCCTCTGGTTAAAAACATATGCGTAGGTACCATTCATCTCCCCTTTCTTTCTGACAGGCGTTGGTTAAGTAGAAATTGTGAGAACTAATTGGCGTGTTTTGTGAAACCAACTTACGTCTTCTTTTTCGAATCTGCGCTTCTTAGCAAGGGCCACCGCCTTTGCTTTCACGCTCGGATCATTCAACAATCCCTCCGTCAATCCCTTCACTTGCTGGGCAAGCCGATTCCTGCCAAAAGCCACGAGCGTCACTGTTTGTTCTTCCCCGGGTTCAAACCGGGCCGACGTACCAGCAGGAATGGCCAATCGAAAGCCGAACGCTTGTTCACGGTCGAATATGAGCGCGCGATTGGTTTCAAAGAAGTGATAGTGAGACCCAATCTGAATTGGCTGATCGCCCACATTCTTGACGGTAACTTCTTTTGTCCCTCGTCCCTTCAAGACTTCAATCTCACCGTCCATCGGCAAGACCGGGTATAATAGGTTTAGATAGCTCGGCTTTGACCGCAGCAGCTAAGGCTTCTTTTGATCTCCGTGGTGGGTCTTGTTGGTTCATTTTAGCGAGCAAGTCATCCGCCGCTGATTATCTCCTTCAAAAGCCAAGCACTCCTCCCATGACCGGTCACCGATTGCCCGGGAAAAGTGAACGCCGATGCACCTTCCCACCATACGTGCCTGAGATATCCAACTGTCTCAGTGCCCGATTATCGAGGGAGTGAGCTTCACCAACATCCACACCCCGAACAATACACTGGCAAGGCTGGCAAAACCTTGCACTCCCACAAACAGTCGTTGACTGATTGAGCGCGACCAAATCACAGGAAGACTGATTGTTATGCCGATCACCATCATCCCAACGATTGATCCCAGGCCGAAGACGAGAATCGACAAGAGCCCGGTAGCCACGTCCGTCGTCGTAGCAAGAATCATCAGCATCAGCGCCGCAGATCCAGCCAATCCGTGAGCCATGCCGATGCAGAAGGGACGGATCGACTCCGCTATCCAATGTCGATGACGATGGTTTTCCTGTTGTTGATGACGGTGGAAATGAACGTGTGGCTCACCGTCATGGTGATGACTGTGTGCATGCCACCGCTCACGGTACAGTTTGAGAGCCAGCATACCACCGAGTACAATCAACAGAACGCCAACCCCCGATTCCGCGATGAACTCGAATTCCTCAGGAATGTGAATTCCCCAGAATAGGACGACTGATCCAACAAGGAGTAACATGAACGTATGTCCGACACCCCAGTAGAGCCCGATGGCGCCCGATGCCAGGAGTGATGGCCGGTCGGCAAGTACCGTCGAGACGGCCACAAGATGGTCTGTATCCAGGGCATGTCGTAGCCCTAGTAAAAAACCGACTCCTATCAATGTCACTAGTTGTACGTCAGGCATGCTGGCTCAGGGAACAAAAAGGCATCGAACACAGACCCCTACAAGTTGAAACCACATAACACATCCAAGCACCGAGCCAAGAACCAGATCAGATTTCCGTCCACAGGCCGGAATACTCGACGTCGCTTCGAGGGACTGTCCCGACCTGCTCAGGAGTCACTCATGCGCCTCGAGCTTCGAATTAAAGGGATCGCCCATTCGTTATGTCGAGTCGATTCAATGACCATCAATACCTAATTCTCCATAGAGCTTCACCTTCGACTTCAACGCGCGAATCAATAAACAAGTCGTGAAGCGTAGTCAGCACTTCGCCAACCATCCTTCGAAGCTCAGGTTCTGTACAGCGCAGTGGAACCAGTCGCCGTCTCTGCCAGCCCCTGAGGGCAAAGGTCTTCCCCGATGCTGCATAGGCCTGTTGACACACCATGACAAGCTCTCTTCCCTCGTCGTCTTCTATAATGAATCCTCTTACATTCATGGCGTATGCCTTTCTTTGTCAGCGGCCTAATTGCCTGCGCGTAATGCTGAACAATGTGTCATCTTCCTAGCCACCTGCGCGAGCTCTGGAGACGCGAGCACCGCTCAGCCCATGGTCCTCCCTTTCCGTTGTCCAAAAAACCGTCTCTGTGAGTCCCTGCTGCAGGAGAAAAAAGCGTGGGACGTTTGAAGTATCTATTCGTAAGCATTGTGCCGGTCATCCCAGCGTTTCAATTTGCTACCAGCTGAGGACATAGGCGAAGATCAACGGAGCGACGATAGTGGCGTCCGACTCGATAATGAACTTCGACGTGTCCACACCCAGCTTTCCCCACGTGATCTTTTCGTTCGGGACTGCCCCAGAATACGATCCGTAACTGGTGGTCGAATCGCTGATCTGACAAAAGTATCCCCAGAGCGGTATCTGCTCTCTACGAAGATCTTGACGCAGCAAGGGAACCACGCAGATGGGGAAATCACCGGCAATCCCCCCTGCGATTTGGAAAAATCCAATCGAACTTGCATCCGCTGTCTTCACATACCATTCGGCCAACTGCATCATGTATTCGACGCCGGATCGCACCGTGTGAACGTTCTTGATTGATCCTGTCATGCAATGTGCTGCATACATATTCCCCAATGTGGAATCTTCCCACCCAGGAACAAACAACGGGAGGTTGCGCTCTGCAGCCGCACACATCCAACTGTCGGTCGGATCAATCTGATAACTCTCCTTGAGCGTGCCTTTGACTAAGAGTCGATAGAGAAACTCGTGTGGAAATGCTCTAGCCCCCGTACGATCCGCCGCCGTCCATTCGGCCGCCACCGCAGCCTCAATCCGGCGCATCGCCTCAGCTTCCGGAATGCACGTGTCGGTGACCCGATTCAGGCGCCGATCTAACAAGGCTAGTTCCTCCTGTGCCGTCAGTTCTCGATAATGGGGGATACGCTCGTAATGTTTTTGCGCGACAAGGTTGAAAAGATCCTCCTCGAGATTGGCCCCTGTACAGCAAATCGCATGAACCTTGGCTTGGCGGATCATTTCAGCCAGCGACAACCCCAGCTCGGCCGTGCTCATCGCACCGGCCAGCGTCACCAGCATTTTCCCACCATTGCCCAAGTGAGCCTTATACGCATGTGCTGCGTCTTTCATCGCTGCCGCGTTGAAATGCCGGTAATGATGATCAATGAATTGCGAAATAGATGTTGGTTTCATATGAAACTCCTTTACTTAGAGACTGTTACAACCCTTACGGATTTGGCCACCTATTCAATGACGTCTCGTTCCGTCATGGTCAGGTCCTCTGGTGTGACACCATAGCTGAGCAAGTTTCCCGATGCGTGGGAAAATTCATTGAGCTCGTTACGCACGGGGTCCATGAGCAAACCTGCTTTTATGCGACATTGATGGCGGTTCAAATAATTGGGGCCGCTGGTATGTCCCCACTCATTGAGCCGCACGTTCGGCAGAATGAACATCGGCCCCACCACCGCCGCCACCAGCGGGAAGGAGGTCGCCTGTGCGCACAACGGTAACCGCGTCTGCGCATACAGGTAGTTCGCCACTCCGCACGTGATGTACAACGGGAAGGTCCCGGAGACCGCCACAATGTGGCTCGCCGTGAAGCTCGTGTCCCGGATGATCACTTGATACCCCGGTGTGATAGTTACGAATCCGATGGTGAGGCTGTTCCAGAGACTGAGGCTGCGGTTGAGGGTCTCAGAAGGATTTGTAGCGGAAGCAGGAAAACCCGTATCCGGACGTGCGGTCATGCCCATTGCAGACCTCTCTGACCGGGGAGCAAGTCAGACTGGCCTGGCAGGGGAAGACCGATGGAAGTGGAGTAGAGCTGCATAACGAAGCCTCCTGTTGGAAAGGCTAAATTCCCAAAAGGCCATGTACCTCAGTACATGATCTCCCGGGTTTTTATCCCTCCGTGGAGCCTCGTTATGCGAGGCCGAAAACTCTTGGACCAGACGCTCCTAGTGAAGGAAGCCGGAACCCTAGTTTCCCTTTTGGACCGATTTTGGCGGCATCTTATTGCCGAGCCATCCCAAAGTCAAGCTCCAATGGTGTGTTTGTAGCTAGCACATCATCTGTCCGGTTTTTGTAGCACGTGACGTGTCTGGTTTAGGGTGCGCCCTCAAGGAGGGCCCACCATGACACGGGCAACCGTCCTACAGGAGGTATTGTACGCAAAAAAGTTTCGGCGCGCGGCTGAACGGATTCGAACGGGAATACCGGACATCGCATGTGCTCCATAAACCGGACAACTTAACTTGCTATCTACAGCTCCAATTGTGTGTTCCAATACCTAGGGAAGCTCTGATTTATTCGCCTCTCCTGATGTGCTAAGAGAAGCGCAGCACTGAATTGGAGCCGGTCCCCATGCTGCAACAGACATTGGCCGAGGTGACATTCGAGCAATATCGCAAGCCCACCCGTCGGGAACGGTTTCTCGACGAAATGAACCGTGTCGTGCCGTGGGCGGAATTGGTGGCGGCGATCGAGCCAGTCTACCCCAAGACGAAGGGTCCTGGCCGTCCGACAGTCGGGATCGAACGCATGCTGCGCCTCCATTGCCTGCAACAGTGGTTCAACCTGTCAGATCCGGCGGTGGAGGAGGCCTTGTACGACTCACGGGCCATGCGGCAGTTCGTGGGGATTGATCTGGGGCGTGAGCCCGTGCCCGATGAGACGACGATCTGTACGTTTCGGCATCTGCTGGAGGCGCATGAGTTGGGAAAACAGCTCTTTATCCGGATCGGGGAGTATTTGACGAAGCAGGGGCTGCAAGTGAGCCGAGGCACCATCGTGGATGCGACCATCATCAGTGCGCCGAGTTCGACGAAGAACCGGACCAAGGAGCGGGATCCCGAGATGCATCAGACGAAGAAGGGGAACCAGTGGTATTTCGGCATGAAGGCGCATATTGGCGTGGACAGCCAGACGAAGCTGATTCATTCCGTAGCGGCCACGGCGGCCAATGTCCATGACAGCCAAGTCTTGCCGAAACTGCTGCATGGAGAGGAAACGCGGGTGTGGGGCGATGCCGCCTATAGTGGACAACGCGAGGTGATCCGGCAGCACGCGCCCAAGGCCAAGAGTTTCGTGCAGACCAAAGCACACCGGCATCGACCACTGAGTGAAGCGGAGCGGGGTCGGAACCGCACGAAGTCAAAGGTCCGGGCGAAGGTCGAACATGCGTTCTTGGTCATCAAGCGGATCTTCGGTTGGGCCAAACTCCGGTACCGGGGGCTAGCAAAGAATACCCACTGGCTCCAGATCAGTTGCGGGTTAGCAAATCTCTATGTGTTGCAGTACAAGATCAGAAACCTTACCAGAGCTATCCTGGCGACGAAGATGATGATGTGTGTATTCGAAAAGATCACCGCATGCTGACCGCCGACGAGCAGAATCGATTTCTCAGCCTAAATTGAATAAACGGGCAGGTATGCGGCGATCGAGATAGATGCTATGGGAGCCAGAAAAGACAGTACCAACTCCGAGCTAATGGGTGATCGATATCGGCTGATAGCGATCTGTCCGACAGGCTCCACCATGCTGCCCTCCGCGTATATCAGACAGATTCGGATTAAGAATAGTCTTACCTTTCGCAATCACGTATCCTGAACTCAAGGCAGTATCCACCATACGGTATGCAATCACAGCGGGAGGTGCGCAGTGAACGGGATACCTTCTTCCGTCAAAGACCACGCTTCGATTCTTCACCGTTCAGCTTCAGAAATCTGTTTCCGTGTCGATGAGGTTGAACCCAGCCAGCAACCTTGCCCGCTCACCAAGACACGTACGCGCGTGAGGCAGGATGTTGGAAGACCATTGCTTGCCTGTAGCCATGATGAATCCTCAGAGGTCATTCTGGCGGCTGGGGCTGCAACACATGGCTTGGTCAATGCAGTGTATGTAGCGTTTAGCCAGCATCGGCCGCTCGTGCTGACGCCTGATGCTTTATGGATCACCCTCGCACAAGGATTCGCCCATCACATCACGAATCATGCCGAGGCGCTTCGTTCGAGCGTGGTCCGGCATAGAGGGAAGAACACTTTAGAAGCCACGACTGTGGAACTCCTCACACCTGAGCATTGGGCCGAGGTCGTCCAACAATGGAGCGATGGGATCCGTCAGCATGTTGAGGGTGATCTGTACCAACTCATGATTTGTGATTTCAGCACGACCTCGCCCGTGATACGGACTGCAAGCCAGGTTGTCATGATGGATGCGTTCCAGCAGTATTTTGATTACGAACTGAGCTGTATTTGCGGCATTCCCTCGATTACCGTCACAGGCACTGTGGAAGATTGGGTCGGAATTCGTGAGCGCGTCGACATGATGGCAACGTTTCACCTCGACTGGTGGACCGACCGACTTAAACCGATTTGCGACGGGTTCATCGCGACAGTGCAGGGCACTCCGTCACAACAGTTTTGGAAACACATCTACAATCCCAAGGAAATGTATGGGGGAGACCTCATCACCGGCTGGGTCGCCGACCTCTTTCCCTATCTCAAGCATCCCATCACCAATGCGCCAACAATCCGAAACCCAATCCTAGCCACACCCCGCGAAAAGTTGACTGAGAAAGACGGGCTCCCCTCCGGGGCCATTCCCACCGGTCTGTCACGAGCGCCGTTCACGCTCAAATCAGCATCTACCGATGAATCGAAGGAGTTTGAGCTCATAGCCGGATTCCTAGGTGTCCGACGGCAAGAAGATAGTGGCCAGCTCGAACCGGAGATCGGATGGGCGGTCGTGGAACCGGATATGTTCACGCAGGCGCTGAACAAATTCGTACGAGCAGGGGCAAGTGACACCACTTCGAAGCCGCTTATGACAGATCGTCAGGATATTCGCCTGAGAGACCTGCTAAGTGTCGGTATCCCCAAAGAGTTGGTGCAGCTGATGGATCGATTTGCCGAGGGACAGATGTTTTATGAGCAGACGCCACACTCTTGGATCCTCAAACCTGCTACAGAGATCACAGCCAGGCCGATCGGTGGAGCTGCCTCCTCTACGGCGGTTCATTTCATGGATTTGGCCGATGGTCGTGTGGTGGCCTATACCACAGTCCAGGCCAAGGAGGGGTGGGGACGCGAGGGGAGGGTTCTGGTTGGACGACTTGAGGGAAGTACCATTCAGGCCAACGGTCTGCGTGTCATCGCGAACGGACTGACTGAGTTTCTCGACCAGATTGTGCGTGAAGAGGGACGCTATTACTTTGACAAACCTTCGTTTGAACCCGAGCAGGTGTTCTAGGGTCGTTCGCTGATTTCGCCAAAATAGTATAAAGGGAGCCGGGCATCGGTTTGAGTTGGCGTGCTTCCCCTGTCCATCTGTAGCGCAAGAAAGAAATGCTCCGATTCCAACTGGCAGGACAAGTCACGACGGAAACAGTCAACGCTCACGTCTCCGCAACCTGAAGCGCACTCCGTAGGGCTTGAATCGTCAGGGGCGCATTCCCTTCGCTGCGGTTGTTGACCAAGACGTACGCCTTGCGCTTCTCTCCCACCGCCTTCTTCACCAGGTCCACGGTGTCTCGCCGCATCTCTGACAGCTCTTCAACAATCTTCGTATACGGCTCTGCTCGTTTCTTTGCGGCTTCATACGACATCTTGAGCGGCGTTAGGAGGCGCAGGACCGTGAAGGGCGCTGTGAAGCGCTCCTCCATATGTTGATGCTGCTCCCGTAACGGTGGCATATAGGACCAGTGGTTGTAGACATGTGCCACACCATGATTCTCTAAGACCTTGTAATAGTCAGAACTCAGCAAGCCCGCGTTGCGGATCTCGACCGCGTAGCGAAAGTCCTTGGGGAGTTGGCTGAAGAAGGAATCCAGTCTCGAGCAGAACTCCTCGCTGGACATCCCGTGCCGTTGGAACTCGAACAAGAATGGGCCGCTGTGCGGCTCGAACTTGGCTTCTCGATACGGCGTCAGCACCAGATCATTGAAGAGCTTCGCGTCGAGAAATCGCTGGTTCGGTTGCCCCGCTTTGGCGCCATAGCGCGCCTGCTTGGCCCACATGGGAACCGTAATGTCCTCCCACACCTTGAAGCACATCTCAAAGTCTTCCGGGATCTGATTGAGATAGTGCCGAAGCTGATTCGCGGTGGGTGGCCGATAGAAGGTGGAGTCATTGCCGACGGTGCGAAAGAGCGGTTCGCCGTTGTGGAGATATTGGCAGTACTCACCTAAACATTCTCGCGTAAACGTCGTCTTGGCGTACTTCTTGAGATAGACCTGGCCTTGCCAGCCTTCATAGGTCCAGGTGGAGGTCCCGAAGCGAATGAGGGGTGAGAGGGGCATGGGGCGAGAGTGTACTGGCTACACGCGTAGCTCCTCAAGAGGCTCACTCGGTGCCGGAATTCCACCGGTGGTCAGGAGTTGTAGGGTTTTCACGGTGACCGTGACGGTCGAGAAGTGCTCCTCGACCAAGCCTGTCACCACATAGGCTTGGTTCGTTGCGAGCAGATGACAGTATTGCCGGTAGGTGTTGGGAAACATCGTCGCGTCATACAAGCCAGTTTGGTCCTCCAAGGTCATGAACTCCATCGGCTCACCTTTCTTTGTCGACACAATCTTTTCCGTGAGGAGCCAGCCGATGAGAGTCACCTCCTTTCCGACATACTGATCCACATCCTCTGCAAGAATGCGCTGGGTACCGGTAACCGCCTTTTTGAATAGATCGAGCGGATGGCAGTGCAACGGAAAACCGAAGAGGGCGAGCTCGTGAGAGAGCCTCTTTTGAGCTGAATACTCCATGGGGATAGGAATGGAGCTCGGCGGCTTCGTGGCTTTGGTGGCGAAGACGCGCCAGAGAAGGGCCGGTCTGGTGAGTTCCCCGGCAATCGAGTCGAAGCATCCGGCTTTGATCAACAGTTTGGCGTGGGCGTAATCAAGCTTCACTCGACTGAGGAAATCAGACAGCGATCGGTACGGACCATGCTGTCGCTCCGCGATGATTCGCCTGGCGAGGTCTTCTTGAAGGCCTTTGATCTGCATCAGTCCCACTCGAACGGTGGTTCCCGATCCAGTGTAGGCCCATACACTCGCGTTGATGTCCGGCGGTAGGATGGTCAGACCCATCCGTCGTCCCTCCGACAGATAGGTGAAGGCTGAGTAGTAGCCGCCTTGATTGCTCACCACCGCAGCGATGAATTCGGCGGGATAATGCGCGC
>CAZJOQ010000155.1:0-9085 GCA_964547625.1 uncultured Nitrospira sp.
GATCGAGTCGATTGCTCAACTCTAACCCCTTCTTCCCGCCTCCCGTCAATCTAGTATCTTCAAATAGAATCGTGAGTCGGCACAATTTCATGGTCGATATGACCGTCTGAGCACTCATGCTGATCTTCCAGCGATTCCTTCCATATGTACGCCCGTACCTGTGGCGCCTGATGCTTGCCGGCCTCTTGGTGTCAGGAGTGGCAGCCATCAATCTTGCCTTAGTCAGACTGGCCGGCACCCTCTGGGATATTGTGACGGTCCAGCATGATGCCGAACACATGACACGATTGATCGGTATGTTCTTGGGGCTCGTCGTTCTCCAAGGACTATGCTCCATGGGTCACAGTTATCTGACA
The DNA here is from genome assembly GCA_964547625.1 of uncultured Nitrospira sp. Classification (GTDB taxonomy): domain Bacteria; phylum Nitrospirota; class Nitrospiria; order Nitrospirales; family Nitrospiraceae; genus Nitrospira_D. The sequence goes on from CAZJOQ010000155.1 coordinate 357, forward strand.
GCCTGGGTTTCTCAGAACGTCATCGCCGATTTCCGCAAACATCTCTTCGCCCACCTGCAAACGTTGACGGTCAGTTTTTTTTCTCGCCGGCGCACGGGCGAATTGCTGTCCCGATTGATGTCCGATGTGACGGTCATTCAATCCCTCGTCACAGAAACCCCCATTGACACAGTGAAACAACTGGTGACCTTCGTGGGAGGCATTACGTTCTTGCTCCTGATGAACTGGCAGCTCTGTCTCCTGATCCTGATTCTGCTTCCATTACTCGTGGTGGTCTCAAAGCTGTTTGGACGTAGATTGAAATCCCTTTCAACCTTGATTCAAGACCATACTGCCATGCTCAGTACGCTGGCCGAAGAAGTGATTTCCGGCATCCGCATCGTCAAATCGTTCGTGCAAGCGCAACGAGAAAAAGACTGCTTCGCCGATCAGGTCGATCAGATGCTTCGTCTCACACTCAGCCGAGCAGGCATCATGGCCGTCTTTATCCCAGTGATCAGCCTCATGACATTTTCGTCGGCGACCGCCGTACTGTGGTACGGAGGCCGGCAGGTTATCGACGGCACCGTGACGCCGGGTGATCTGTTCGCGTTCGTCTTGTTTGCAGGCATTTTGATCGGCCCATTCAGCGCGGCCGCGCGCGTCTTTACGCAGATCAAGGAGGCCCAAGGAGCTACGCAACGTGTCTTCGAGATACTTGATGCGCAGCCGGACATTGACGATCGACCAGATGCACAGGCACTAGGCACAGTCGAGGGCCATGTGCGGATGGAGAACGTCACGTTTGGCTATGATCCTCGCCACTCGGTATTGTCCAACCTCTCCTTTGAAGCCAAGCCCGGCGAACTTGTTGCGTTGGTCGGACCAACCGGCGCCGGCAAAACTACGGTGATCAATCTCCTGCACCGGTTCTATGATCCGATAGAGGGTCGTCTCACCATTGACGGAAGAGACCTCCGAGACGTGATGCTTGAGAGTTGGTACCGACAGATCGCGTTGGTCCCGCAGGAAACTATCCTGTTCGGAGGCACGATCCTCGACAATATTCGTTACGGAAAGATGGACGCAGACGAGGCGACTGTATGGGACGCCAGTAAATCCGCTCATGCGCATGACTTCATCACAGCCTTACCGGACGGGTACCAGACCGTGGTCGGTGAAAAGGGAGTCAACTTGTCCGGTGGACAACGTCAACGAATCGCGATTGCTCGAGCGATCCTGAAAGATCCTCGCATTCTATTACTCGACGAAGCGACATCATCGCTTGACACCGATTCAGAGCGCCTGGTCCAAGAAGCACTCCAACGTCTCATGGAAGGACGGACCACCTTCGTTGTCGCCCACCGACTGTCGACGATTCAGCGTGCCGACCGCATTTTGGTTCTCGACAAAGGAAAACTTGTTGAGGAAGGCACCCACGTGCAATTGCTGGAGCGGCAGGGTCTGTACCACTACCTTTATACCATCCGTCTAAACGAACCGACTGCCTGAACGTATTGCGGATTTCTAAAATCTTGAGTCTTCATCCCGTTCGCTGACCAACTTCACTTCCTTGGTTAACGCGCACGATTCAAGCAGAAAATCTCCGTAACGAGTCTGTAACACAGAGGGCCTATGATGCCCCATACGGATAGAACTAAACGCGGGGGAGAGTCTCATGACTTCACAACGGCCCAAGAAAATCCTCATTGTGGAAGACGAACGAGAGATTGCGCAGTTGATCAAGCACTACCTCGAGAAGGAAGGATATCATCCGTGCATCGCAGACACCGGCATTGAGGCACAAAAACTCGTGTCGTCGGAACATCCCGATCTCGTGATTCTGGATCTCATGTTGCCGCAGATGGATGGGTTGGAAGTGTGTAAGACCTTGCGGCGCAAGCCAGAGGCCGCGCTTCTCCCCATCATCATGCTGACGGCAAAGAATGACGAGTCCGATACCGTCGTCGGGCTTGAACTCGGCGCTGATGATTATATGACGAAGCCTTTCAGCCCTAGGACGTTAGTGGCCCGGATAAAAGCTCTCCTGCGGCGCGTCGATCGAGTCGCCGATCATCAACCCACATCCTTGGCTTATGGTCCGATACAAATGGATCTAACCAAACACGAAGTCACGGACACAGGGCAAGAAGTGCTTCTCACAGCCAAAGAGTTCGGACTACTGAGGCATTTGTTGCGTCACCCTGGGCGGGTGCTGACACGAGAAGTGCTCCTCAATGAAGTATGGGGATACGACTACTACGGGACGACGCGAACCGTCGATGTCCATGTCCGACGCTTGAAAGTGAAGATTCCATTCCTCAACGAGACCATCGCGTCCATCAAATCTCTCGGGTACAAACTGGTTGACCAGCCGTCAGCGCAGTAGCCTTCCTATGCAGACCTAGTCATCGACCATCTCGAATACACTCGAACCGATCGAGAAGAGCTGACTCAGGATTGGCTAGCGTCCAGGCATCAGACAATTCCATATCCTGAATGGTCGGTCGCGATAAACTCATGTCGCATCGTGCTCTTCCCTTTCCAGGCTCCGCACCTGCAGCCCAAAGGCCTTCTCCTGATGTTCTTCAATGATCGAAAACGAAAGTTGCGGAGCATTCAGACATTCGAAGATGACATACTCCGCAATTGTTCCGATTAGTTCCTCCAGATCGTTCGATCAGTAAAACCGCAAGGTAGCCATTGTCGATGCGTTGGATCTCTTTCGCATGCTTGAATAGGTTGCCGACGAGAACCTGCCGGTGTAAGGCCATTGAAGGATGAGACAGCGGCGAAACCAACAATCGCTGTGCAGGGGATTGATTTTGGTGAAGGCCAGGCTACCCGAACTCCTGTCCTTGCCATTGCAATGTTGGTTGGAATGATAGAGGCTGCATCTTGCCCTCCTCCTGTCAAAGCTCGCATGAATGTCTCGTTGACATCACGGTGGACCCAGTCTTGGAAGCACCTTCTCATCCACTCGTTACAGGTCGATGAAAGACTCGTAACGATTTCGTTAACACTCGAGGGACCTGACTGGTCAAGATTTCAGACAGACAATCAGGCTGGCAATACACTGGGAACTCTGAAGAGTATTTACGGCAAGATGTGGAGCCGGGCCGGAACATGGTGAATGCAAGTTCTTGGGTGGATCAGCATTACCATTTTGATTGCGCTTTGCATCGCCGTGTCATTTCTCCCGGCGGACCAGCACTGAAGTGCAGCTACGCGAAATAGCTGGCCGTGAGGATCTCATGCTATCCGCCGATCCTCATGGGTCATAACTATTATCGCCGTTCCTGTATTTCCGTTCCTGGTGCGTCAGAAGTGTCACATGGAAATGTCCCGTCAGGATACGCCCCCAGCCTCCAAGCAGCTTTTTATGATCTGGATTTCCAGTGATCCAAAAGCCATTGCTGCGAATTCACGGCGGCTTCATCAGGTGCGGCATGGATTCGTTGATACGTCCCATCGGCGAGCAATCGTCTTGCCTGCACATTGTCGCGTAGCCCGACCGTGAGAATGTCATTGATGATGATCTCACGCCAGCGAGGATGTTGCACGGGGACAAGAAGTTCTACCCTGTGATCCAGATTGCGGGGCATGAGATCAGCGCTCCCGATCAACACCTCATTTTCTCCACCATGGCGAAAATAATAGATCCGCGCGTGTTCGAGAAAACGCCCGACCACCGAGGTGACAGAGATGGTTTCGCTGATCCTGGGGAGGCCCGGTCGCAGACAACAAATGCCCCGCACCTGAAGATCAATCCTGACTCCCGCTTGCGATGCGTGGTAGAGCGCCTGGATACACTGTGTATCGACCAACGCGTTCATCTTGAAGGCGATATATCCATCACCGTGCTGGCGATGCCGGCTCGTCTCGCGCTCGATCCGATCAAGCAGTTGTTGCCTCAGCATCGTCGGTGCGACGAGGAGCTTGGAATAGGAATTCTTGCGAGCATACCCGGTCAAGGAGTTGAATAGATCGGACACATCGTGGCTAATGGCGGGATCGCACGTGAAATAGCTCAAATCGGTATAGATACGACTGGTGACCACGTTATAGTTTCCGGTGCCGAGATGAATATAGCGTCGGATCCCATCGAGTTCCCGCCGGACGATGAGACAGACCTTCGCATGCGTCTTGAGGCCGCGCACACCGTACACAACATGCACACCTTCATCTTCAAGTTTCCGGGCCCATTCAATATTATTTTCCTCGTCGAATCGCGCTTTAAGCTCGACCAAGACCGCAACCTGCTTGCCGTTGACGCGTGCCTCCATGAGCGCATCGATGATGGGTGATTTCGGATTGACGCGATAGAGGGTCTGCTTAATCGCAAGCACATCCGGATCGTTTGCGGCCTCTCGTAGAAATTCCACGATCGGCATGAAGCTGTCGTAGGGGTGATACAAGAGGACATCCTGTTCTCGGATAGTAGCCAAGAGGCTGTTCGACTTGCTGAAGCAGGACGGCACAGACGGCAAAAATGGCGGATCCTTCATGTCGGGACGTTCAAGCGCATAGAGTTCGCGAATCCCTGCCATACCGATTGGGTTGTCCCCCGTGTAGACCAGGTACGGTGGTAACTGAAGGTTGCGCATCAGAATCTCACGGATGTGCTCCGGTGTCGTCGCATCCAATTCCAATCGAACAGCTGATGTGAAATCTCGCTGATCGAGCTGCTCCTCCATCGCGTCAATTAGATCAGACGCTTCGTCTTCCTCAATGGCCACATCCGCATCTCTCGTCACACGGAATGGATACGAGGCGACCACTTCCAGGCCGGGAAAGAGGTCGTCCAAGTTATGCGCGATGACCTCCTCTAGCCACACAAATTGCTGAATTTTTCCCACCCCACCCAGTCCCAGCTGCTGTAGAGCGACATCTTTGTCGGTAGGAATGGGAACCAGTCTTGGAAAGACATCCGGCACTTTGACCCGTGCGAAACAATCGCCACGCTCAGGGTCTTTGACCAACACAGCAAGATTAAAACTCAGGCTTGAGATATGCGGAAAGGGATGGGTTGGATCAAATGCCAGTGGAGTCAGTACTGGAAAGATGTCGCGCTGAAAGTACTGTTGAATCGCCTCCCGCTCCTTCGCCGTCAGATCCACATAATGCAGAATCCGGATACCTGCTTCCCGCAAGCTGGGTAACACGTCCTGCTTCCAACACCTATCGTATCGCCCAAACTGGACGCTCAGCTCTCGGTTGATCGCCAATATTTGCTCGGATGGTGTCATGCCGTCCGGGGTCGTTCCTCCCGTCCCAGCCGCTACCTGGCGACGGAGACCGGACACTCGAATCATGAAGAACTCATCCAGGTTCGTGGCGAAGATAGTCAGAAACTTTACTCGCTCCAAGAGGGGATGCCGTTTGTCCTCGACTTCTTCGAGGACCCGTAGATTAAACCGCAGCCAGCTGATCTCACGATTCAAGAAATGGATCGATTTCTCTCCCCCCTCCGAGCCCTCGGCAACTGGATCACGCGGCTCAGCAGAATGATCCGTCATGGAAACTCCTTTGCTATTATGAGGTTACTGCTTGAGCCACAAGAACCGGATGACTCTATGCCACTTAGGTCACAATACTGTTGCGAGCCTGTTACAGATGTGTAACATCCCTCTTCCTAGTCTTTCTACCAAGATCCCACCCACTCCTCTCCTTTGGATTCGCAGATAGCATCGTCCTGATTAACGTTCATGGTTGGTCGGTCCATCCATCTCCATAAGAACGTCGTGCCCCTCACTCTTCTATGCAGTTGCTTGATAAGCTATGCTGGAACTCCTCGTTCACTGATTGGTTAGCGAGGCCAACCATGGGTTCTCGTCAGTCCATTTATCCGGTCGATTCATGAACACATTCGGAACCCTTCTATGCTTCATCGCCTATTCAGCCTTGATCTGGCTCCTTTCGCAAGGTGTCACAGGGGCAGAGCTCCAGTCTGAAGTGACGCTGTGGCTGGAGTCTGGTCAAGCCGTTGCGACCAGTCAACTGAGTGGCCGGAGAGAGATACCGCTGGGAGCTCAGGAGGTGGTCATCAGTTCCGGCACGAATGGGATCAATGGTATCGTCGTGACGTCTCGTCGGCTCTTAGGGTTTTCAAGCCGGGCTCTAACCTGGAGCAAGCAGGAACTGGACGTGAATGAAAAGATCCTCGAGCGGAAGATCCTCCCAAGCTTCAGCCTGATCAGAACGGATCGCCATCTGTACGGATTTCGCGGCGTCAATGGCTTGTGGCTTAAGGAGCCGTTGGGGATGCGGGAAAAAGTCGCCCGCTTCTATAGCAATGACTATGGGGCCGTCTTTATTACGAATGAGCGATTGGTGGGATTCACACCACTTCTCGGCGGTTTCGCCTCGAAGCCGTTAGATGTCCATGAGCACATCCTGGAAGTGGATAACGAAAGCGGCCTTATTGTGGTTTCGAGTAATCGGCGCACCTTGGTCTTCGGCACTCGCTTAAGTGGGTGGGAGGGTTTCGAGTGATCGGCCTCATACCATCCTCATGGCTCCCGCCAATTCGCGAATCATCGCACTAGGCCATAGAGCCTGGGTCACGCTGTCCTCGTAGACTTGCCCAAGACGTACACGCGAAAATGTGTCGAAAGGTTAATGCCCTCGTAACTTCCATTTAACGTCAATGCGTCATCTTCTGCTTCTCCCAACAGGCGCACATTCATAGACGAGGTAGAGGCCATGATCTGGACACGTATAACTCTCGTCCCTTCCGCTCATCCATGTTCCCAGTGGGAAAGGCTCTAGTCGAGACACGCGTATCGCCGAGCTGGCGGTTGTTTCAAGGCCGGCGCCCGTGACTAACCTCTGAACGCACAAGCGATGAGAGGCCACCGGGCAAGTTTTTATACCCTCTTAACCCGGACTTTACTGCTCCGCAACCGGTTTGTAACACACCAATCATATCCTTGCTTTGAGAATTTACCGCCGACTGCCTCTATGCCTTGACTGGCAAGGCCATGAATAGCATTGACGTCTGGCTTCTGAACGACGTTCTGGACGAAAGGAGTTTCTCTATGGGTTATGATGGCATCCTGAAAAGACTTACATTGTTCATCCTTATGCGTTTGCTCGGCATCAAAGATCTTCGCGGACAACTCTCGCAAAGCCCGCTTCCAGCGAACCGGTCAGGAGGGGCAGCGATACTCACAGCTCATCTCGATATAGCGAAGCGGGACGCTAGTGACTCAGTCCTACCCAAATGTATCGGCTAGGTTGGCTATTATCGGCGCCATTCCTTAGGATTTCGCAAGTATCCTAGACCCAGGGGGCTGCTTCGTTTTCTACCCCTCACGACCACCGCATAGTTCACACAAAATTGGCACACTCGTAACTAAGAAGAAACAGTGCCCCGATAGAATCGCATCATGTCAATGGAGAACAAACGACTAACGGCCATAGATCTGGCCTAACATGAAAGGAGGTGACGAGCGATGACGACATGGATGATCGAAGTGATCCTGATAAGCGCCATTGTGACAGTGATGTATTCAATGGTCGCTGCGTGGCGAGAGTGAGTGAGGCGCTCATATTGATCTCAGAAAGAGGGAGATTCAACAGTGCATGGCAATGGACAGGCGGGAGCTGGGCTAGAGGCAAACTTGCCCTACCGGCTCTCGCTCGGAAGCCGAATCCATCGGCCGCGATTCGAAGAGATTCATCTCGGTTAGCGCGATCGTGGCTTTCGCCGCAAGAATACGCTTTGAGTTGGTATCGACGTTGGCAGTGACTCCCCCCTGACACACCGCGAGCGCACTATCCCCATAGTTCCACTAGCAAACTCGTTCAACTTGTAATCAAAGTCTGGCTTCCTGCCCGCTGTAGAATACAGCGTGATGCTTCATGTTTAGAGGCCAGACTCGGGAACTTCAGGGAGCTGGTCTTAGTCTGACGAACATGCCACAGACACTTATCACGATGATGGCCAAGCGGACCATGATGGATCTCCCAAGCGAATACCCCATCTGTAGCTCGGTAACCATAATGCGCACCTCCTTACCTTCCTAATTGACATGAATCCGTACTCATCATCATGAAGTCCTTACCTGATCGATTATGAGGCGAGCGTCTTGCTGCATTGAAAGGAGATGTACCTTGTGTAAGTCACCGCCTCATTGCCAAATCGTAAATTCCGTGTGACATCTCCTCACGCGAAAAGTTTACCGACCTGTAATAGCCAGCTAACGCCAGGGCAACGGACGCTTGGTACCTTGAGGCCAATACAAATATTAAAAGGAGGATCCCATGGTAACAGTCGGCAATTTGATGCAGAAAGAAATGGTGACGGTGGACGTCGGCACCTCGGTCGTCGAGGCGGCGAAGTTGATGCGAGCCTGCAATGTTGAGAGCGTGTTCGTTACACGTCAAGCCAAGATCATCGGCATCGTGACCGAATCAGATATTGTCAAAAAGTTCGTTGGAGCAGAGAAAGCCGCGTACTTCGTGCCGATTGAAGAGATCATGAGCAGCCCGATCCCAGGCATCGAGGAGCGGCGGCCATTGACGGAAGCTGCGGACCTCATGGACAGACATCGTACGCTCCATCTCGGTGTGACCAAAGGGGGTGCGCTCGTCGGTCTGGTGTCGGTCCGTGATTTTCTCCGACCGGTCTCTATCGATGAATTCTAGGCTCGCTTTGAGATAGCGCTTCCTTGATGAGGTCGCTCCTCTGCTTCCCTTTCCAGTCGCCAATCCCGTGAGCAACCGACTGACGCATTCCTCTCGGC
>CAZJOQ010000156.1:0-9062 GCA_964547625.1 uncultured Nitrospira sp.
CATTGACTCCTCCTCCTTGACTCATGGAGAACGCACTTGTTAGCATCCATCTCTCAATCCTTATGAATACCGAATCTCAACTCCTTCCCTTCGATCCCAACACTGAAGAACCGTCGTTCATTCGGCGCCGCCCGGTGAGGATTATCATTTATGTCGGGCTTGCACTCTTTCTCCTCATGGCAGTGATCTGGCCGATGATTGTTCAGTTGAGCGACCCAAAATTTGAGAAGCACATCGAACAACATCGTGTGATGGTTGGTATGAGCAAAGAACAAGTCCTGCAATCGTGGGGTGGGCCGCAGACAATCAATACGACCTTCACGAAGGACGGGATTCGGCAGGAAGAATGGATTTTCGAAGATTGGGAGAGTTCAGCGATCGTCCGCCATCGCTATCTCTATTTTGAAGAAGGGATCCTCGTTGGAGGATGGTACGAGGGAACACGAGAACGTCATTTCCGCGACTTACCTGCAGAGAAACCTCATCCACGCATTCAACCGTAATCCCGCGTTTGACGAAATATGAAGGACTGGCTACCTGCCCGTTGAAGTTAAAACATTCAAACTGAAGCTTCGCGGATGGAGAGTCAAAGCCGGCTGGGCAATACGTCTACACGGGCCTGGTGAGACTCACCCACCAAGATTCTGCTCACAAAAAGCGGCACATCCGAATACACGCTTTCGTGAGATGAATCATCCGCATAAGCTTCCCTACTCACCTCTTTACGGTTGAAACCCGCTCTGTGATTGCACTTTACTGTCCATCTCTTTACACTCAAACTTGGGCTACGGCGTTTCCGTAATTCGCGCGCGCCTATCCTGACCCGGGCCGCCCGAAATCGTGAGCACGCGCTTCCATTCGCGAATTTGGTAGATGGCCCAGGCATTCGGCTGCCCTTGAAAGAATGCGGTAGGGTCCTCGCCGCTCGCATTGAGGTAGATGGGTTCCGTAAATCCTTCTTCTAAGACATAGTCGAGTAATGATTCCGTCGTAAAACCGGTTCCTCGGAGCGTCACATCGGCTAGGATGGTGAGGATTTCGTCGGGGTTCTGAATGGTTAGTGGATTCATCGGCTGTTGGTGTATCGTGTGAATTCTAACGAGGCACCACTAGAGAAGGCAAGCGATTGTGGCTACGGGCATGAAAAAATCCTCGTTCCTTGAATCCCTCCTCACCATCATGGATGGGAAACATCACTGGGCCTGGGAACATTTTTCCTCAGGCCGTCTCAGCAAGGCCCAGCTCAAAGCTCACTTTCAACATGAGTACGCCGTATATGTTCGAGACTTTCCTGTCTTCTTAGCGCGGATCCTGGGAAAGAACCCTCCTCCTTCAGTCCGCCATATGCTGGCCGAGAACATCTACGAGGAAGAAACCGGTGGACTCTCATTGGGACAGTCCCACCCCGAGCTCTTCTTGACGATGATGGAAGGATTAGGGTTCAGCCGCAAAGATTTCGAACATGACCGCCTCGTACCTGCAGCCCAAACCTATCGGGGCTGGCTGGACAGGATGTCTCACCACAGACACTGGGTGGTTGCTGCCGCGACCTTCACCGTTTTCGTTGAAGGCAGTGTGAAAGATCGCCAAGAACTTCGTGCCACGTCCAAGAAGAACCGTGCGAAGGACATTGACTCCATCGTCAGTCGTCATCCACTCGTCCGATATCATGGAGTCTCACCCCGGCATATGGGCCTGGTTCGAGCCCACCAACTGGTTGAAGCGGGCCACCGACATGATGCCTATGACATGGTCGTCAACTACACGCCTCCGGCGCTTCGACCGTTGGTCCTGGCCAGCGTCACGAAGAGCTTGGCTCTGTGGTTGAACTATCGAGATGCTGTCGCCAAAGCGTGCGGTATTCCCAAACCTTCATGATACGATCCTTCCTGAGATTGTCGGTGCTGCTTATCATCTTCGGTCTTTCGCCGTCAGTACGCGGTACGGAAATCTCGTCAGAGATGGTACTCATTCCTCCGGGAGAGTTTACGATGGGAACGCCTGAAGGAAGCGATGGGTTTCCTGACGAACACCCCGAACGTCGTGTGTACTTGAGTGGGTACCTCATTGATCGCTTCGAGGTCACCAACCAAGCCTATGCCGCGTTTGTCCACGCAACGGGTCATGGCGCTCCGGAAAATTCGAACCGTGCCGCGACGCTCTGGGTAAACAATCAACCGTTATCAGGCATCGAACAGCATCCCGTCGTCAATGTGAGCTGGATCGATGCCGATGCCTATTGTCGCTGGGTCGGGAAACGGCTGCCCACCGAGGCCGAATGGGAAAAGGCCGCGCGCGGAACGGATAGTCGACGCTACCCTTGGGGAAACCAGTGGGACATTACCATGGCCAATAGCGCGAGCTACTGGGCACAGCGAACGATCGAGTTCACCAGTGGAGCTGATTGGGATGCCTTCTGGGTCAAAGGCGAGGGCGCTCGCATAGCCAAAGAAAAGGGGATACAGGGCGAAGTCTTAACGATGCCGGTGGACAGTTTTCCACACTCAGTCAGCCCATATGGGCTCTTCGGCATGGCGGGGAATGCTGCAGAATGGGTGCAAGACTGGTACGACCCCAATTATTATCGACAGGCACTTCTCAGTGATCCATACGGCCCAAGCCGAGGCGCAATCAAGGCCATGCGCGGCGGATCATGGCTGAAGCCAGCTGCAAGTCTCCGCACGAGTGATCGTGATTGGGGAACGATGGACAGCCGTCCCAGCGGCACCGGGTTTCGCTGCGCAAAGGACGCGTTGTGATCCATCCTTGAGGGATCGCTCCCACCCGCGTCAACTCATACCCACGTGTTCGACAATAGTGTCTCGTTGGGATCAGGAGGATAGAAGGTCTGGACTAAGACTTTTGCCTGCTCAACCCTTAACACCGGTACGAACCAGTACTCGATCGTAGGACGCCTTCAAGGACGTCACGCCCGGATGATCCTCCGTGAGCACACCGATCTCAATGAGGACCATAAGCCGAGGCGCAGGGTTCAGTCGACGAAGGTCGAACTGCGTAAGTCCTTCCGCATTCAGCGCCTTCTCATAGGCATCAAGCCACGATTCGGTCACAGCGCGCAAGCCGGTATCGGTCGGTTTCATGCGACCTAATCGCACTTGCTGCAGAAGCTTGATAAGAGGATCAGATTGCGAGATAGCTGAGATGGCGCCTTGCAGCGCTTGTTCACCTGACGAACCCATCGGACGTTCAGTTCATCGAACAGGCGCCGGGCCCGCGCGGATCGCCACAACTGCCGCACGCGCCAGGACTGCCAGACGACGCCCAACCAGCCGTGGCTCCGACACCAAAGGCTGAAAACTGTTTATCGAGCTTGGTCGCCTTGCACTGAGGGCAAGCTGCCTCTGTGGATCCCTGGATCAGAAGCTCAAAACGATGATTGCATTCACCACACACATATTCGAAGATAGGCATACGCAACGACTCCTTGGTTCAAGTACCAGCGCATTATAAGATCACCGTTACCGAATCGCAACGACAGGAAATCATATGTACCAGGAAGACAAAACGTTTGCGCTCCGCTTCACGCTCGAAGCGTCGTTTCCGGACGAATACGCCGGCGATGAAGATGAACGGAATTGGGTGCGAGAGTGGGAAGCCACGATCAAACCGCAATTGATCAAATCAGTATTTGAATCTCTTCGTCGACATGGAGGTTGGACCTCGCACATCCGGAACCGCGGAGTGTCACCGGCGAATGAGATCGAGATCGTCCTCACCAGAGACTTCTCAAAACCTATTCTCTTTCCATTCGACAGATGATCGCGTCGGAAGCCATCGGCCTGTACATCCATGTCCCCTTCTGTCGCCGCCGTTGCCACTTTTGCGCCTTTTATCTGGAAATCGCTCAGGCCGATCGGATGGCACGGTTTCAGTCTGCCCTCCTTCAAGAAATTGCGCTCCACGCCCCACAAGATGTTTTGAATGGACGTTGCTTGCACAGCATCTATGTTGGTGGAGGGACCCCCACATCTCTTCCCACTGAATACCTCACGACACTTCTGAGCCTGATTCAAGCGACGTGGCCAACCAGCTCGACCACGGAGATCACGTTGGAGGCGCACCCATCTTCTGTCACCTTTGAGGATCTTACTGCTCTCGCCAAGTCTGGGGTTAATCGAATCAGCTTTGGGGCAGAATCCATGAAAGATCAGGATTTCCTCTCCATTGGGCGATTCGGACGGGTTCAAGACACGGCAACTGCTGTTCAGAAGTCGCGGCTGGCTGGCTTCACGAATATCAACCTCGACTTGATGTACGGGCTGCCGGGGCAATCCTTGCAAGACTGGATCGATACGCTGGAAGCGCTTGTGGCACTTAAACCAACTCATATCTCCTGTTACGCCCTGACTATTGAAGAAGACACACGATTGGCTCAGGAGATCGCTCGGAAAATCGTGGCAGCACCCGATGATTCACTACAGATTGAGATGGAGGCTGCGGCCGAACACATCCTGGCCGACGCAGGATTTCCTCGCTATGAGATCTCCAACTACGCCAAACCGGAATCTGCTTGTCGTCACAACCTTCTCTACTGGACCGGCGGTGAGTACCTTGGACTCGGCCCCAGCGCGCAGTCTTATCTTGCGGGAACTCGATTCGGGAAAATAGCGGATCTTGAATCGTATATGAAAGCACTGGACAACCATCATCTACCGATCACAGACCACACCATTCTGTCGACTGCCGAACGACAGCGAGATGCACTCGTATTTGGTTTGCGCCTTCTCCGCGGTGTCCCTCGACCAATAAGTCGAGCGGCAGAGCGAGATCGCCAGATTGACGAACTGGTGGCGAAAGGCCTACTCGATTCGGATCATGATCACCTCTGGCTGACTCCCTTGGGACGGCGATACGCTGATACCGTGGCAGAGACCCTGTTTTGAGCAAGAACACGCGCTCACTTGTCCGGCTTCCTTTAACACTCCAGAATGAGCGATTTTTATTCATTCGACCACCGTTCGATTGACAAGACACGCGCAATCGGAGGAGACTACGTGTAGTCTCAGAGGGTTACAATGCCAGTGAACATGGACCCTGCAAAAAAACGCCGTCACACCAAACGGACGACGGAACCGACGCCTCAGGAGTCGCATACAGACAGCGCCTCGTCACCGGCAGGCACAACCTTTGGCACAGAGACCGATGAGGACCGAGAAAAGGAGTTGGCCGATGCCGAGCTGAAGAATCTGTGGGACGCAACCGAAGTGATCGATATGGATAAAGTGTAAGAGTGGGTTGGATACGATGAAATGGTGCCGCTCAAACAGAAATCGGCTTCCTCACCTTCCCTAGAATTCCCACTGCATGCCGACACCTGCCACACCAGAAACCATTCCCAGTATCAGCGAGGATATTCAAACCAGTTCAGGGACGGGGTTCGAGTCCCGTGTAGTCGTCTACAACTGCGATTGCCACACCTACCAGCAGGTCATCGAGCTGTTTTGTCGGTTTATTCCCGGCATGACATCGACGAAGGCGTTTGAGTTGGCTTATCGAATCGATCATGACGGAGAAGCCATCGTCTTCAGCGGGTCAACAGAACAAGCCGAAAACATCGCGGCAAAACTCGCAGGAGGTGGGCTCAAAGTGGCTGTGCAGTAATCCACCCTTCCGTTACTTCTTGTGCCTGGATTTACCTTTCACTGGTGTCTTGACTGCTTCGGCACGCTTCTTACCAGCAGTTTTGGCAAGAACGTTGACTGCTGGCCTGGCCATCGTTACCTTGGCTGGCTTCTTATCTCCCTTTGCTGATGGAAGAGTCGACTTTTTCCCTTTTCCTGATGACCTCGACTTACCGCTCTGCGAGGGCTTGACTGGAACCATATAGGTGGAGGTCCGATTGACCTTGGCCAACTGATCTCCGCTAAGCACACGCACTTGATACAGCTCAAAGAGTTTGCTGATGGCTTTCGTATCGCCTCGTCTCGCCGCATTCAGAAGCTTCCGGCGTTGGTTCATCTCTTCTTCTTCGGTATGCGAAGCAGCTCGCCGTTCCATGCCCATCCTTTCTCGACTAACGCCGACGGCCGACCAGGGTGTCTACTATTCAATCAATGCCCGGTCCTAAGAAAATTAGCGGAGTATATCAGAGTCCTGGGATTCTTGGGAACATCAAATATTGTGCCCACTTACGACGACGCCTTGCGTTCGTGACTAAGTAACTTCCGACCATCTCGATATGAGACTTGAGCCTTCTCTCACGATCCCGGTATAACTAAAGATAATCAAGTAATTTTTTCTGAGAGGAGAATGTTAATGCAACCACAACAAGAACCTTCGACCGTGGCAGACGACCCCCAGGCTCGCGAGCTCCTTCGCCGAGCCTTTGAAGCGACCGCTCGCTGGCCCAAAGACTTTCCAGGATTTACCGCCGACCTCACCGTCAATGTGAATGGCAAAGAAACCTGCGGATCGGTCATGGTCAAGAGCCCCCGCGAAGTATCCGTCCAGCTCGGCGACGGCGAGACTCAAAAGTGGGCCCAGGAACAACTCGGCATGATCGCGGTCCATCGTGGCCCACGGAGTTTCGAAGAATCAGACGGCAAGTATTCCCTCACCATGGAAGAAGATGGCCACCCGTTCGGGACGAAGCTGAATATCCATGGCTCTAATTCCTTCTACCGGGTGAAAGACAACCGGATCACCCAGATCAACCGCAAAATGGCTCATCCGGGCATGAATCCATTTGCGTTTACGATCAACGTGGAGGAAAGCGCCGCCACGCAAGACCAGAAAAATCTCACAACCAAGTACACCGTCTACTACTATTCACCCACGGATGGGAAACTCACCAATGTTGAGAGTTTCACGGACACCCACATCCGCGTCGGTGCATGCGACCTCCCGGCCACCAGACGTATCATCACCTATGCGGATAACCAGGTCGTGGTCAAAAACCTGACCTTCAAAAATCACAAGTTACTCTAGCAACGATGGACCTACGGAATGACTTCCCGCGCAGCATGCGATTTCAGCTAGCCGGTTATGCTCATCTAGCTCGCATGATCGACAAATGCCGCGCCGTCCTTGCGGGAACCGAGGGCGAATATATCTACCCCTGCCCGATGGACGATCGGCTGCTCGAGTTTGCGGGTATCACCAGTGAACAGTTTACAGCTGCCGTGAAAGCCAACCAGGCCGATGAAGGAGTCATCACCTGGTTTGAGAAGCAGGCCAATCCGCACCAACCTGCTGAATTGGAAGAATGGAATCGGAACTTATTGGCACGCGGGCCGAGTTCCCCTGAGAGTGCGGCCAGGTTCGAGCAATATCTGGCTGCCATCGATCCATCGCGCACCGACATCACCGCCTGGTCGGATTTGCAAGACTTGGAAGAAGGGCGAGTCGTTCCCAGACGAGTCTCAACACACGAGACTCAGTAAGTCAGCGCTGGGTATTTGCCCAAGCAGGTCGGGTTTTCCGCCTGCGCCACCATGAAGTGCGCCACATCAGCACGAGAAATTGCCCCTACCTTCATGCCTTCAACCAGTTTCTCCAGCACACGGTAGCGGCCTGTCATCGCGCCGTTGGTTAAGCGGCCCGGGCGGACGATCTCCCAGCGCGGATATCCACCGGCAATTATGCGTTCCTGCTCACTCTTGTCCGCATAGACTTTCTTGAGGAGCAGTGTAAACATGAGTTTCATGAGAAGTGAATTGTATCCCCAACTGTCACCTGCACCGAAACCAGTCAATACAAGGAGCATTGGGGAGGAGCCCGTCTCCTTGAGGACTTGTAAGAGAAGACGTGCCGAGTCGGAGAACAGTGTGGTGGCAAAGGGGCTCTTCACACCAAGCGTCACCAGGATCGTATCGGTCCCCTCCACTGCCGCCCTGACATCGCTTGGATTCGTCGCACTGCCCTGCACCCTTTTCAGTTTAGCGTGGTCGGGAAGCGGAACGATCCGGCGTGACAAGGTGGTCACGTCATGCCCACGTTCCAGTGCAAGACGTGCGGTCTCCAGCCCAATCCCAGCCGAAGCTCCTATAATGGCGATCTTCATGTGACCTGTATTTGGTATCACATTCTAACGATGCATCGCTAGGCCAACCTCAGTTGTGAATCCTTCACGTAAGGCACATTCTCAGCCTGTTCGTAGACTCCGGTCAAGCATCACTAAGGTGATCGTCAGAGTGCGCATCTAATGTATATGAGCTGGCTCGAGCTTCCTGAGCCACCGGTTAAGACCCACCGAGCCGCCGTTCGGCAACGGCTAAACGGGTCGTGAGTTCTCTGTCCATAGATATTTATGTACATTTAAATAATTAAATATTACTTTATGCCAGATTTCTCTTGTACGCACGCTGACAAATCATTGACAGATTCATCTCTTTTCATCGTCAATTTCATGAACAATTCCATTCATCGTATAACTACGTAACTTATAAGTCATTGAAATGCTGGCATATGACAAATTGGTGCGGCTCTTGCTTATGTTCATCATCAGCTGTGCACACAACCATCCTGGAGGGATCTATGGAATGTCCAAAGTGTAGGGGGATGATGATGTTGGAGCGGTTTTCAGATTTCTTTCTCGTCTTCTATGCATGGAAATGCATCAATTGTGGAGCCATTATTGACCGCGCGATTTCCGCCAATCGCCGAAAGAGTTTGGCTGCCCGAGAAACTCAGCCCGCTGTCGCACGCTAAGTTGGTAGAATCGTGAACGTGGACCAAGGCAAAGGGGTTGAGATGAGCGAGCCCCCTCAATGGGTAGACAGTGAACCTCCAGTAGTGTTGCTGGATCTTCATTCGCGACATGTTATCGGCGAGACCATGCGCGGCAAACCGGATCAGCAGCTGATGCTCGCCATGGCGATTCGCCAATGATGCATCCGCCCCGGCTTAATCCACCACTCCGATCGAGGTGCGTCATATAGCTGTGTTGCCTATCAGCAATAGATCAGCACCTTCGGCATCACGCCGAGTATGAACCGGAGAGGGCTTGTGAATATTTCAAGGACGGATGCTGTTTGGGATCATGACGGTGAGCTGAGAACCTCTCGCCACACAGCGGCAAGATCCCGGAGCGCTTGGCTTCC
>CAZJOQ010000157.1:0-8868 GCA_964547625.1 uncultured Nitrospira sp.
AGAGGAGGGTGGATATGGACGACTCGACGCCACCTGGCCCATCAGGCCCACCGATATCAGGGTGGGTTTCTCGTCGGTCACGCTGACCGGTTCTTCGCTGGCTGTGCCATGTTGGCACAATAGCCCTTCGCAACCGGATGGGCAAAAGCCGTGTAAGCGGAGACAGCTTCGGGAGCGTGAGGAACACAGGTAACCGGGATTGACGTGGTCTCCCCCGACTGGAAACCTGGATCACCAGTATCGCGTGGGTCTTTTGGGTCGCGACAACAGAAATGATCACCTTCCGGCGTCCTAAGCGCCAAACACGGGCGACCTCCCACCACAGTGCAGGGTCGCCCGTGCTATTTCAGAGTAGCTCCCAACCGTACGATCGGTGCTGCTTATATGTCTCCTGCGTGGTCTCTCACACACGGTCCGGAAAGTCGGAGATGATGCCATCCACACCGAGCATTTTCACCCGTTTGATCGCGGCCGGATTGTCGACGGTGTAGACGAACACAAGCAGGCGTGCGTCATGGAGGCGATGCACAAGGGGTTTAGTGACCGTATCGATGCGCATCCCGACATGCGTGGCCTGGAGACTGATGGCCGTGGCGACGGGATCCTCGGGCAGCCGTTTGAACAATGCCAACGTCTGAGCCTTCGGATCAATTCTTCTCACGTGTTGGAGTTCTTCGTGGAGAAACGAGGCGTAGATCACAGATCCGTTGAAGCCGCTGCCACGGACTGTTGCGCAGGCATCATAGGTCAGGCCCGGCACTTTCAATTCTACGATCAACCCGATCCGCCCGCTGGCTATGGCGAGCGTCTCTTCGAAGGTTGGGACTTTCTGGCCGCTCCCGGCGTCTAACTTTTGGGCGTCCTCTAACGCGAGTTCGGCGATGTATCCTCGTCCATTCGTCGTCCGGTTGACCTGTTCATCATGCAGGAGAACGAGCGCTCCGTCGGCCGTCCGCTGGACATCGACTTCCGTGAAGTGGCAGCCCAGTGTGATCGCGTGCTCTATGGATGCGAGCGTGTTTTCGGGCCGGTAGCCACCGGCTCCCCGGTGCCCGATCCGGAGGATTCCGCGTTGGGGGTTTTCTTTTACCATGGCGATGTCCTACCATATCACCGTGGCGGAAAGAAAATCGAAAAAACCACCATTACCCAAGGAGGTTCAACGGCGTCGGAAACCCGTCGGAGCTTCCATCGGCTTGGCCCCGGTTGAGTTACAAGCCGCTGCGCCGCCTGTGGTCGTGGCTCAACTGCATCAGGAGATCGAAGCGGACGGAGGGAAAGTCCTCTCGATTTATCGTGAACCCTACGGTGGCCACTGGGTCGCGCTTGCCGCCTTGCCGATCGAGCTGGTCGAGCCGACACCCTATCAACGGAATATCTCCGACACGCATGTCCGAAAGTTGGAGGCGGTCATCGGAAAAATTGGTCGGTTTCTCGACCCGATCATTGCCGTGCGGATCGTGAGGCCCGACCATGCGGCAAAGTATTGGACTCCGAACGGCAATCATCGCCTGTCCGCTATGCGGACGCTAGGGGCAAAGAGCATCATCGCCATCGTCGTTCCCGAATCGGCTGCCGCCTATCAGATCCTCGCGCTGAATACAGAGAAAGCGCACAACCTTCGTGAGAAAGCGCTGGAGGTTATCCGCATGTATCGGGAACTCGCGCAACTCGATGGTGCAACGGAAGACACGTACGCCTTGGAGTTCGAAGAGCCGGCGCTGATCCCCCTGGGGCTCTGTTACGAAGAGCGGCCTCGATTCAGCGGTGGCGCCTACCATCCGGTGTTGAAGCGGGTAGCCGAATTTCTGAAGAAACCGATGCACGCCGCTCTGGGCGTCCATCAGCAGCAGGCGACGACCGTACTCGCGCTGGATGATCTCATCGTCAAACAAGTCGAGGCGCTCAAGGCCAAAGGGCTCACCAGTCCCTATCTCAAGAGCTTCGTGGTGGCTCGCGTGAATCCCATTCGGTTCCGTCCTAAAGATGCCCCCGCCTTGTCGTTCGATGAGGCGCTCGACCGCATGATGCAGGCTGCCGCCAAATTCAACCCGGATAAGATCAAGATGGACGATCTGGCCAAGTCTGGCGGCACGCCGGACGAGAACGAATAATCAATCGTTTACCCTTTCCCCAGCTTGTTTCCCGACCGAACGCCCCTTTACAATGAATTGTTGATTTTTCTCGCAAGGAGGAACTTATGGGCTTGGCCGACAATAAATGCATTCCCTGTCGTGGCGGGGTACCGCCGATGCCGAACGATCGTGCGCAAACGTTGTTGAAAGAATTGGGCCGAGGGTGGGCGCTCAACGCACGATGGCATCTGGAGCGGCTCTACACGTTCAAGGATTTTGCTCAGGCGTTGGCCTATGTGAACAAGGTGGGTGCTATCGCAGAGGCAGAAGGGCACCATCCTGATCTCTATCTCGCCTGGGGAAAGTGCAAAGTCGAGATTTGGACGCACAAGATCAACGGCCTGACCGAGAGCGATTTCTACCTCGCAGCCAAGGCGGATCGAGAATTCGAGCCATTCAGGGCAGGTGCCTAGCTCGGCCTGCCGCATCACAAGTTTTTCTGATGCCGTTTGTGAGCAGTTGAGGTAGCAGATGAGCGATGGAACTCAGATTGCGCTCGTCAACATGCCGTTCAGCTACGCCAAGTATCCGTCGATTCAACTCGGCACGCTCTCCGCGCTCCTCAAAGCCAACGGCATTCCCGTCGATTGTCACCACTTGAACGTCCGGTTCGCCCACCTGATCGGTGTGGAGTTGCACGAAGCGATCTGCGAGAAACGCGCGCTCTTCGGTGAGTGGCTCTTCTCCTCTCTCCTGTTTGGGCAGAATCCGAAACGGTCTGAGTACCCACAAGTATTCAAGCCGGTGTTCGAGCAAATCGCGCAGGAGAGTGGGAAGCCGGTTGGCTATTTCGAGGAGATGGCGACGCGCATTGCGCCTCAGTTTCTGACCTGGGCGCTGCGGTCGATCGATTGGGAACAGTACAAGTTGGTCGGGTTTACCTCGACGTTCGATCAGAACGTCGCGAGCCTCACGATGGCCAAGCTCATCAAGGATCTGTACCCAGAGGTGACCATCGTCTTCGGTGGAGCCAACTTCGACGGCGAGATGGGGCTTGAACATTTCAGGGCGTTTCCCTTCATCGATCATATTGTGGTCGGGGAGGGGGAAGAGAGCTTCCTATCGCTGGTTCGACAGGTCCTGGCCGGTAAGACAGGAGAGTATCTGAAGGGCGTGGCCTACCGGCAGGGCGAGACAATTGGGTTCAGGCCCAATCCAGCACTCTTTTCCGATTTTGCGAAGACCGGCCCTCCCGATTATGACGACTACTATACGCTACTGGCCGAACTCGGGCAGACGGCGCAAGGTCTCGATCGAATCCTCTTGTATGAGGGTTCTCGCGGCTGTTGGTGGGGCGAGAAACATCACTGTACGTTTTGTGGACTCAATGCCCAGAGCATGAAGTTTCGGGCCAAGGCGCCACAGCAAGTTCTCCAAGAGATCGGCGATCTTTCCCAGCGCTACGATGCCGTTAGATTTCGCTTGGTCGATAACATCATTGATATGGGCTATATCGACGACCTCTTTGGGAAACTGGCGGCAGACCATTGCGACCTGGATGTCTTTATTGAAACGAAGAGCAATCTGCAGAAGCAGCAGATCAGGACGTTGGCTGCCGGCGGGGTGAAATGCATGCAGCCGGGGCTGGAGAGCCTGAGTCTCACTCAGCTGCGTTCCATGGACAAAGGCGTCACGCCGATGCAGAACATCATCTGCCTTAAGTGGAGCCTCTACTATCGCGTGATGGTGTCCTGGAATATCTTGTTGGGATTTCCCGGTGAGACCAACGAGGACTATCAACGGCAGCTCGATCTGATTCCCTCACTGATTCACCTGCAGCCGCCGGAAGCCACCGGAAAATTCTGGCTCCAGCGCTTCAGTCCCTATTTCACCAGGCCGCACGAATACGGCATCCGTATCACCGGACCGGGGATGGCGTACGAGTATGTCTATGACGCGCGGCAGGTTGATCTCAAAAAGATCGCCTATGATTATGAGTATGAGCTCGACCACTTGCCGGTGGATCCCCATCTGTATCAAGAACTGGTCGCTGCGATCGAAAGCTGGCAACGGATGCATAAGTCTGCAGACCGGCCGTTTCTGTATTACTCAAAATCCCCGAACTATGTGACGATCTACGATGGCCGAAATCCAAAGGCTCCGACTCGTCGCAGATATGAAGGCTTGGCGGCGCTGGTGATTGAGGTCTGTAATGAAGCCGCGAAGAGTGCGGAGCAGATTCGAGCAGCAGTGTCAGATCGGGCCGATTGCAGCGATCCGATCCTTCAACCCATACTCAACGACCTCACGACTCAACGTGTCTTGTACGAAGAGCGGGGCAAGTATTTCACGCTGGCGATACCGGAGAATCCCTATCTATAAACCTCGTCAAATGCGTTCATAATACGACGAGCCTCTACCGAGCCCGTCGAAGAGGCTCACCGGGAACGAGGAAGTGCAATTGCCAGATTGTTGAGAATTTATTGACTATACGGGCCGAGCAGGTGATCTGCTTCGTACGCGGGAGGACATGATGGCTGGAGACTATTTCCTCAAAGTTGATGGTATTGAAGGTGAGAGTCAAGATGAGCGGCACAGGGGAGAGATTGAACTGGAGTCTTGGTCGTTCGGCGGAGCGCAGGCGGGCGCCGGCCAAGAAGATTTCAGTGGGAGAGCAAGAATGGGAAAATTCAATGCGCAGCCTTTTCAGTTCACTGCGAAAGTCAGTAAGGCGTCCCCGAGGCTCTTTCTAGCTTGTACGACGGGTCAGCACCCGAAGAATGCCACGGTGTTCGCCAGAAAGGCTGGAGCCAACCAACAGGACTACATGACGATCAGATTGATGGATATCCTGGTCGCATCTTATCAGCAGAGCGGCACGAGCGAGACCGACACTCCGACTGATCAGGTCTCATTGACTTACACCAAGATTGATATTGAATACAAAGAACAACGGCTTGACGGGACGCTCGGCAGCTCCGTAACCGGAGGGTTTGATGCGATAGCGAACGGCCGTGTGTAGTAGTATGTCTTGAACGTTCTTGTCGGGATTTGGTTAGCCATTCGAGGAATCTCCAGAAAGGCTTCAGATCTTGCGTCATTCCATTCGTGGTTCGACGGGCTCATCACGAAGGGGCATGGGCTCTACGCCTACATCGACAGCTTCTCTGCCACATTCCTCATCTGCACGCCGTGGACGAGTGATGCGCCGCCGCGGATGGCGCAAGCCACGTGGACGGCCTCCGTCATCTCTTCGATATTTGATCCTTTCTCCAGCGACGCTTGCGTGTAGGCATCAATGCAGTAGGGGCATTGCACGGTGTGGGCGACGGCCAATGCGATGAGCGCTTTCTCTCGTTCGGTCAGCGCGCCCTCGGTGAACACCGCGTCGTAGTAGCCTTTGAACTTCTCCCACAGCTGTTTGTTTCCTTTCCCGATATCTGCAAACTTTCCCAGATCATGGGCGTGATAGTACGAGTCCATAAGAGTCTCCTCCAGTGATTCGTTGTGGGGAAAATAAGAGGCGCACGGTGGGGCGATCAGGCATTGCCGGGAGGCATTGGATCGACATTCGCCAGGGCTTTGGAAAAGCGATCACCGACGATGTCCGTAACCTTGCCCATGAGATCCATCACGTCTTGCCATTCGTTGGGCAGCAAGTCCTGCTTCAGCTGCGGATGGATAGCCCACTGAGCTTCAACCTGCGTCCCTTTCCGGCTGACGAGCACGCGCAGCAACTCGACGTCCCAGGCCGGGTCAGGGGCATTGTCATTGGAAAGACCGCCGTTTGCTTGTTCAGATGGGGGAACGGCACGTGCCATAGAGGACCTCGGTTAATTCACCCCACAAGATACCGCATCCTCGGTCTTCTTGTACATCTGCCGCCATGCTCAGCGATGTGGATTCCTTGCGGTCCTATGCCTGGCGAGACTCTTGATTCAAGACCGTGAGCATAGCCTCGTGGATCTGTCCATTGCTGGCCACAAGCTCTCGGCCGTAGATTGAGAGGTCCTTCCCGCTGAAATCGGTCAGCCGCCCTCCGGCTTCTCGCACGATCACGGATCCCGCTGCCATATCCCAAGGATTGAGTCGAACTTCCCAGAACCCGTCGAATCGCCCTGCCGCCACGTAACAGAGATCCAAGGCGGCGGATCCCGTTCGTCTGAGTCCCTGAGCCTTCAGGGCAAATTTGCAGAAATGATCGAGGTTATTTCGAGGCGTTTCCCTGATGTCGTAGGCGAAGCCTGTGACCAAGAGGCTATGGTCGAGAGCCATTGTCTCCGATACGTGGATCGATCGGCCGTTCACCTGCGCGCCCCTCTGCTCGATAGCAGTGAACAGCTCATTTCGCGAGGGATCATAGATGACACCGAGGATGCAGCGCCCATTGTACTCGAGTCCGATGGACACGCAGTAGGCTGGGTAGCCATGCGCGAAATTGGTTGTCCCATCCAATGGATCGATGATCCACAGATAGGGCGAGGGGGCTGGCTCAACACTGCCGCGCTCCTCGGCCAAAAAGCGATGGGAGGGGAAACGGCTTCGAATACAGTCGATGACGCATTGTTCTGCGGCATGGTCTGCCTCGGTCACCAGATTGATTGGGTTTTTGTACTCGATGCGGAAGCCGTCCGCAATATATTTAAGAAGAAGCGCTCCAGCTTCTCGACCAGCGGTGATGGCAGTTTCTAGGAGCGTGGCCTCAGGGAGTGGTTCATGAGGAATTGGCACGCGCGATTGTAGCATGGCCTGGCTTGCAGCCAGCAAGAATTGTGCTAATCTTGCCTTCACAAGCCTTATCATCAGGAATGGTTCAAGGATTACTTGCTTGCAAAAAGACTAACCTAATCGACAATGTATTATTCAAATATAAAGTATTGACAAGTATTACAAGCAATGCTATAAAGCAAGCATGCTTTGAATGAGTAGTGAGTGAAACGATTGTGGAAGAATTAAAAGACATTCTCGTTGGTTTGGACCAACGGATCAACGCGTATAAGAGTCGGTTTCAGGACTTAGAAAAAAAACGTCGTCGCTTGGACGACGAAATCGCGACCATTAAGAAGTATCTTGAGCTTGCGGAAACCCTCTACCGCGTCGAGGCCGACAAGGCCAAGCTCGCTAGCCTGTCCAATCAAATTATTCCAGCTGATGACTTCAAGGGGAGTCGGCCTCCACAGATGATGGATGTGACCGATCAATCTCGAGAAATTCTTCTTGGGCGAAGTAAGTACGTTGGGAAAAGCGTCCCTCAAGCCGCTTACGAAATACTCCGGGAATCTAATCGAGCGATGCATGCGAAAGAACTGGTCCATCGATTGATCGAAGGTGGATTGCAGATCAAAGGGAAGACGCCGCTGACATCCATTGCGACGTCGCTCAAGCGTGATAAGCGGTTCAAGAAGGTCGGTCCCAATACGTTTGAGGCTATAGACGACATGTTGATTCAGGCTGTGTAGGTGGTCCTAACTTGCAAATGCGAAGGGGGGTGAGACTCTTGGCAACTAAGAAGGCAGCAAAGAAGAAGAAGAAGTAATCCCCGCTATTGATGTGATGCGCCGGAGGTAAGTCCGCTTGTCTCCGGCGCACCATCGTCTGTTTTCAGAAAAGACGCAAACAAGACCCTACCTATTCAGGAAAAAATGCGATCCAGAAGCCAGTGAGAGGGGCCTTGGAATTAGGACGCGGCCTGAAGCGCAACAGCCGGATGGACGCGTGACCGGTGAGCGGTCGCCCGCGCTCCTTCAACCGTCGGCTCCGCGTTTAGCAGTACCCACTTCTCCGGCTGCTTGAGGATCTGTTGGACGAGCCGTGTGTGGAGCGCGTGTCCCGAACGGTTGGCGATGATATGGCCAATAAAGGACATTCCAAGGAGAGAGAAGTCACCGATCAGATCGAGAATTTTGTGACGGACAAACTCATTGTCGAATCGAAGACCGGAGTCATTGACGATGCCGTCACCCGATAGCACGACCGTGTTATCTAACGTGCCACCCTTCCCAAGTCCGCGAGCCCACAAGGCCTGAACTTCCTGCAAAAACCCGAAGGTCCTTGCTTCAGCAATCTCGCTTTCAAACGCGCTGACAGAGCAATCATGCTCGTACGTCTGGGTCTTGATGAGAGGGTGCTCATAGTGAATCGAATAGGTGACGCGTGGGGTAGGGGACGGTTCGATCCGCACCTGCTTTGATCCCTCGGCCACTTCGATGGGCGCCGTAATTTTAAGAAAAGGCTGCTTGCGATTTTGCGGGACGATTCCTGCGGCTTGAATCAATCGGACAAACGGCGCAGCGCTCCCATCCATGACCGGGACTTCACTTGCCGTTACATCGATAAACACATTGTCGACATGAAGCCCGGCCAGTGCCGCCAGTAAATGCTCAATAGTTTGGACCTGAAACCCGCCGCCGCTGATGGCAGTGCAGAGTTCAGTGGGAATCCGATGTTCGATGGAGACTGGAAGATACGCATCGACATCTCCTTGATGGCTGACAAAAATTACTCCCGTATCAGGAGGAGCCGGTCGTAGTGTAATGCTCGCGGATTGTCCTGAGTGAAGTCCAACACCGGAACATGTGATTGTCGATGCTAAGGTTTGTTGATTGCGCACAGATCCTCCATCATAATAATCAGTCTCAGATCGACAAAAGCAATGCTTGTGCCAAATTGGATACATCGTAAGATATTGTTATCAATAACGAATATGTGATCGTATCAGAATTCTTGCTGTATCTAAAACGACACAAGTGTGTAATTCAGAAATCCTTACGGCAAGAAATGAAGATTGCCTAGC
>CAZJOQ010000158.1:0-8836 GCA_964547625.1 uncultured Nitrospira sp.
CCGGCGTCGGGTTTTAGTGATTTGATAATGCGGGAAGTCCGACAGGCTCCTAGGTTCGTCGCGCCGCAGGTGCTTGAGGTGAACGGTACGCGGTTGAAGGCCCAGCGCGTGATCATCGCGACCGGATCACGACCGATCGTTCCACAGGCTTGGGACACGTTTCGTGAACGCGTGATAACGAGCGACGACCTCTTCGAACTGGAGATGCTGCCGCCGCGCATGGCGGTCGTGGGGCTGGGCAGCGTCGGCGCGGAAATGGCGCAGGCGCTCAGTCGTCTGCATATCGAGGTAACCGGCTTCGATGGCGTCGAACAGGTGGCCGGGTTGACCGATCCGGTCGTCAATCGAGCCGCCATCGCGATGCTGAAGGAGGAGTTTCTCCTGTATCTGGGAACCAACGCGGAGCTCGACGTGGACGGTGCCGGTGTACGAGTGAGCGCGGGAACCGACACGGTGATCGTGGACAAGGTGCTCGTCGCTCTCGGCCGGCGACCCAACGTGCAAGGCCTCGGTCTCGAACAAATCGGCGTCGAGTTGGATGGGGATGGCATTCCACGTTTCAATCCACGGACGATGCAAGTCGGCGACCTGCCCGTCTATATCGCGGGTGACGTGAACGGGCATCGGCCGCTGCTCCACGAGGCCGTCGATGAGGGATACATCGCCGGCTATAATGCGCTGCGCGGGAGTCCAGAATGTTTCCAGCGGCGCACGCCGCTGTCCATCGTATTCACTGATCCTAACATCGCCGCCGTCGGGCAGGTGTTCGGCGAGCTGAATGAGGGTGAGACGGTCATCGGTGAGTTTGATTTCTCGGATCAGGGCCGCGCACTGATAGCGAGTGAAAATCGCGGGCGGGTACGCGTCTATGCAGACCGGAATGACGGACGATTGGTCGGTGCCGAGCTGTGCGCGCCGCGCGGCGAGCACCTCGCGCACTTGCTTGCGTGTGCGATCCAAAAGCGAATGACGGCGCAAGAATTTTTGAGGCTGCCGTTTTACCATCCCACGGTGGAAGAGGGGGTGGAGTCGGCGGTGCGCAGGATCGCCAAGGGGCTGACCTGTGCCTCGGGACCCGACCTCGCGTCGTGCGAGTCGATCTGGAATGGGACTCAGGATTAGCGTCGGCGCGGGCGGTTCATTCCCGTCTCGTCTACACGGCCCTTGATTCGAACAATAGGTAGGCCGCTACAGAATCGTCACGTGGATTGGGACGATTAGGAGGGGGAACCTATGGTGAAAGATCCTGCCTGTCAGATGGATGTCGATGAGCAATTGGCGGCGGGACACAGCACTTATCAAGGGAAGACGCATTATTTCTGTGGCTCCCGGCTGTCGGGAAGCGTTTGAGGGAAACCCTGGCTGGTACATGTCGAAGCAGACTCACCTTCCAGAGCGGAAGAGTCAATCGGAGGGGTAACTTGATCTGTCCATCATCCGTCAAAATCCAAAGACGAAGGTCCGTTGCATGCGGTCGGCCCGGGAACATGATCGAATACTCTGTGTGACTCTGCCCATGGGTTCTCCTTCCTTGGATCCTGCATCCTCTGGCGCTCCTCGAGTTCGACCGGCTGGAAGATCAGGCGGTGAGGGCTGAAATCAACCGGGTCACGGCCGGCTATACCGACAAGTTGGAATGTTTCGTCGACAAGCTGGCGCAGGGTGTTGCGATGATCGGGGCGGCATTCTACCCGAAGGACGTGATCGTTCGGCTCAGCGACTTTAAGAGCAACGAGTACGCCGATCTGATCGGAGGCCGGTGCTACGAGCCGAAGGAAGAGAACCCGATGTTGGGATTCCGAGGGGCATCGCGGTATTACGATCCGCGCTATCGCGAGGGTTTCGCAATAGAATGCCGGGCGATGAAACAAGTGCGGGAGGTCATGGGTCTCACGAATGTAAAGCTGATGGTGCCGTTCTGCCGCACGGTTGAAGAAGGGAGACTTGTTCTGGCAGAAATGGAGCGGCATGGGTTGAAGAGGGGAGAGAAGGGACTCGAAGTCTACGTGATGTGCGAAATCCCGAGCAACGTGATCCTCGCGGAAGAATTTGCCGAGATCTTCGACGGGTTTTCGATCGGGTCGAACGATCTCACACAACTAGTGCTCGGGGTCGATCGCGATTCAGAAATCGTCGCCCATCTGTTCGACGAACGGAACGAGGCGGTCAAAAAGATGATGGCGTCCGTGATTAAGGTGGCTAGGGCGAAGGGGCGGAAGATCGGCATTTGCGGGCAGGCGCCCCGCGATTATCCGGAGTTCGCATGCGTTCTCGTCGAGCAGGGGATCGAGAGCATGTCCTTGAACCCCGACGCGGTCATCAGAATGACGATAGCCGTGCTGGATCTTGAGAAAGAGCGTTCACCATGAGACTGCGAGATGAAACCGGCTCGCAACAGCCTGATGAGAGGCGAGAAAGAGGATGGTAGGCTCGATGTTCACCGCCTGGGCGATCTTCTTGGCGAGCGCGGCAGTTATTGTCTACGCTGGCACGAAACTGTCCCGCTATGGAGACCAGATCGCGGACCTGACCGGCTTGGGGGGGCTCTGGATCGGCCTTGTGCTGATGGCGGGAGCCACGTCGCTACCAGAAGTCTTTACGACCGTCAGCGCGAGTCTTCTCGATGCGCCGGACCTCGCGGCCGGTGATTTGTTCGGTGCCTGTATGACGAATATGCTGACGCTTGGACTCATCGATTTGATGCATCGGCAGAAACGGGTGTGGCAGCAGGCGGCCTTCGAACATGCCCTAAGCGCGGGGTTGGCGATGTTCTTGACAGGGCTGGCGGCGTTTTTCATCCTCCTGGGACAAGATGTCAAACATGGCGGCATCGGATTGGGCAGCATGGTGTTACTGCTGTTCTACATCCTCGGTATGCGCGTCATTTTCAGGCAGGAGTCCGCTAGGCGCCGTCAGCGCGAGCAAGACAAAGTCGTTGAAGGCCAAGCGCGTGAGGCGGATAGGGGACCGAGCAAGCGCGAAGGGTTAAAACGGGCTGCCCTCGGGTTCGGACTCGGGGCAGTCGCTCTCTTGATCGCAGCGCCGTTTCTCGCGAGTTCGGCGAATCACATTGCCGAACAGTCCGGTGTGTCCACAACGTTTATCGGCACGTCGCTCGTGGCCATTACGACGTCGCTTCCCGAACTCGTGACGGCGGTGGCTGCAGTCCGGTTGGGCGCGTTCGACCTCGCCGTAGGCAACCTGTTCGGCAGCAACGCCTTTAACATGGCCGCTTTCTTTTTCGTGGACGTGGCCTATCAGAGCGGGCCGCTGTTCAATGCCGTGTCGGACGCTCATGCGTTGACCGCCTTGTGGGCCATCCTCATGATGAGCGTGGCATTGATGGGGATCATCTATCGTGTTGAGAAACGATATATCCTGATCGAACCGGACGGCTTGGCCATTATCCTAGGTTACTGTCTCGGCCTCTGGTTGTTGTTTCAGTAGCGCGGGGTGGACCGTCACCGATGCATGTTGATATGACCACGCCATGAGTTCCCTATTCACTCCACAACCTGTTTCCGTCGCCCCAGCCTCTGCCGCGTCGCCGGCATGGCATCGGCTGTCCAGCGAGGAGGCCGCGCAGCAGCTTGGAGCAGATGTGGCGATCGGACTGAGTCGGGAAGAGGCCGACCGTCGTGCCGAGCAATACGGAACCAATGAAATTCTTGAGCGCCCGCCGCGGCCCCCATGGCGAATGCTCCTGGACCAGTTTACCGACTTCATGATCCTCGTTTTGATTGGGGCGGCGATCATTTCCGGGGTTATCGGTGAACCGGCCGACGCCCTCGCGATCGTCGTGATCGTGCTTTTGAACGGGGCGATCGGATTCGTTCAGGAGTATCGGGCGGAACGGGCGATCGCCGCGCTGAAGCTGCTTGCGGCGCAGTCGGCTCGGGTCACGCGGGGTGGCGAGACGATCGTCATGCCGGCCGTACGGCTCGTCCCCGGCGATCTGGTGTCGGTCGAAGCGGGCGACGTGCTGCCGGCGGATTTGCGCCTCGTCGACGCTGCGAAGTTCAAGGTGGATGAGGCCGCGTTGACCGGCGAGTCGGTGCCGGTGGAAAAACGGACGAACCAACTTGCGGAGGAGGACTTGTCCCTGGGGGATCGGCTGAACATGGGCTACAAAGGGACCCTGGCCACCTATGGGCGCGGCACTGGCCTGGTGGTGGCGACCGGGATGCGCACGGAACTAGGAAAGATTGCGGCCTTGTTGGGAAAGGAGGAAGCGCTCAAGACACCTCTCCAACGGCGGCTGGCCGTCTTCGGTCAGCGACTTGCGATCGCAGCCTTGGCGATTTGCGCGATCATCTTCGGAGTTGGGCTTCTACGAGGCGAGTCGGCCGTTCTGATGTTCTTGACCGCCGTGAGCCTGGCGGTCGCCGCGATTCCGGAGGCATTGCCCGCCATCGTGACCGTCGCACTGGCCCTGGGAGCGCGGCGCATGGTCAAACAACGGGCCTTGATCCGCCGGCTGCCGGCCGTCGAGACGCTGGGATCGGTCACCTATATCTGTTCCGACAAGACCGGCACGCTGACCCAGAACAAGATGCGGGTCGAACAGCTCTTTGCCGACGGCCGTACAGAGTCCGACGTCGTGCGCATGGGATCGCATGAAGGATCCTGGCCGCTCCTAATTCAGGCCTTGGCGGTGAGTAACGACGCCGTCAAGGATCAGGACAACCGGTTGATCGGAGACCCCACGGAAACGGCGCTGTATGTGGCGGCAGAAGAGGCGGGAACCAGGAAAATGGAGTTGCTGGACGTTATGCCGCGGATTGCGGAATTGCCCTTCGACTCGGACCGCAAACGGATGACGACCTTCCATCGCAGGGGCGAGGAAGTCGTCGCTTTTACGAAAGGCGCGCCGGAGACGATCTTGGCGTTGTGCGACAGGGTCTTGGTCGGAGATGCGTCCGGATCAATCGATCGGACGGCCCTCGCAAAACAGGCGGACACGATGGCCACAGAGGGGTTGCGCGTTCTGGCGGTGGCCTACCAGGATTGGGCGACCCTGCCGTCGGAGCCGACGCCGGAAGAAGCCGAGCGCGGTCTCACGTTCTTGGGGTTCGTCGGTTTGATGGATCCCCCCCGCGAGGAAGCGGCGGAAGCCGTGGCCCTGTGCAAATCCGCCGGTATCACTCCCGTCATGATCACCGGGGATCATCCGGCGACGGCACGGGCGATCGCGGCCAGACTCGGTATCATCGAGAACAACGGCGGGGTGGTGACAGGACAGGAACTGGAGCGGATGGCGGACACGGTGCTCGATCGGCGGATCGAGGAGATCCGTGTGTTCGCGCGCGTCGCGCCTGAGCAGAAAATCAGGCTGGTCAAAGCCCTACAGCGCAAAGGAGAATTTGTTGCGATGACGGGCGACGGGGTGAACGATGCACCGGCTCTCAATGCGGCTGACATCGGCATCGCGATGGGCGTAACCGGGACGGACGTCGCGCGCGAAGCCTCGCACATGACGCTCCTGGACGACAACTTTGCGACGATCGTGGTGGCAGTTCGAGAGGGGCGACGGATCTTCGACAATATCCGCAAGTTCATCAAGTACACCATGACCAGCAACTCGGGCGAAATCTGGACCATCTTTCTCGCCCCGTTTTTAGGACTGCCGATTCCACTGTTGCCGATTCACATCCTCTGGGTCAACTTGGTGACGGACGGTTTACCAGGTTTGGCTCTGGCTATGGAACCGGAAGAACCGGGACTCATGCGGCGTCCGCCGAGGCCGCCGAACGAAAGCATCTTTGCCCATGGCATGTGGCAGGACATCCTTTGGATCGGTCTGTTGATGGGCGGAGTCTCTCTCGTCACGCAGGCCTGGGCGTATCACACGGGGCATGCGCACTGGCAGACGATGGTCTTCACCGTGCTGACCCTTTCTCAAATTGGAAATGTCTTGGCCCTGCGCTCCGAACGGGCCTCGTTCTTCCAATTGGGGATCTGGTCCAACCGGCCGATGCTTGGCGCTGTTGCGCTGACGTTCGCGCTGCAGCTTGCGACCATTTATGTGCCGACGTTGAATCCCATCTTCAAGACTGAACCGCTGGATGCAGAAGAACTCGTAGTCTGCCTAGTTCTTTCGGCCGTCGTGTTCGGCGCCGTAGAGGTGAAAAAGTGGTTCATCAGACGGGGCTGGGTTCAATGGTCATAGCGCTGTTCGCCTCGGTGCTGGAGCCTGCGGCCCGCAGGGTTCTGCGGATCAGTGGAGAGACGTTTCCATCGCAGGGGCATCAGCCGCTCCGTGACCGTCACCCAACCCCTCGAGAGTGGGGGTGTTGGTCGCGATCGCGCTGGTTTGATTGTTTCTCACGGTCATATTAGAACTTGAGATCGAAGGGCGCTGGCCCTGCAAAGGGTTGAGATCCGACAATGACTTGCATGGGCACGACGATATGATCATTGGGATCTGCTTAGAGTGGATAGGTGATCAAGTATGCGTGGGCTGGGAATGGGGGGCATCCGGTCAGAGTCTGAATGGATAGGGGCCAGCGCCTCCCTCCTATTCTTTGAGTGTGTTCCTGCGAGATTTGCGCTGCGGTTGTTGCGAAGCAGGAGAACCTACTATATGGACAAAGCGAGCCATCTGTTAAGCTAATAAGCCAGGCTGTTGCATAAGCAGTTGGCCGACACTATAAAGGAAGAATGTGTAGACAATGTCCGTGACGGAGTGACGGCTCGACGTCTCGTAAAAGTTGAAAGCGATCGAATGCCTCATTGGATCTTTTCTCCTGGGAATAACTTGTTTCGGAGAAGTTCCTATCGACATGGCTATGATCCCCCGCGAGCCCACTGAGTTGCTACTTGTGAAGCGGTTATCGATTTCATAAACGAATACTGTCGCGTTGATACGGGGAGCCACAGAGTTCAGGCGGCGAGCCTGATAGAGTGGTTACCTTCACTTATTCGAACACCATGCGTGCATTCAAGGACAATCATCATGCTGAAACACATAGGCATAGGCTGTATTCTATGCATCTTCATGCTAGCCGGCTGCACCAAGTCCTCAAGGGTGGACATTCCACCCCGTGTTCACGACATCCAGATCAGCGGCAAAGACTCTATTGTTCCCTTCGAGTTGTACGCTGCAGTCGGAGAAGAAATCCGGTGGCATAACCAACTCGCAGTTCCGATTCATCTCGGACTGCTTGGCGTCAAGCCGATCGTGGAAATGGGTTGCGACAAGGGTTTCAAGACATGGTTCGGAGCGATTAAAGACGTCGTCGTAATTCCTGCGGGGGGGTATGTCAGTGTATGTTTTCTCCAGGCTCGAACGGTCCGGTATAACATCTGGACAGATATCGCGGACCCCTTCCGTTCGATGAGTCGAACGGCAATTATTCATCTTGACGAGGCTGCATGATGGTGAAAGGTTTATGAACCACATCATGCTAAGGAGGCAGTGATGAGGACGGTTGTGCGTCAAATTCTGATCGTCGCATGTGCCTATGCGCTGAGCCTTGTGTCGGTGCCACACAGCGAAGCCTATGAAGGGATTTCCTTGGCCGAGAGCGGCTCACTCTCGGGGACCGTCAACCTTGACGGCAAAATCCCGATGCCCAAAGGGTACAACCTGACGACTCTGCCGGATGCGATCTACTGTGGGCGAATTTCCGACGGCAAAGGCTGGAGATTGCTACAGCCTTTCAACGTTGGGCCGAAGGGCGAGTTTCGGCGAGTCATTGTGTTTCTCGACGGAATCGACAAGGGGAAACCGTTCGGAGCGTACGAGCCTCCGAGAATTGAAGCCGTCGACTGCCTCTTCACGCCGTTTATCAATCTCGTCCGCGATCTCCACGATGTGGTCGTCGTGAATATGGACCCTGCCATGCATGATATCCAGGCCTATGAAACCTCCCATCTAGGACCGCGCGTCTTGTTCAACGTTCCGCTGCCGATCAGCAAGCGATATCCTCATGAAGCCGGATTGAGCGCACATTTTCACAAACACTATGAAGGGACGCCGATAGTGCAATCGGTCAAGATGACGAAAGGTCGGAAGATCTTCACGATGCAGTGCGGGTTTCACGCCTATATGGAAAGCTGGGCGCTGGTGACCGACCATCCATATTTCGTAATTGCCGATGAGGAGGGGCGATTCGAATTCACCGATGTCCCGCCTGGCACCTATACAGTAAAGGTCTGGCATCCCTATATCAGGGACGACATCGAGCAAACGGTCACGATTGAACCAAACAAGCAGACGACCGTCGCTTTGAAAGTCGAGGCGCCGAGCGGGCGGCTCTATGCCAACCAGATGGTTGAGAATGCCTACGTCCGGTACACGATTACAGAGGACGTGCAGAGTCAAATCGTTCCGACGTTGGAAAAACAGCGCATTGATGAAGGCCAGTAACTCCGGCTAATGGGACCTATCGCGCAGAACGGCAAGGCATGTCGGAATGACTCCGCGAGAGGACAGAGTGTCGTTTACGATCAGGAGCAAGCAAGCAGTTTCTGATGCAACGAGTTTTGCCTCCGATCCGCATGCCTCAGCGGTTTCATGCCAACAACGACAGCATGGCCAGATTCCACCCGATAGGGCCTGGTCCTGGGGCAAGGATAAGTCCAGGGAGATTGATATCCTGCTCATATGTGCCGTCGGGTTGTTGGACGAGGACAGGACGATCTACTGCTTTCAGCATCGGGAGGTCGTTCAGGCTGTTGCCGATGCCCACGGTGATGAGTCGGTCTCGCTGACGGTGGTAGTACTCGATGAGGTATCGCACGGCTTGTCCCTTATCCTGGATACCCATCAGGTGATGGAAGCGATCTCCCTTGGTCCAACGCAGGCCACGGGCTGTGATGGCCTGGGTGAGGG
>CAZJOQ010000159.1:0-8828 GCA_964547625.1 uncultured Nitrospira sp.
GCGATCGATCGAGCTTCCATTTCGTACTGCTCGCCTCCTTTGAACGCATTGACCTGCTTTTCGTTTTCCCCTGAGAGTGAGGTGTCCACCACTGCATGCCAGCGGATCCCGCGTTTGTGGGCCGGCAACGTAAAGGCCAGGGGGGTATGGTGGGCATTGAGGAGTACCAACAGCGTGTCGTCGACGATCGGGCGTCCCTTCTGATCCCTCTCGGCGATGGCATCGCCGGCCAGCCGGAGGGCGAGTGATTTGGAGTACCCCGCATTCCAATCTTCGTCGGTCATCTCCCTGCCGTCTGGTCGAAACCACGAGAGATCTTTGACTTCGGATCCTCGAATATGGCGTCCCTGGAAAAACCGCCGTCGTCGAAGGACAGGATGCTTCTTCCGAAAGGCGATGAGCTGTCTGACGAACGCTAGTAAATCGGCCTGCGTATGATCTAAGTTCCAGTCGAACCAGCTGATCTCATTGTCCTGACAATACGCGTTGTTATTTCCCTTTTGCGTCCGCCCGATCTCGTTGCCACCGCAGAGCATCGGAACACCTTGAGAGAGAAACAGGAGCGTCATGAAATTCCTTTTCTGGCGCTCTCGCAACTCGAGAATTGCGGGATCGCTGCTTGGTCCTTCTACGCCGCAATTCCAGCTGTCATTATCATTTGTCCCGTCTTGGTTGTTTTCTCCGTTGGCTTCGTTGTGTTTGTGGTTGTAGGACACGAGGTCGTGCAGCGTGAATCCGTCGTGCGCTGTGACAAAGTTGATGCTGGCAAATGGCCGGCGGCCGCTCATGCTGTAGAGGTCGCTGCTGCCGGTCAGGCGATAGGCCAGTTCTGCCATTTGGCCGCCATCTCCCTTAACGTACCGGCGGATTGTATCCCGATACTTGCCGTTCCATTCAGCCCAACCCACGGGAAAATTACCGACCTGGTACCCGCCCTCTCCGACGTCCCACGGTTCCGCGATCAGTTTAGTTTGGGAGAGGATAGGATCCTGGTGCAAGATGTCGAAGAAGGCGCTGAGTCGGTCGACGGCATGCAACTCCCTGGCGAGGGTGGAGGCCAGGTCGAACCGAAAGCCATCCACATGCATTTCCGTGACCCAATACCGCAAACTGTCCATGATGAGCTGAAGCGTCCGGGGATGTGTCACGTTCAGCGTGTTGCCGCAGCCGGTGTAGTCCATGTAATAGCGTTTGTCGTTGTCGACCAAACGGTAATAGGCGGTATTGTCGATTCCTCTGAACGAGAGAGTTGGGCCGAGCTGGTTGCCTTCGGCTGTATGGTTGTAGACGACGTCCAAGATGACCTCAATGCCCGCGCTGTGGAGTGTCTTGACCATGGTCTTGAACTCCCGGACATGCCGCCCACGGACCGGCGACACGGCGTAGCGGATATCCGGAGATAAGAAACCGATTGTATTGTAACCCCAGTAGTTGGTCAGGCCTCGATCGGCGAGGTGCTTGTCCCGCACGAAATGATGGACCGGCAGCAACTCGATGGCGGTGACGCCTAGCTCCAGCAAATGATCGATGACCGCCGGCGTGGTTAGGCCGGAATAAGTGCCTCGCATATGATCGGGCACTTCAGGGTGGCGCGCCGTAAATCCCTTGACGTGCACTTCATAAATGACCGTGCGATCCCATGGCGTTTTCAGTTGACGGTCCCCTCCCCACGTGAAGGCCTGATCGACGACCACACACTTCGGGATGTTGGCTGCATTATCACGAGTATCGAATGAGAGATCCGTCTGGGGATCTCCTATTCGATAGCCGAACATGGCGTCCGACCACTCAACCACGCCCGCGATAGATTTGGCATAGGGATCGATCAGGAGTTTGTGATGATTGAATCGATGGCCTTCTTCGGGAGCATAGGATCCATGCACCCTGTAACCATAGTGTTGGCCCGGCCAGAGACCGTGGATGTAGGCGTGCCAGACTTGATCGGTCCGTTCTTCGAGGCGGATGCGGTGGGATTCTTTGGTAGATTCAGGCCCATCGAACAGGCACAGCTCAACTGCCGTGGCATGTTCTGAAAAAAGGGCAAAATTTACCCCTTCGCCGTCCCATGTCGCTCCTAGCGGATACGGGTGCCCTGGCCAAACTCTCATGGTCTGCTCCCGTTCGATTGACTCTTCGTCATAAGATTATCCTTTATAGAATGGGAGATCCGGTTGCGCAAGACATTAAAGTACTTTGTGGACTTGGTTACGGCCGAAAAATTCTGCACAATGAGGTAAGAGGAGGACGGAGGAATATGAGTATGACACAACCACAGGGATGGTCGCTCGACATCGGCGCCATTCCAATATCTACTGGCAATGTGAAATTCCGTGTCTGGGCGCCGTATGCCAAGTCCGTGGCCGTGAAACTGATCGACCAGGATCGAGTCGTGGTGCCCATGCAACGAAATAACCGCGGGTATTTCGAAGCCGTCGTAAGCGGAACTGCCCCACGCGCTCGATACCGGTACGTGTTGGATGGAATAAAAGAACGACCTGATCCTGTGTCTCGTTTCCAATCCGATGGTGTCCACGGCCATTCCGTCGTGGTTGATCCGGCCGCATTTCGTTGGACGGATATCGGCTGGAGGGGGAAGGCACTGGACGAATTCATTATCTACGAGTTGCATGTCGGGACTTTCACGAAAGACGGGACCTTCGAAGCGATCATTCCGCACCTGTCCTATCTCAGGGACACGGTCGGAATCACGGCCATCGAACTCATGCCCGTCGCGGAATTTCCGGGACGGCGCAACTGGGGTTACGATGGTGTCCACCCCTTCGCTCCGCAGTCGAGTTATGGTGGCCCTGATGGCATGAAACGGCTCGTCGATGCCTGCCATTCGGCCGGACTCGCCGTGATTCTTGATGTAGTGTACAACCACTTGGGACCCGAGGGGAACTATCTGAGCGACTTTGGTCCCTATTTTACGGATCGATACAGGACCCCATGGGGGTCAGCCATCAATTACGATGGGCCAGACAGCGACGAAGTTCGGCGATACGTCGTCGGCAACGCGTTGTATTGGGTGACCGAATACCACATCGATGGGCTTAGGTTGGACGCGATCCATGGCATCTTCGACTTTAGCGCTCAGCATGTTCTCAAGGACATCGCATCCGCAGTCCATGCTCAGGCCCAACTTCTTGGTCGGCAGGTGATCGTTATTGCGGAAAGCGATTTGAACGATACGCGCGTGATCGATCCTCCTTCGGTCAAGGGATATGGACTCGACGGCCAATGGAATGACGATTTTCATCATGCCCTGCGCGTCGTTCTGACGGGCGAGCGGAAGGGGTACTATGAAGATTTTCATGGGCTGACTGATCTGGCCACCGCGGTTCGCGATGGATTCGTCTACAACGCTCGTTACTCGGCACACCGCCGCCGACGGCATGGGAATTCGTCTCAGCATTGCTCCCCATCGCAGTTCGTGGTGTTTTCCCAGAATCACGATCAAATCGGCAACCGCGCGGTTGGAGATCGGTTGAGTACCCAACTTCCATGGGATGCGCTGAAGGCGATCCAGGCTCTTGTATTACTGTCTCCCAATATCCCCTTGTTATTCATGGGAGAAGAATACGGGGAAACAGCGCCGTTCCAGTATTTCATCGAACACGGCGACCCCGACTTAGTCGAAGCGGTCAGGCAAGGTCGTCGGCGAGAATTTGCGCATTTCGGCTGGAAACCGGAAGAGATTCCGGACCCTCAGGACTCGGCGACCTTTGAGCGAAGTCGATTGCGCCGCGACACACTCAATGATGGACAAGCCAGGTTATTACGATGGACCAAAGCCTTGATCCATCTGAGGAAAACAGAACCGTCGTTGGGCGCCGGAGACGGGACCGTTCGGAATCATCGTGTCTGGGTGTTCGAGGACGAACAGGTGCTGGTGATGCATCGTTGGACGAGAGACCATAGCGCGTCGCTGGTGGTCTGTGGATTCAATACGTCGCCGGTTACGGTACGATTAATCGAGCCGCAGGGCACCTGGTTGCGACAACTTGATTCCATGGAGATGGCATTCGGTGGGAGCGGTCAAGATTCGATGCCGACGAATCTCTCTGTCTCGCATCAAGGAACATCGGTATCGATTCCGACCTATGGCGCTGCGGTATTCCTGGCTTCGTAGCGGAGAACGGCCTGTCCGAAGTCGGGATGCGTAAGGAGAAGATGTTGACGAAGTCATGGCGGTCCTGCGCGACATCGCGGATGAACTCCGTCGGGATCCGCCGCTGTATGTCGCAGGATTGCAACAAACCCAGCTGGCCTCAAATTGAAAAAGTTTCGCCTGACAGACAAAGCGAGGGCAGACTTGCATGGTGAACTGACCTCAGACCAGGAGAATCATCGGTATCGTACTTCTGAGGAAGCTGCGTGGGTCGGTTGGTCTGATGAAAAACTCCTCAAGCTATGGTTCTGTGACCTCGATCTGACCGTGGAGCGAAGTCAGATCAACGACCACATTGCGCAATTGTACCGAGAACTGGGCGATCGAGACCTCTTCTTTTGCCCGCATTTCTGGCTCTCCAACAAGTGGTTCACTCCGGATGGAGTCCCCGGCATTGCCGTTCCCTTTTACCTCGCACACCCACGGGTGGCCCAACTGGAACTGGCGCAGATGCGGGAAGTGGAAGGTGGGACGCCCGAATGGTGCATGCGTATTCTTCGGCA
This sequence comes from uncultured Nitrospira sp., assembly GCA_964547625.1. Classification (GTDB taxonomy): domain Bacteria; phylum Nitrospirota; class Nitrospiria; order Nitrospirales; family Nitrospiraceae; genus Nitrospira_D. The sequence continues at coordinate 4,675 of CAZJOQ010000159.1, forward strand.
CGAGGCCGGACATGCCTTGGAAAACGCCTAGGGGATCCGTCGTCGAGACCGGCAGGCGATGTTCGGAAGGTCGACCCAACCCTACCCAAGTTCTATACGCCGAAGCCCTACAGCAAGAGCTATGTCCTCCACCTCGACATGTGGTATGCGCAAAGCCATCCGGACGAAGATTTTGCCGAGACCTTTGCGGTGTGGCTGAATCCGCCGTCGCGGTGGCGGCAACGGTATGCGGATTGGCCGGCGCTTAAGAAACTGGAATATATGGATAAGTTGATGGCCTCGTTGGTCAACGCACGGCCGTTGGTGACGACCAAGCAACATGTGGATTCGCTGTCCCGGCTTCGCCAAACTTTGCGGAAACATTACGAACAGAAGCGTAGGCACAACGGAACGCCTCATCCGACGTTCTGCGATCGTGATCTGCGGCGGATTTGTTCCGCTGCACCAGAGCATCGAACCAACATCTCCGCAGTACAATTTTTGTCGCGTATTCACCGGGACGTGTGTCGTGAGGTGGCAGCCTGGACTGGAGAATATCAATATACGATCGACCGCGTGTTCGAAGATATCGTCACATGCTGTCGCAAACAACATCTCAGGCTGGCCGTCCTGGAGGGAAAGGCGACACTCGATATCACGATTCTCCTGACGGTTCAGACAATGAACTATCTGCACAGCGGCCATCATCGGGTGGCGCTATGAAGCCACTACGTGTCCTCGTGCTGGTTCATGAAGACCTCGTGCCGCCGGATACGGTCGAGGGGATTGATCTCAGTACGGTTGAGTGGAGAACCGAATACGAAGTCGTCAGCACACTGCGCGAGCTCGGACACGAGGTACGTCCGCTCGGTGTCCAACACGAACTCGCCGTGATCCGTCAGACCGTGGATGAATGGAAACCTCATATTGCGTTCAATCTACTGGAGGAATTTAGCGGGGTGGCCATCTATGATCAGAACGTGGTGGCCTACCTCGAATTGCTCAAGGTGCCGTACGCGGGCTGTAACCCCAGGGGATTGATGTTGCCCGCGATAAGGGTTTGGCAAAATAATTCTCTATTACCACCGCATCCCGATTCCGGAGTTCATCACCGTTCCTATCGGCCGATCGATCAAGCGGCCCAAGGAGTTATCGTTTCCTTTGATCGTGAAATCCGTCTCAGAGGAGGCGTCTCTGGGCATTTCCCAGGCCTCTATCGTGGACGATGACGACAAGCTGCAAGAACGAGTCAAGTTCATCCACCAAAGCGTCGGCACGGGCGCGCTGGTGGAACAGTATGTCGAAGGACGTGAACTGTATGTCGGTGCGATGGGCAATCAACGGCTGCAAGTCTTTTCGGTCTGGGAGCTCAATATGACTCGATTGCCGGAAGAGACCAGAAAGATCGCCACAGCTCGGGTGAAGTGGAGTCGAGTCTACCAGCAGAAATACGGTGTCCGCTCGAATGCAGCGGTCGATCTGACGGAATCCCAACGGCAGATTCTTCAAGACTTGGCCAAGCGGGTGTACCGCAATCTGGGACTCAGCGGGTATGCGAGGATCGATTTTCGGCTTGATCCGGACGGAGAGGTATATGTGCTGGAGGCCAATCCGAATCCTCACATCGCGACGACCGAGGATTTTGCCAGTTCGGCCGTAGGCGCAGAACTACAGTATTCTGCATTGCTACAACGCATTCTCGACCTGGGCTTGCGATGGCGTCCCCGCGTGACCCCGTCCGACAGAACGACTACGGTTCCAAGTCGGATAGGGGACTGACGGGGGGTCATCCCGCCTTGAAGTACAAGACAGAGAGGGGAGGCAGGGTCAGGACGATCGAGTTTGGAAATCCATGAGCGGAAATCGGCTCGGCCATCACTCCACCCCCGTTGCCCATGTTGCTTCCACCATATATTTCAGCGTTGCTGTTTAATAGCTCACGATAGTGGCCCAAGGAGGGCACGCCGATTCGGTATCCATAGCGTGGAACCGGCGTCAAGTTGCAGACGCCGACGACAAGGTCTTGCTGGGTTTTAGCTTTCCGGAGAAAGGCGATGACAGATTGTTCCGCGTCGTGGAAATCGATCCACTGGAACCCGGTCCAATCGAAATCCACTTCGTGGAGCGCCGTCTCGTTGCGGTAGAGCCAGTTCAGGTCGCGGACATACCGCTGCAGACCGGCGTGCGCTTCATGCTGGCACAGGTGCCACTGCAGACTGTCGTCGTGGTTCCACTCCCACCACTGGCCGAATTCGCCGCCCATGAAGAGCATCTTCTTGCCGGGATGGCCGTACATGAAGCCGTACAGGGCCCGTAGATTTGCGAAGCGCTGCCAATCATCCCCGGGCATTTTATCGATGAGCGTTTTTTTCCCGTGCACGATCTCATCGTGCGACAGGACCAGGACGAAATTCTCATGGAAAGCGTAGACGAGCCCAAACGTGATTTTGTTCTGGTGGTGCTTGCGGTGCACAGGGTCAAGCGAAAAGTATTCCAAGGTGTCGTGCATCCAGCCCATATTCCATTTGAAGGTGAACCCTAAACCCCCCGTATACGTCGGCTTTGAAACGCCTGGCCAGGCGGTGGATTCCTCGGCGATTGTCATGGCGCCGGGATGTTCCTGATGGACGAGCACGTTCAATTCTTTGAGGAAGGAGACAGCCGCCAAGTTTTCGTTCCCTCCAAACTGGTTGGGGATCCACTCGCCGGATTTTCTCCCATAGTCCAGGTACAACATCGACGCCACCGCGTCCACACGAAGACCGTCGATATGGTATTTGTCCAACCAGAAGAGCGCACTGTTCTGGAGGAAATTCTTGACTTCCATGCGGCCGTAGTTAAAGATGCGGCTCTTCCATTCCGGATGATAGCCAAGCCGCGGATCCTCGTGATCATAGAGGTGTGTGCCGTCGAACCACGCCAACCCATACGCATCGTCAGGGAAGTGCGCCGGCGCCCAGTCCATGATGATGCCGATTCCCGCTTGATGAGCGGCATCGACGAACGCCATGAAGTCTTCCGGCGGGCCGAATCGACTAGTGGCTGCAAAGTAGCCGGTGGCTTGGTAGCCCCACGATCCGTCGAACGGATGTTCGGTGACCGGCATGAGTTCAATGTGGGTGTAGCCCATGTGTTTGACATAGTGAATAAGTTTGTCGGCCAGTTCGCGGTATGTGAGCCAGCGGTTCTCCTCTTCCGGTACCCGCATCCAGGATCCCAGATGCACCTCGTAGATGGACATGGGTACGGTAAGCGGATCGCGCGTAGCGCGGGCGTCCATCCAAGCTCGGTCGTTCCATCGATAGCCGGAAAGGTTTCGAACGATTGATGCCGTGCGGGGCCGCAGTTCCGCTGAGAATGCGTACGGATCAGCCTTGGTGAAAGGCGCGTCGACATGGCGAGAGCGGATTTCGTATTTGTAGAGTGTTCCTTCGGGAATGTCGGGGACGAACAACTCCCAGATCCCGGTCGACCCACGGCTCATCATCTGATGACACCGGCCGTCCCAGTGGTTGAACCCGCCGACGACGCTGACTCGCATGGCGTTCGGGGCCCAGACGACGAAATGAACGCCGGCGATCTCGTCGACGGTAGTGAGATGGGCGCCCAGTCTCTCGTAGCCTTTGAAAAGATTCCCCTCCCCAAACAGGTGCAGATCATGGTCGCTTACTATGGGTGGGAAGGAGTAGGGGTCGTGGCGTTCCGTGACGGTTCCGTGAGAATCGGTCACCCGGAGTCGGTATTTCAGCGTTCCCTTCGGGGCGTCCAGGATCGCCTCAAACAATCCTGAGGCATGAACACGGTTCATCCGTATCGGTTTGTGGCCAGGCGTATCCGAAATGACTTGTGCCTCACCGGCCTCTGGCGCAAGAGTTCGAATCACGAGCGCGTCCGACCCATTCACGGAAATGCGATGGGGGCCGAGTAGTTCACGAGGATTCCAATGCTCGGCGTTGACGAGTCGTTCGATCTGTTCGGGCTGCACCATAGGATGATCCTCCTTGTCTTCGATTCAGTCTATCCTAAGCAGATTGCTCGTGCTAAGAAAGGGGGGTGAGAAAAAAAGTACATCCGAATAGGCAATCGCGGCGAGTGGCGCCGATGCCGCGAAACGGTCGACGAAAGAAAGAGGCACCGGGAGCGACTTTGTCTAATCGGCTCCGCCAACTGGCGAC
>CAZJOQ010000160.1:0-8395 GCA_964547625.1 uncultured Nitrospira sp.
TGGTGACCGACAAGACCGATCCGGATTGGGTGCCGATCATGAAACGGGCGTCGGCTATCGTGACGAATCGCGGAGGGCGGACCTGTCACGCCGCGATTGTGAGCCGCGAACTGGGCTTGCCCGCCGTCGTCGGGGCGGACCGAGCGACCGAAGTCTTGAACAACGGCCAGGTGGTGACCGTTTCCTGCGCCGAAGGCGAGACGGGGTATGTCTACGAGGGGACATTGCCGATCGAGATCGAACGGGTGCGCATCAAAGACCAGTCACAGCCGAAGACGGCCATCATGATGAATGTGGCCGATCCGGAAGAAGCTTTTCGGCTGTCGTTTCTCCCGAATAACGGGGTTGGGCTGGCTCGCGAGGAATTCATCATCGCCAACACGATTCAAGTCCATCCGCTGGCGCTGCTCGACTATCAGAAGTTGGAGGACCGGACGATCAAGGCCGAGATCGACCGCGTGACGGTCGGCTATCACGACAAAGCGGAATTCTTCGTCGACAAGCTCGCGCAAGGGATCGCAATGATCGCCGCGGCCTTTTACCCGAAGGATGTGATCGTGCGACTGAGCGACTTCAAGTCGAACGAGTACGCCAATTTGATCGGCGGCCGCCGCTATGAACCGACCGAGGAGAACCCCATGCTCGGGTTCCGCGGCGCCTCCCGCTACTACGACGCTCGCTACCAGGCCGGCTTTGCGCTGGAATGTCGTGCGCTTCGTTACGTGAGAGAGGACATGGGCTTAGCCAACGTGAAGGTCATGATTCCCTTTTGCCGGACGGTCGAAGAAGGCCGGCGGGTGCTTGATGAGATGGCGCGCCACGGGCTCCGGCGCGGCGCCCGAGGGCTGGAGGTGTATCTCATGTGTGAGATTCCTAGTAACGTGCTGCTTGCCGAGGAGTTCGCTGCGATCTGCGACGGATTCTCCATCGGCTCGAACGATCTGACGCAACTCACGCTGGGCGTGGATCGGGACTCCGAGCTGGTTGCGCCGCTGTTCGACGAGCGGAATCCCGCAGTGATGCGGTTTATCGCGACGGCGATTCGGGCGGTGAAGGCCACGGGCAAGAAGATCGGTATTTGCGGCCAGGCGCCCAGCGACTATCCGGAGTTTGCGCGCTTTCTGGTCGAGCAAGGCATCGACAGCATCTCGCTGAATCCGGACGCCGTGATGAAAACGACGGGCGCGGTGCTGGACATAGAGCGGGGGCTGCTCGCAGAACGTGAAGAAGGGCCATGACGAGCGCATTATTCTACGATCGCCTGCAGTTCGCCCTCACGGTCATCTTCCACTACCTCTTCCCGCAATTGACGATCGGGTTGGCGGCCCTGATCGTGTACCTGAAGAGCCGCGCCTATTGGACTCGTAGCGTTCACTACGACGAGGCGGCCCATTTCTGGACGAAGATCTTCGCCTTGAGCTTTGCGTTCGGCGTCGTCACCGGCATCCCCCTGGAATTTCAGTTCGGCATGAACTGGGCGAAGTTTTCCACGTTCGCCGGCGGCGTCATCGGTCAGACATTGGCCATGGAGGGCGTGTTTGCGTTTTTTCTGGAATCCACATTTCTCGGCGTCCTGCTGTTCGGAAGAAAGATGTTCGGCCCGTTCGTCCAATGGATGACGACGCTGATGCTGTTCATCGGGTCGTGGCTCTCCGGGCTGTTCATTCTCGCGACGAATGCCTGGATGCAACATCCTGTGGCCTATGCCGTCGATCGGGATGGCGCGGTCCACGTGACGAGTCTCTGGGGCTTGCTGACCAACCCCTGGCTGGTTTGGCAATTCACTCACACGATGACGGCCGCGGTCGTAACCGGCTCTTTTGTGATGGCGTCAGTGGGGGCTTATTATCTGCTCTCCGGAATTCACCTCGATACGGCGAAGACGTTTCTCCGTACCGGGGTCGTCGCCGGCGCGATCGCCACCACACTGCTTTTGTTTCCGACCGGCCATCACGCGGCGCTGCAAGTATTCGAGCATCAACCCATCAAAGGAGCCGCGTTTGAAGGTCACTTTTACACCGAATCCGGAGCCGACTTGGTGATATTCGGTCAGCCTAACATGGACACGCTGACGATCGACAACCCGCTGGTCGCCCCCAAAATGCTCAGTTTCATCATCCATAAGCACTTCGGCGCGGAGATCAAAGGGCTGAGCGATTTTCCTCGCGAAGACTGGCCGGATACCATGCCGCTGCTGTACTACACCTACCACATCATGGTGGGCCTGGGGACGATGTTCATCCCGTTGATGCTGACGGCGGTGGTGCTGCTCTGGCGAGGACGTCTGTTTCAGGCGAGATGGATGCTCTGGATGATCATGCTCATGGCGCCGTTTCCCTACATCGCCACGACCGCCGGGTGGATGACCGCCGAACTTGGGCGGCAGCCGTGGCTCGTCTATGGCCTATTCCGAACAGCCGACGGCAACTCACCGCTGGTGGGGTCGGGCAATGTTCTGTTCTCATTGCTCGGCTTCCTCGGTCTGTATCTGCTGCTGGGCCTGCTGTTTCTGTTCTTGTTTTTCGAAATGGTCTCCCGCGGTCCTGCCATCACTGGCGGACCGCGGTCTTCTTCCGAGCCGACGGGTTGAGCGGGCAAGGAGAGTATGGCGGTCGAGACTCTGTGGTTTGTGATCGTTGTTATGATGTTCGCCGTCTATGCGGTGTTGGACGGATTTGATTTTGGGACGGGCATCATCTACTTGTTCGTCGCTCGAACTGATGAGGAACGACAACTGGTCTTGAAGGCCATCGGTCCCGTGTGGAAGGGCAATGAAGTCTGGCTCGTGGCGGGAGGGGGCCTCCTGTTCCTCGCCTTCCCCAAGGTTTTTGCCGCCGGATTCAGCGGCTTTTACCTGGCCCTCAACCTTGTCCTCTGGTTTCTGATCTTGCGCGGGTTGTCGATTGCATTACGGTCCCATCTGCGCAATCCTTTGTGGCGAGCGTTCTGGGATGCGATCTTCGCAGTCTTCAATCTTCTCCTTGCCGTCGTCTTCGGCGTTGCCTTGGGCAACATTATTCGAGGTGTGCCGCTCGGTCCCGACGGCTATTTCTTTGCCGCGCTGTGGACCACCTTCACGCCCGGACCGATCCCTGGAATCCTGGACTGGTTTACGGTCCTCATGGGCCTGCTTGCCGTGGCGATGCTCGCCGTCCATGGGGCGAACTATCTCGCGATCAAGACGGACGCGGCTGTCCAAACCCGAGCAAGGCGGATTGCCGATAGCGGGAGCTGGGCCGTGGTCCTCCTGGCGATCATGGCGCTTCCGGCGCTTGTATTTGTCCAACCGGCGCTGCAGGACGGGTATGCCGCGCACCCGGCCGGGTCTGTCTTGCCACTGACTGCGGTGGCAGCGCTCTTCACCGCACAGTATGTCCGTCGCCGTCGACGGGATGGCGCCGTCTTCGTGAGCTGGAGCCTGTTCATCCTGGGGAGCTTGGGCAGCGTAGCCTGGGGTCTGTTTCCTAATTTGTTGATTGCGACCGAAGACCCGGCATTCAGCTTGACGATTTCCAACAGCGCCGCGTCGTCCTACGGATTGCGTGTCGGCCTGGTCTGGTTCAGCCTCGGGATCAGTGTGGTCATCGGCTACACCATATGGGTCTACGTGAGTTTTCGAGGGAAAGTGGAGCGAGTCTCGATCGAGGAAGGTTATGAATAGGCAGTGTAGTCAGCTCCAGAAAGGAGCAACACGCACATTCATGATTCGTAATCTAGGTCGCATGGAGCAGTGGATGAGAGTTCTCGGTGGAGCCGTGCTCATGGTTCTTGGGCTCACACTTCCTGTTCCGTTTTGGGTCGAAGAGGTCGCGGAGACCGTCGGATTGCTCGCCGTCGTCACCGGCGCGGTCGGGTTCTGTCCGGTGAAGCGTCTGTGTCTGCGAGCCAGGCGAGCGTCGACGTTCTCATCGGAGGAAGAAGCATGAGATGGCACACCTTAGATTAGGATCCTGACGGTCGTGAGTGGGTAGCTGTTGACCAGATCCGGACCACAAGGCGCGGCTGAAGGTGACGGTCTGATTCGAGGCAGGTAAATCGTATGAATAAATTGTGTATCGGCGTGCCGAAAGAAACCGCTCCGGGAGAGACACTGGTCGCGCTGGCACCGTCGCATGTGTCCCTGCTCGTGGAGGCCGGTCTCGATGTGTTGATCGAATCGGGAGCGGGGGAGGCGGCGGGATTCGAGGATGACGCCTACCGGTCGAAGGGGGCTCGCGTCATCGCTACGCGTGACGAGCTGTTTGGTGCTGCGCAGGTCCTCCTGCAGGTCAGAACCCCGGGCGCGAATCCGGAGCAGGGCCGCGACGACCTGGCCCTGCTCCGGTCCGGTCACGCAGTCATTGGCCTGGCCGATCCCTTGGGAAATCCCCTGGCTTCGTTGGAATTGACAAGGCGGGGCGTGACCTCGTATGCCTTGGAATTGATCCCACGGATCGCGCGCGCACAGAGCATGGACGTGCTCTCCTCGCTTGCCACCATCGTGGGGTATAAGGCCGTGCTCGTGGCGGCCGGAGTGTTGCCGAAGTTGTTCCCGATGCTGACGACCGCCGCTGGGACCATCGCGCCCGCTCGCGTGTTGGTGATCGGCGCCGGCGTGGCGGGTTTGCAGGCGATCGTGACGGCGCGTCGCCTGGGCGCAGTCGTGTCGGCGTACGATGTGCGTCCGTCCGCAAAGGAGGACATTCGCAGTGTCGGGGCCAAAGCCATCGAGTTTCCTGTTGAGGCAACCGAAGTGGAAGGGGTAAGCGGCTATGCCAGGGCGTTGGACGAAGAGGCCCAAGGGCGGCAGCGTGAAGGCCTGGCTCCGGTCGTGGCGGCCAGCGATGTCGTGATCACGACGGCCTCGGTACTGGGCCGGAGGGCGCCGCTTCTGATCACCGGCGACATGGTTGCGCGCATGGGCCGGGGTTCGGTGGTCGTGGATGTGGCCGCGGATCGTGGCGGAAATTGCGAATTGACCCGTCCGAACGAAGTGGTGATGCACCGGGGCGTGAGGGTGCTGGGACCGACCAATCTGCCGAGTACAGTCCCGACGCACGCGAGCCAGCTCTATGGAAGGAATCTCGCCAACCTATTGATCTATCTGTGCAAAGACGGCCGTCTGCGCTCCGAATCCGACGATGAAATCGTGCGCGAGATCCTGGTCACGCGAGGCGGAGACGTGGCGCATCCACGGGTGAGAGCATTGCTTGGGAACAGCGAGGAGAGCACAGCAAACCGGGGATAGTCGGACGCTGTTCTCCGACTGCGCGCTGTTTCCCGTTCGAGGTCTGGTCAAAGGAGAGAAGATGGACACATTCATCGCGGGCTTGACGATTTTTGTGCTGGCGCTGTTCGCCGGTTTCGAAATCATCACCAAAGTGCCGCCGACACTGCATACCCCGCTGATGTCGGGCGCCAATGCCATATCCGGCATCACGATCGTCGGCGCCTTGCTGGCCGCCGGGTCGGAGCGGGACGCGATATCGAGCTGGTTGGGACTGGCCGCGATTCTGTTTGCGACGATCAACGTGGTGAGCGGGTTCCTGGTGACGCATCGCATGCTGAGCATGTTCCGGCGGCGATCGAGGAAGGATTCATGAGCCAGGTCTTCATCAATCTCGGGTATCTGGGCGCGTCCGCGCTCTTCATCGCTGGTCTGAAGGGGCTGGCGCATCCGCGGAGCGCGCCGCGCGGAAATCTCATGGGCATGACGGGCATGCTGATCGCCGTCGCGCTCACGTTGCTCGACCGGCGCATCATCAGCTTCCAGGCCATTGCCGTAACCCTGGCGGTCGGGGCGGCCATCGGCGCGACGTTGGCCGCAAAGATACGGATGACCGCGATGCCGCAGTTGGTTGCGTTGTTGAACGGCTTGGGAGGCGGCGCGTCGGTCTTCGTGGCCGGAGTCGGTCTCCTGGAGTTCAGAGACGCGGCGATTCCCACGCTCAATCATTTCACCATGGCCGCGGTGGCCTCAGGAGTCATCGGCGCCGTGACATTCTGGGGGAGCCTCGTGGCGTTCGCTAAACTGCAGGAACTGATCACGGATAACTCGATCCGGTTTCCCGGCCAGCAGCTTGTCAATCTCGCCCTGGCGGCGGTCGTCGGAGGAATCGGACTGTGGCTGTTGCTCACGCCGGAACCGCATGCGGCCTATTGGCTCGTCGTCGCCGTGTCGTCGATGCTCGGACTCTTGCTCGTCCTGCCGGTGGGCGGAGCGGACATGCCGGTGGTCATCGCCCTGCTCAATTCCTGTTCCGGCCTGGCGGCGGCGGCAACGGGCTTTGTCCTGGACAACAATGTGCTCATCATCGCCGGGTCGCTAGTGGGAGCATCCGGCTTCATTCTCACGCAGATCATGTGTCGAGCCATGAACCGCTCGCTCGTCGACGTGATGGCGGGGGGGACGCCAGCCGCGCCCCGCGACGGTCGGGCCGAGGATATCTATAGAGGACGGGTCAAGGCCGGCTCGCCGGAAGAAGTCGCGCCGCTCTTCGATGCCGCGCGCCGGGTCGTGATCGTGCCGGGATTCGGGATGGCCGTTTCTCAGGCCCAGCATGTCGTGGCGCAGCTCGCGGAGCTGTTGCGTGCGCGTGGCGTCGAGGTCGAGTTCGCCGTCCATCCGGTCGCCGGCCGCATGCCGGGCCATATGAACGTGCTGCTGGCGGAGGCCAATGTGTCCTATGATCTGCTGAAGGATCTCGACGAAAGCAACTCGTCATTCTCTCGCACGGACGTGGCGCTCGTGATCGGCGCCAATGACGTGGTGAATCCTGCCGCGCGGACTGATCCAGCCAGCCCCATTGCCGGCATGCCGATCCTCGACGTGGATAAGGCCGCAACCGTCGTCGTCGTCAAACGGAGCCTGAGCCCTGGATTTGCTGGGATACCGAATCCGCTCTTTGTGGATAGCAAGACGATCATGCTGTTCGGCGACGGTCGCGAAATGGTACAGGCCATCATGAAGGTGTTAAAGGAAGGGTAAGCCATCTGGCTCTGCGTGTCTGCAGGGCCGTGGAAGACGAGGACGATGCCGACATTTCCAAATGTGTTTGCGAGGATGTGGCACTCTTCCTGCTTGCGGCGGGCGACGCCGTGACGCGCACGCCGTCGTAGAGGTGGAAACCAGGCAGCGCTCTGGGTTGTATGATACCGCCGGGCGAGACGCTCATATGCCGGAGTGACCAGTGGACCTTGTGAAAGGAAGGTGGATGGACATGGATCCCTTCGTACGGCTCGGAAGGTTGGGAGTCGTTATTGGGTTCGTTGGTGAGATGGGGCTGATAAAGGGGAGGAAGATGAAAGTACGGTGACAGCATCGTTCTGTGAGCGTTTCTCCGCGTGATTGCAAGGAGATCTGACATGGAGAACAATGAACGGATGAGCGTCGGCTACCCTCATAGGGGCATCATGAATGCGCTGACACTGGTCGTCGTGCTGTGGGTCGGCATAACGCCTGGGGCCGCCCCGAAAGCGACATCGGCGCAAGAACAGTGGATCGAGATTGCCATTCGCGAGTCGGTCTATGTGCGTACCAAGACCATGCCGATCCGTGCCGGTATGCCCACGGTGGTGATGGTCCGCAACGAGGACCCGGTCCCACATGGGTTCATCTCTCCGATGTTTTCCGGTCTGCAAATGACGGTAGAGGCGGGAGGCATTGAGGTGTTCGGAAGGGGGATCGAGGGCGTGCACGTCGCGCCTGGTCAGACGGCGCTGATCCGGCTGATGCCTAACCGACAGGGCCAGATGACCTTCCGCTGCGACCTGCACCCCAACGTGGAAGGTGAACTGTATCTGTTGGACGTGCCTGTGGGATGAGGGCAGGGCCGAGCGATACCTCAACAATACGAAGACAGGGCACGTACGGGGACGTGATGCATAGAGGTGATACATGATCGGACAATCAGTCAAACTGACCAGGATTCGGAGGATCGGCGTCGGTGTCCATTACTCATGGTTCCTCGTCTTTGTGCTCATCACGTTTTCGCTGACGGCGCGGTTTGCGTCGGAACATCCCCATTGGACGCTTGCCGAGCATTACGTGGTGGCGGGAGATCGGCTCGTGGGCATGATCACGCGCGATCATCTCTTGCGGGTGCTCGCGGCCAAGATGGAACTCGATGTGCCGGGCATGACGGAATCAGACTCGCGCAGAATGTCCAATTTGCCCGAGGCGTCCTCGACGGCTTGATGCGGCTCGATTCGGGAAGACGACGGCGCGTCGCTGGGATCGAGGCGGAGATTAAAATTTGCAGGAGGGAACCGATGCCTGATTCAATCTTGAAACCGATCCATCGGATCGATGGGTATTTGCCGATTGAGGACTATGGACTGATCGGAGACGGCGCCACCGCCGCGCTCATCGGGCGTGACGGGGCGGTGGCGTGGCTGTGTCTCCCGCGATTCGATT
>CAZJOQ010000161.1:0-8343 GCA_964547625.1 uncultured Nitrospira sp.
AATGGCCCGTTCCCTAGAAAAGCTGATTTTCACTGCACTCGGATATCTGCTTGAGAGCTCGCCAAGTGAACTGTTGAGTTCTAAGCGCTGAGTGCTGAGTTTTCGAACCGCAGCACTCAGGGCTCAGCACCTTCCTCAATCTTGAGAGATCTTTGGTTCTGAGTACCCCATTTCCTGAGAAATCTTCGACTGCGCATAGCGCTTATAGAACGACAAGAGGTCACGGACGGATACCACCCCCGTGATCTCGCCATTCTTGGTGACGCCGAGATGGCGCACTCCCAGGTCAGCCATCATATCCTGCGCATCATCGACAGACTGATTCCCCTCGATCGTGCATATGGGTGTCGTCATGATCTTCTCGACCGTAAGTTTACCGAGTGGCTTACCCGTTGCCACGGCCCGTCGTACGATATCGGTGTCCGTCACGACTCCGATAAATTGCTTGCCCTTCTTCACGAATAACGATCCGACACGCGCCTGACGCATCGTCTTGGCTGCGCTGGCAATCGAAGACTTGTGCCCGATCGATTTTGGACGTTTCGTCGTGATCTGTGTCACGGTGGACATAGCTTGCTCCTTTACAGTTGGGATGGACTTCCATCAAAAACGCCAGCCACGCTCAGTGTGGTTGCAATCAGAGTAGCACAGAATGGCAAGGAGGCTCAAAACAAGCCGTAGGAGGAAACCTGTCAGCTCACAAACGCCGAGCAGACACCTAACTAACAGGCAAGAACGATCTTGCCGAAAAACTTTCGACTGACCATCAATTCCTGAGCTGCGCGGGCCTCCTGAAGGGGAAAGGTGCGGTCGATGACGACCATGAGCCGCCCCTGGCCCATGAGTTCCGCAGCTTTCACGAGTTCCCCGCGCGTACCCATGTACGATCCCTTGATTGTTAACTGACGAGAGTAGAGATCGCGAAGATTCAGCTTCACATCTGCGCCGGTGGTCGCACCACAGGTGATCAAGCGTCCCCCTCTGGCAAGAGAGTCCAGACAGGTATCCCATACCTCCGGACCGATATGTTCGATGACCACATCGACGCCTCGACCTTCCGTCAGCATACGAACTCGCTCAGATACCTTTTCCCGAGCGTGGTTGATCACCGCATCAGCTCCCAAGATCACGCCTTTAGGAATCTTGTCGTCGCTCCCGACCGTGGTCAGCACGCGAGCCCCGGCCAATTTGGCCAGTTGAACGGCCATCATCCCGACACCACTCCCCGCCCCCATCACGAGGACGGTTTCGCCATGATGGAGTCCGGCTAAGGCAAACAACATATGCGATGCCGTTACCGAGACCAGCGGAAATGCCGCCGCCTGCTCGAATGATAAATTGGCGGGAATCGGAAGCACATTCCGAAACGGTACTTTGACGTACTCGGCATAGCCTCCAGGCGTCTTGGTCCCGAGGAGATGATAGGTCCGACACAGATTGTCACGGCCGGATAAACAGTACTCGCACTGCCAGCAGCTGATTCCCGGCGATACAAAGACCCCTGCACCGATGGAGACGCTTTCGACTTGGGTGCCGACTTGTTCAATAATGCCAGAGACGTCTGATCCTCCTACATGGGGCAAGGGAATGGAATAGGCAGGTATTCCCTGTCTCACCCACACGTCGAGATGGTTGAGCGCACAGGCCTTGACTCGAACCAACACTTCCTGCGGACCGAGCTGCGGCATCGGCAGCTCTTCGTACGAAAGCTTGTCAGCCTCTCCATGCTCGTGAAATAAGACAGCCTTCATATTCATCTCCTCAACAAACGCCACCACTCGCTCAGCACTTCACCTAGAAACTGAGCGTGCCTTCCACGACCATTACACATTGCCCGCCGACCGTGACGCCTTGAATGACATCGTCTTCCGACGTGACCTGCACAAGAATTCGAGATGGGCGGTCGATCTCATACCCCTGCTCGATCAAGATCTCCGTGGTAGGTCCCACCTCAACCACCCCATTGTGGACGAGATAAGCCCCAAGCGCTCCGCCGGCACTCCCCGTCGCAGGATCCTCCAAGATGCCGATCTTCGGAGCGAACATCCGTGCGTGGACAGAAGCAAACGACTCAACCGTCACCGTTGTAAAGACCATAATGCCATTGGCGCCAAATCGCTCGCAGATCTTGATAATGGCCGATGCATCAGGGCTGATCGACCGTGCGGCAGTCAATGTCCGAACCGGCACGATCAAGACCGGCAGTCCAGTTGAGACGACTTGGAGCGGCCATTTTGCGTCGGCAATCACATGTTTTGGTATGCCCAGCGCCGCAGCGATCGGATACAGCTCGTCGATAGCCCCGATCGGATCCAGAAATTCCGGCTTGGGTTGAGCCATAATGACACGCATTACACTCCCGTGATCTGCATGGACCTCGATGGGATACAGGCCGATGTTACATTCCTGCATCACACGGGTGATCCCATCTTGTATCGAAATCCGCTTAAGATGGGCGAGGACGTAAAACGTACCCAGCACCGGATGACCGGCGAATGGAATTTCCTGTGTTGGGGTGAAGATGCGGAGCCGCGCAGCCGCAGCCGGGTCGGTTGGTGGAAAGACAAACACGGTCTCCGAGAGATTCATCTCCCGGGCAATCCGCTGCAATTGGTCGTCGGTCAGCCCCTCAGCATCAGGAAACACAGCGACAGGATTACCGCCGAACGGTTGCCCAGTGAAGACATCGGCTTGGTAGAACTTCAGAGAGCGCTGTTCAGTCATATTTCTTCCCGTTGGTGTTGTAGCCAAATCCGCGAATGAACCGATGGCTCAAGAAAATTCTCGACATCCTTTGACAGGCGGAACCTACTTTGTCAAACTTGCGTCATGGATCGCATCACCGAGCAGGACATCGCCCATGCGTTGGAAGTGCTGGGCCTCACGCTCCCTCTCACCGCTCAGGATTTGGAACGGGCGAAGCGTGTCCAGCTCTACAACTGGAACCCGTCGCGGTACGCCGGCCTCACGAACAGTCCCAAGCAATACACGGAACAATTCCGGAAAGCCGAAGAGATGACTCGGACCGTGGAAGCCGCGTATGCCCTGGTATCTGCGGTGTTCGTTCCTGACGACACTTCCCACTGATCACCGAATCTTCAAACCTCCACCTTCACTCGACATCATGGCTTGTGACGCGTGACATCCCTTCGTCCCCGCGGGACTGCGCCACCGGCCACGTCACCAACCCTGAGACCCCTTCCGGAGATCCGACCGGCTGCGTCTGTTGGGCATAGATTTGAGGTAAATGGTTTGTTCCAAACTTCGAAATGTACAGAAAGACATGCTCGCGCGAGTTCACACGCACGGCCCATGGATGAAAATCGCGCGCATAGAATTCTTCGCAGAGCTGCATCGCGTCGAGGCACGATAACGTGCTCGGGTCCTTTAAGGTGTAGTAATAGTCCAGAGGCAGATCGTACTCTTCCTGCTTATGAATCGTGATGCCGAATTTCTCCGGGTGACGCACCATTGGCGTATGCCGATACGCCACGAAATAGAAGAGCTCGAGCGAATGAATGACCGGCTGATTGTCCAGGACAAATTGCCGGGTTTCCATCGCTTCCTCGCGCGTTTCACCTGGAAATCCATAGAACGCCATCACATGGTTCCAAATCCCCGCCTTGGATGCCATCTGGAGATTGCGTTCGATGACGCTTTTCCGAGCGTGCTTATCCATCAAATTCAAGACCCGTTCATTGGCGGACTCCAACCCATAATAGAGCGTGCAACAGCCGGCCTGCGCGGCAAGATCCCATGTCACCTGATCTTGGAGTGTCTCTTCAAACCGAATAAGTGTCGTCCACTTGATTCCGACGTTCTGATCGACCAGTAGCTGAGAGACTTTTTTGAACAACGCCGGTGGATAGGATTCATCGGAAAAGAGAAAGTGCCGGCAATGATATGTGTCTCGTAGGACCTTGATCTGGTCCACAACCAGCTGAGCCGGCATTCCACGGTATTGATCAAAGTAGCCCTGCCCATGGTCGCAGAATGTGCAGCGCCCCCAGTAGCAACCTCGCGTCGCGAGGTAGGGGATGATGAGCTCTGGGACGAAGTAGCGATCCATCGGCATTCCCTTAAAGTCCGGCAAGGGAAGCGCAGCCGTTTTCTCGGTGTAGACTTCCGGATTCCGATGGAGACCCGATTCATCTCGATAGATCAAGTTGGGGACGGAGGAAAGCAGGCGTTGTCCATTCAAGGCTTCAATGAGCCACAGCAACGCATGCTCGCCTTCATAGAGTATCGATGAATCCAAGACTTCCCTGAAAAACCTCTCATGATTCACGAGATCTTCCTGTAGCCGGGTTATGATATTACCGCCCACGACGATATGAATCTTCGGGAATGTCTCTTTGATCATCTTGGCGAAGGTCAAGCCAGCCAGCAGCTGCATCTGCGTGCCGATGGAAATCCCGACGACGTCCGGTCTTTCTTTAGCCACTTCCGGCAGGACCAGTTGATTGCAGAGATCCCGATACACATTCACGCGTTCATCATCCAGGCAGGCAAAGACTTCCGTGGAGACACCTGGGCGATAGCCGAGGTTGCTTTCCATCGGGTAGAACACGAGTGAGGCAGGAAAGTAAGCGGCGGAGATATAGGTCATCGTCTCGCGGAAAGTATTGAGCGCTCCTTCAAGCAATTGTGCTTCATAGAACCGTTCACCGCGCACAATCTGTTTGGCATCTTCCGCACGTTCCACCAGATCAAATACGTCGCACTCATTCGCCTGCTCGACGATGGCCAGGTGAGTGACGTCCCTCTCAGTCAATGCTCCCGCCTTCTCTCTCTCTTGCAAGGCCTTCAGCTGCATCCCTATCCGAGCCTTCACCCAAATCAGGAAGTCCATGCTGAAGAAGTGATCCCACATCTCGATATTGATATCGCGCTGAATAACCGTATGCCCTGCTTCTCGTAGTACGGCAGTCAGCGAAGGCAAGGCGAGATACGGCGCCGTCGGCACCCACTCCGGCGGGAATAGGAGCATGACCTTCGCCTTCTTCCGTGCGTCGCCAGCCAGCGGTGCGAGACCATCTATTTGGAGCAGTTCACTCATTTAATCATCAACTTTACGGAATCTGTCCATCTGTTGATCTGATGACTTCCGGGCGCTCAACAGGTCAACAAATCATCAGATCAACAGATGGACCACGCTCACATTTTCCCAGCCAGGGTCGGCGTCACTCCAGTAGTCCTAATAGCCTGATACTGTAGATCCGGCAGCTTTCCTAATCCGAATCTTGAAATGTAGAGGAAGATATATTCTCGAATATAGAGGCGTAAATCCCAGCCTGGATTGTGGTGTCGCTCAAATTGCTCGAAGACTCGCTCAGCTTCCTCGATGCTCATCCCGTTTTTCACGGTATAGTAATAGTCCAGCGCTAGATCCCACTCCGGATTCTTATAGGCCGTCACGCCCCACTTGTCAGGATGCTTGGCCACGGGGTTGTGGCGCCCGAGGTCGAACGTGCCGAATCCCAATGAGTGGACATGGTCTTTGTTCCGTTCCAAAAACTCCACGGATTGCCAGGCTTCTTCCTTCGTCTCGCCTGGAAAGCCGAAGAAGCCCATACAGTGATTCCAAATACCGGCGTTGGCCGTCAACTGCAGGTGCTTCGTCATGATCTCCGTCGTGGTCGCCTTGTCCATCAACTGCAGCACCCGCTCGACGCCGGCTTCGTAACCGAAGTGGAGATACTTGCACCCAGACTCTTTTGCATCCTGCCATACTCTTTGGTCGAGCAGGCTCTTTTCAAACCGCATGTGCGTCGTCCAGACGATGCCCATCTGGCTCTCGATCAACCCGCGCGCAAGTTTTCTGAATAACGCCGGAGGATAGGATTCGTCGGTAAAGTGGAAATGTCGTGTGCCGTACTTGTCCCGCAGAAACTGAATATCGGCAAGGATGTCCTGAATCTTCTTCGACCTGTACCCTGCCGTATACCCCTCGCCGTGATCGCAGAACTCGCAACGACCCCAGTAACAGCCGCGCGTCGCCAGATACGGCAGAATCTTCGTCGGCACAAAATACTTCTCCAGCGGCAGGCCGTCGAAGTCCGGCGGCGGCAACGTCGCGAGATCCTCCGCATAACTGGACGTCGACGTATGGACCCCAGTCTCGTCCTTATAGATGGTATTCGGCACTTCTGTCAGACTCCGTTTGGCCCCCACCGCCGAGACGAGTTGGACAAAGGCGGTCTCCCCTTCATACACAACCGCACTGTTGAAGTACTGGAACAGCGGAGACTGGGGCAGTACATCCCGCAGACGCGTCACCGTATTGCCGCCGAGCGTGATATGGATGTTCGGGAAGTGTTGCTTGATGAGGGCACAGAAGGTCATGGTGGAGAACATCTGTTGCTGCAGGACGATCGAGATCCCGATGACGTCCGGCTGCTCCTGCTCGATAACCGGCTTAACCAAATGCTCGAAGACATCGCGGTAGATATTCACCTGCGTATCGTTCACTGCCTCCATAATCTCGGACGAGACGAAGACTTTATATGACAGATTCGTCTCCATCGGCGGCATACAGATCCGCGCCGGCGCATAGACCATCGAGATCACTGACATGACATCTCGAAACACTTGAAGTGCCAATTCTAACCTATCGATATCATAGAACTGTTCACTTCTGATAATGCGCTTCGCCTCTTCAGCATTGTGGATCAACTTCGCCATTCGCTGATGGGTCACGTCGCAGAGAGCAAGCTGCAAATCCATCTCATTCGCATCCAGCTCCCGCTTCTTTGAAAGCTTGCGGAGTCGGTCGAGTTGCTGCGGCACCCGACGTAGAACTTTCTTCAAAAAGTCCTCGCTGAAGTACCAGTCCCACATCTCACAGTTGATGTCTTTTTGAATCACCGTGTGGCCGGCTTGGCGGAGGACGGCGGTGAGAGAGGGAAGCGACAGGTAGGGTTCCGAGGGAAACCAATCGGGCGGGAAGATCAGCATCACCTTCATCTTCCGACCACTGGTGGCTTCGAACTGTTGGCGATTCAAGAGGATGAGTTCTTTAGAGGCCCGCTCACCCTTAGAATACTGTATTTTCATCGGGAGCTAGCCCCTCCTTCTCCAGGATGCTCAAAACAGCGTCTCGCTAGGCCGCAGGCAAGCCAATACCGGAGGCGTACCCGCTGGTGTACGTTGAGGATGCTGGCGAGCCGAAAACGACGCATGAGGTTGTTTTCAGCATCCTGCTGGAGGCCAGCTTGCCCATAGATAATTCGATTTTCACGCCAGCCTGATCTTTCCCCAACACTGGCCCAAAGTGACAGCAAAGCCAATGGGTTAGGCTTGAAGGATCTCATTGTACTGGGGCAAAAGATTGAGATGCAAGCTTGAGGGTGAAGCAGTCATATAATCCTTCGTGCTCGCTGGAGCCCAACGATGAAACAGTGGTCCCTCAATGCGCGCAATAAAGGACCATCTGACCACTCCGTAGGGACAAAAGAGCAGAAGAGAGGGGCAGTGAATCAAAGCGGTTTTGACCGGCCAAACGCATGAGCGCAAGGACTCCGACATTTGGTAAGTCTCGATAAAATCCCACAGTTGGGCTTGCAGGTCTTCGAACGACTCGCCTTGAGTCCAGTCATCAAGGATAGTCTTGCAGGTAGCCAAGCCAGTGAACATGATCCTGCCACTCCGCTGAATTGGCGATCCGGCAAGAAAAGCCGTCGGCGGAGGCGCCGAAGCCTGGCTCCGGATACAAGTCGCCTATGATCTCGCGCAGGCGGAAAAACACGCTGAAAGAATCAAGGTCCGGCGGTACAGGTTTCACTGATGCCTGCCTAATCTTCGACTAATCGGGGGCTTTGGCCCCCTCCTTTCGACGCGTAAAACTCAGGACATTGAAGGTCGGCGCAATGATCGTCACGATCAAGACCCAGAGTAGGATCGCGGTAATCGCGCGGTAAAAGACAAGATCGAAGACTATCGTAGGACCGGCACCCGCGAGAATGCTGAAGCGGCCGACCACCGTTCCAAACAGAGCGATCCCCTGGAAACGCGATACCGATTCGCCTCGCCCAGGAGGGATTGTACTGGGTCAGAGAATATCCGAGAAACAAGATGCCTGCCAGCACACTTTCGAAGATGATCGCGTCGCGATGCCCATACTCCTCGGCTGGCAAACCGGTATGAATGAGCGCAGCGATGGCGAATGCCGCCGCTTCGGCAAACAGGAACGTCCTGGTCTGCAACAGCTGGCGATCGTCCTTCATCTCCGTACGAGTCCAGCAACCTGTTGAAAACCCTTGTTTCAGCCAAACACTAATTTGCAATCAAGGCTCCTAGCAAAACTCCTAGAGCAGGCAACCAGAAACAGGAAAGAAAATACGA
>CAZJOQ010000162.1:0-8266 GCA_964547625.1 uncultured Nitrospira sp.
GTCAAGCCGATCATCGGGTGCGAAGCCTACATGGCCCTCGGAAGTCGACATGCAAAGAAGGATAGTGGGCTTGCGCACAACGATTACTACCACCTCATCTTGCTCGCGCAAAACCTGACCGGGTATCAGAATCTTATTAAGCTGGTTAGCAAAGGATATCTTGAGGGGTTCTATTATAAGCCTCGAATTGATAAAGAACTCTTAAAGCTTCACCGTGATGGGATTATTGCATTGTCCGGTTGCTTAAGCGGTGAAATTCCTTACCTCATCGGCCAGAAAGATATGGATAGTGCAATGGCGGTGGCTGGCGAATTTCAGGAGATCTTCGGGAAGGATCATTTCTATCTTGAGGTTCAGGCCAACGGACTCGATCATCAGCGCGTGGCGAACGCCGGGCTCCTAGAAATCCACAAGAAGCTCGGGATTCCCATGGCAGGCACCAACGATTGCCACTATCTAAAAAAAGATGATGCGCGTCCGCATGAGTTGATGCTGTGTTTGCAAACTGGAAAGACCATGAGCGATCCCAATCGCATGAAGTTCGACACCGATCAACTGTATGTCAAATCTACAGAAGAAATTGCGCCGGCGTTTGCAGAGTTTCCCGATGCCGTGATGAACACCTGCCGTATTGCCGACTACTGCGAACTCGATCTCCCCTTGAACAAGACTCATCTCCCACAGTACCGAGTTCCAGAAGGTTTCACAGACCGTGAATCCTATCTCGAGCACCTCGCCGTCACCGGTCTTAAGGAGCGCTTGAAAGAGCGCCCGAGCCGAGTCGCCTCGGCTGTTTACGAGCAGCGGCTGAGGGAAGAGCTCATGGTGATTTGTTCGATGGGGTTCGCCGGATACTTCCTCATCGTATGGGACATTATCCGTTTTGCGCGATCTCGAGCGATCCCTGTGGGACCAGGGCGTGGGTCCGCTGCCGGGAGTCTTGTTGCGTATGCTCTCAGAATTACAGACCTTGATCCATTGGTTTACACGCTCTTATTCGAGCGATTCTTGAATCCTGAGCGTATCTCCTTACCGGATATCGACATGGATTTCTGCATGGATCGTCGTGCTGAAGTCATCAACTATGTCGTGGACAAGTACGGCGCCGATCATGTGGCCCAGATCATTACTTTCGGAACACTCGGCGCGAAAGCAGCCATCCGTGACGTGGGTCGCGTGCTGGAATTGTCGTACGCCGATGCGGACAAGGTCGCAAAGCTCGTTCCCAATCAATTGAATATCACGCTGCAGCAGGCACTGGAAACAGAGCCTCGCTTGCGCGAGTTGGTGGAGACCGATCCCAAGATCAAAGAACTCATGGCGAACGCGCAATCGCTTGAAGGTCTGGCCCGCCATGCCTCCACCCATGCTGCCGGCGTCGTGATTTCCGAAGGACCACTCACCGACCATGTCCCGCTCTACAAAGGTGCTAATGACGAAATCGTGACCCAGTATTCGATGGGCGACGTCGAGAAAATCGGCTTAGTAAAGTTCGATTTCTTGGGTCTCAAAACCTTGACGATGATTCGGCGCGCTGAAACCCTGATCAGCGAGACGCATCCCGAAGCGCCGCCGCTCGTAATCGATCAGATTCCCTTCGATGACCCAGTCGCCTTTGCACTGCTGAGCTCAGGGAAAACGACTGGATTGTTTCAGCTGGAAAGTTCGGGTATGCGAGATCTGCTGACGGGACTGAAACCCGACCGGTTCGAAGACATCATTGCCATCATCGCGCTCTATCGACCAGGGCCAATGGATCTGATTCCTGATTTCATCAAACGCAAACAAGGCAAAGTGCCGATCACGTATGAGGCTCCGGAATTGGAGCCTATCCTTAAAGACACGTATGGCGTGATTGTCTATCAAGAACAAGTGATGGCGATTGCCAATAAAGTGGCTGGCTTCTCGCTGGGGCAAGCCGACATTCTCCGACGCGCGATGGGAAAAAAGAAGCCAGAGGAGATGGAAAAACTGCGTGTGAAGTTTCTCGAAGGAGCGACGCACAAGAACATTCCCGAGAAGAAAGCAGAGAAGCTCTACGAGTTGATCCAGAAGTTCGCCGGATACGGCTTCAATAAATCGCACGCGGCCGCCTATGCGGTTGTCTGTTACCAAACAGCATACCTCAAGGCACACTACCCGACAGAATTCATGGCGGCGCTCATGACGACCGATATGGGCAATCAGGATAAACTGGTCGGCTATTTCACCGAATGTCGAGATCTGGGAATCAAAGTGCTAGGACCGGACGTGAATGCCAGCCGAAAGCAATTCGCTGTGGACGACGGGGCCATCCGGTTCGGTTTGGCGGCGATCAAGAATGTCGGTGAAGGGGCTGTTGAGTCGGTCCTGGAAGTGCGATCTCAGACCGGCCCCTTCGCATCGTTCTTTGATTTTTGCCGGCGGGTCGACTTGCATAAAGTCAATAAGCGGATGTTGGAAGGGTTGATCAAGGCCGGCGCCTTCGATGCTACCTGTGCCAAGCGATCGCAACTCATGGCCGTGCTCGATCAAGCCGTCGAGGAAGGTGCAGCTTCACAGCGAGAACGCGATCTCGGGCAAATCAGTATCTTTGGCGAGGAACCCAATGGACACAGCGCCTCGGTGACCCTGCCCACTCCTGTGTTACCTTCTGTGCCAGAATGGGATCAGGCCCAGCGACTAAAGTACGAGCGTGAATTGACAGGGTTTTATATTTCCGCCCATCCTCTTACCCGCTACGAAGCGACACTCGGTGCCTTGTCCACCACATCCACGATCGGCCTGAAGGATTGCGCGGACGGTGGTGAAGTGAAACTCTGCGGCATTATTGCTGCCGTCAAATCGATGCTCACTAAGAAGGGCGATCGTATGGCCTACCTGACGGTGGAAGACTTGCAAGGCACCGCTGAAGTGATCGCCTTCCCCGATCTATTCAAGACAGCCGGAGACTTGATCGCACCGGAACGGCTTATCAGAATTACGGGCACAATCGATCGTGGCGATAAAGGCACAAAAATCCGCGGCAGTAAGATTGAGCCATTGGACGAGGTCCAAGCTCAGTCGATCAAGCGTATTCGTATCCGCCTCACAGATCGTCCTGAAGTGAGGGAGCAACTGCCTCGCTTGCTTGAGGTTTTCCGGCGGCATCCCGGCGGCACAACGATTTCCATGTCGATTCGAACCGAGGGCCCTTTAGAAGCAGAGACAGCTCCACTCCCGCATCTCACAGTCTGTCCAAGCGACCACTTTGTATCGGATGTTGAAGAAGTGCTAGGCAAAGGGGCCCTTTCTTTGCTATGCTAGTGAGTGCTATCGGGGAGATCTATAGGTCTCATACCTCTCTTGTGTGTTACGGGACTGGATTGCTGAAAGTCTATGCGAGATTACCTCGAGTTTGAGAAGCCGATCCGAGAGATCGAAGAGAAGATTGAGAAACTCTCCGCCGCCGCTTCCAGCGGTAAGGTGTCTTCCCAAAACGACATTCGGAAGCTTCGTGCAAAGCTTGCCCAGATCGAACACGATCTTTATAAAAACCTGACCCCCTGGCAGCGAACTCAGCTGGCCCGGCACCCTCAACGTCCAAGTACCTCAGATTATATCGGCGAGCTGACTCGAGACTTCCTCGAGTTCCATGGAGACCGTGTGTTTGGCGACGATCGGGCTATCGTGGGAGGGTTCGCTCGATTTAACGACCGTCCCATCATGATTATTGGTCATCAGAAAGGCAAGACGCTTAAGGAGCGCATGCAGCGAAACTTCGGCATGCCCAATCCTGAAGGATATCGGAAAGCGCTCCGCCTCATGAAACTGGCGGAAAAGTTCAACCGGCCGATTGTGACGTTTATTGATACGCCAGGAGCCTATCCCGGTATCGGAGCCGAGGAACGTGGGCAAGCTGAAGCTATCGCGCATAACTTATTCGTCATGTCTCGGTTGACGGTTCCTATTCTTTCCGTGGTCATCGGTGAAGGAGGAAGCGGAGGCGCCCTGGCCCTGGGCGTGGCTGATCGCATCCTGATGCTGGAACATTCGGTCTATTCGGTCATTTCACCCGAAGGATGTGCCGCAATTCTGTGGGATAATCCTGAGAGGATTCCTGATGCCGCTTCCTCGCTGAAGATGACTGCGGATGATCTAGCTGAACTGGGTGTGATCGACCAGATTGTCTCCGAACCACTGGGCGGCGCTCATCGTGAACCGAGAGCCGTGTACGATCAAGTCGGCAAGGCCCTGACCAACCAACTATTTGAGCTGCTCGATGTCCACCAGACTGGACAACTCATCATGCAGCGAGACCAGAAATACCGCAAAATAGGGGCCGTGACGGGTCTTCTTTCTTAACCACGCCTGATCTTCTTTTCCATCTACTCCTGAAGAAGTCCCGTCTCGGTAAATCGTCGTTCGATCACAGCGAGAAGGTGTTCGGCTAATACTGGACGAAATGGATCGAATACCGCTGCCGCCAAATATCGATTGACGGTTGTCGGCAATTTCCGCAACCACGCTGCAGCCGATTGCCTCGCCTGTTCGGCCAAACCACTACAGAAGAGGATTCGTCGAATCTCACGCTCGAAGAACGCGACGTGCACCACCTCATCTTTAAGAATCGAGGCGAGATCCGGCCTGAGCTTAAGGAGTAATCTGGCGAATTCCAGCCCCAGAGATTCATAACCGTAGATCTGAACGGCGAGGACCGGCCATTGTTGTGGAACGGCCGGGAGGCGTTCGCGGTCACGAGGTTGACGACCGATCATCGCTTCAAACTGCGCCAGGTGTTGCTGCTCATCCTCCTCATGTTTTCGAAGAAACGCATACACGTTCGGAGGAACATCCTGTTGTTGCGCCGACCGCACAGTCCACAGCGCCATCGCTTCGGCTTTGAGAAACCGCTCCAATAAGGCGGGTTCGCACTCCGGTGGGAGCCAAATGGACGTAGTCTCCTGAGTCGACATGATGGTAGCATCGTACGCAAACTGCTCTAAGTTGTCCAAGCTTCCGTCGTGGAGGGTTGACTGATACCTCAGATCTGTGTACATCCTAGATCGATTCTGAGAATTGGTGATTGTGCGAGGCTCCACGTGGCGGCTCACTGGACCGACTGTCAACCAGAACGCACGGATGACAGCTCGGTGAATGCATGAGGTTCTACCGATGACAAACCCTTCCATAGCTGTGTCACCGGTTGCCCAACGGGTCGTTCTGTGTCTACTCGCAGCCACTTTACTCACAGACATAGGCTGTGTCAGTCGGCGCGCCTATGAGCAGATCAAAGCGGAGGCCATTGAACATACCCAAGCCTTAGTGACAGCCCGAGAGGACATCAAGGAGTTAGATCAGCAAATAGCCGGGTTGCAGGCCGCCAATCGGCAAGAGGATGCTATCGCCGGTGAGCTTCGTGCAACCATTCAACGCGAAGAAGTACAGCTGCCGATTATGCGTCAGCAAGCGGATGAACGGCTATCGTCTCTGAAGACTCAGGTGGCTAGTCTGCTGAACCAGAGTTGGCAGCTGGCTCGCAAGATCGCGGATATTCGAGAAGAGAGTGCTTCGTTGCAAAGCATGGCCAGCCGATACAAACAAGAAATGGAGGAGGCTCACGCGTCGCTGCGGCGAGTTGCCGCTCACTCGACCACGCCATCCGTCGCCCATACGACGCCGGTAGAAGAACCTTCTATCCCAGCACTACCGCCCATTGAGGATATTGCGCCACCGCAGGTCGCACAAGCCGTTTCCCCAGCTCCCAATGTCGATCTCGCGCCGATTACGCCGTCTGCTTCTTCATCCTCCGGGAATGTGGAACCAGCTACGACCAACGACTCTTGGATTGGTATGATTGCCAGCTGGCTCCTCGCGCTTTGGAATTGGCTGATCAGTTAGCTCGAACGGCTCGTGCGTTTTTCGAACAAACAGGCCCTCTTGGATCCTAGGGCAATAATACACGTGTTTTTCCCCACTCAGCTGCTGCAGCCCCGGCGACACGTCCGGTTGCCAGGCAACCTGTGAGAAGGTAGCCACCCGTCGGCGCCTCCCAATCCAGCATTTCTCCTGCGCAAAATACTCCTGGAAGGGAACGCAGCATCAATGTCGTGCCCAGCGCCTCGAAAGAGATACCACCGGCCGTGCTGATGGCTTCCTCGATCGGCCGCGGACCCACGAGAGTCACCGGCAGAGATTTGAGTGCGGTAGCCAAGCGAGCAGGATCCGTGAAGACTTCTTTGGGTACCATCTCGCGTAGGAGACCTGCTTTAACTCCCGCGATCCCAGCGCACCGCTTGAGATGCGTAGCAGCCGTCCGCTTGCTGCGTGGTCTCGAAAGATCGTGTACGAGTTGCTTCAGTGATCGATCCGGAATGAGGTCTAACCACAGGGTGGCCATTCCCTCCGCGGCAATTACGTCACGTGCAGCGGCTGAGACCATATAAATGACGCCTCCCTCTACTCCGTTCGCCGTAATCACGAACTCGCCCATCCGACGAATCGCAGTGCCGTCGACGGCTGTCACCGTGACTTGAACCGTCTTCACTGGATGGCCCGCGAACCTTGTCCGAAAGTGCTCGCTCCATGGTACGTCGAATCCACAATTGGCTGGCTTCAGCGGAACAATCGATACCTTCTGTTGAGTTAGCATCTGAATCCACGCGGCATCGGAGCCGAGATGTGGCCAACTGCCTCCTCCCAGTGCCAACACGACCGCGTCGGCCTGAACGTTCTGCGGTCCTTGTGGAGTAAGAAAGAGGAGGTTTCCTTCTCGATCCCAGCCACACCATCGATGTCTCAGATTGAATCGCACCCCGGCCTTTCGAAGCCGAGACAACCACGTGCGCAAGAGCGGCGCAGCTTTGAGATCCGACGGAAAGACTCTTCCGGAACTACCGACAAATGTCCCGACATTTAGGTTGCGAGCCCATGACCGTATGGCTTCAGGAGGAAAGGATCGAATTGCAGATTCGATTTCAGAGCGTCGAGTACCATAACGTGAGAGAAACTGCTCAATCGGCTCCGAATGGGTCAGATTCAAGCCGCCTTTCCCCGCCACCAGAAACTTTCTTCCGACCGACGGCATCGCATCATAGAGTTTGACTTTGGCGCCGCCTCTAACCGCTGCCTCTGCGGCCATCAGTCCGGCAGGACCACCACCAATAATTGCTACCGTTACCATCTGCTTCCTAATAGTTCGTTACGATTACTACCCACCATCAACGAATATAATACGTGTAATTATTCTTCAGTGGGCCAATAAGGTCCGCGTCGGTACGAACCTATATAGGCACACCTATGCACATACAGTTTGGTCGCAACATGAGAAAGTACCATGTGTAATGTTTCCCAAGGCTTCGAGGGCAATGAAGCTCCCCTCAGCTTGCTGCTGGGAGCTTCATTCACCAGAACTCTACAACACCAGTTCCGGTGACATCAAATTCCGCTTTGAAGCCATTCCTGGTTCGGAACAAGTTTCCCGAAACGGCGCCGTCCGTTTCGATCTTCCGCGCGATGGAAACAACAACGCCATCATAGGGGATTTCCGGAATGATGAACATATCATCCTCAGTCAATTCCATCTGGCGATGTTGAGGTTTCACAATGCGGTCGTCGATCACTTGCGAAAGGACCCCCAGGCCAATCGCTCACCCAAGGAGATCTTCACAGAGGCACAGCGGCAGGTACGCTGGCACTATCAATGGATCATCGTCAATGAATTCTTACCGATTACGATTGGGCAAGATCGGGTGAATGAGATCATGCGTCAGTCCGGCCAAGTTATCGGATGAACTTCGGGGCGGCCCCTGGCAACGAGTTCTTCGCCTTCATCTTCGATGACTCGGCCGATCCCAACGATCCAGACCCCAATGGCATGCGAGGCGGCAAGAGGGCGGCTCGTCGATTCGTTGATTGGCAGACCTTCTTCGATTTCAGCGATGGTAACGTGCGCAACAACAAGAAGATTGACACCAAACTGTCGACTCCTCTGATGCTCCTTCTAGGATCGCGCGGACCAGCTCCCGGACTGCCGGACGACAAAGTCCAGTCCCTGCCATCTCGAAACATCATGCGTCACATGAACTTTGGAATCCCCTCAGGGCAAGCCATCGCTCGCGTGATGGGAGTCCGGGTTCTGACTCCGGAACAACTCTCAGAACTGACTCCGTTCAGCATGGAGAAAAATACCCCGCTCTGGCTTTATATCCTGAAAGAAGCTGAGGTTCTCGAGCAAGGATTAAGGTTGGGGCCGGTTGGAAGCCGTATTGTCGGCGAAGTCTTTATTGGCTTATTGAAAGCCGATAAA
>CAZJOQ010000163.1:0-8213 GCA_964547625.1 uncultured Nitrospira sp.
AAGCGATCTCCCTTGGTCCAACGCAGGCCACGGGCTGTGATGGCCTGGGTGAGGGTTTCTAGTGTGCAGCGCTTGTTTACGACGAACGGCTCATCATAGTCGCGCTGTTTGGCCCGTTCTGCTTCTTGCCGAGAAAGCCCCGTCCGCATCACGACCTCCTCGACAGGCATATCACCGTATCCTCTCAGTTCGACCTCGAGTTCTTGTTCAATCTCTTTCAACGCTCGGCGAAGCCGAGGATAGGAGGTGCCTAGGCCCACAATATGATACTGGTCGTGGGCGGTCGCAGCCGTGAGCTGAAATGGGAAGTAGTTCGATGGAACGAACACCGCGCCTCCGTTCTCCACGATGAAGGGGTGCTCATTGCGGAGGCGAGAGCGGAGCGGTTCAATCTCCGCCCGTGTCTTACTCGAGACTACGACAATGGGAATCGAACGGGCACGAAGCGCATTCAACGCTTCTCGGGCGGCATCGAACGAGTAGGTTGAGCCGTCGAGGAGGGTGCCGTCCAAATCTGTGAAGACGACCATGGTCCTTGGGGCTTCGCCGATGGTGCTCAGTCTTGGAGAGGGCATGATTGCTCCTGATGGGTCCTCAACAGAATACGCCATTGCCAATCCTAAATGAACTCAAGAGCTTGTGAAAGGTGGATGCCGGGAGTGTTTTTCAGTATGTACGGGAGCGATGAACTATATAATACGATGCAACAATTCATGAAATTCCATCTGGGATTAATCCCTCATCTATGCGATGCTGGGGCAGATCTGGACGCGGCGGAGATGACGCTGAGATAGGGAAGTACCAGCTGCGTTGAATGTGGAGGGAGCGTCAACATGTCGGATTTCTTCCAGAACGGGGTGGTCAGTGTTCTGCATCGCCTCGGTTCACCGAACGTAGAGCGGTTGGAGCAAGAGCTCGAACAGTATCGCCATGTGAACCCGATCGCCTTGGTCCTACCGTGCCTCTATTCAGAACTCGAAGGTCCGGCCCTTTCTGGAATCGTTGATGAACTGAAGCGGGTGACATACCTGAACGAAATCGTCGTTGCGCTCGGACATGCATCAGCCCTCGAGTTTCGGCGTGCGAAAGATTATTTCAAGGTTCTCCCGCAACACGTGCGTCTTGTGTGGGTGGACGGCGCTCCGGTTCAAGACATTCTCAAGACGTTAGTTGAGCGAGAGGTCGATATCGGATTGCCGGGAAAGGGCCAATCTTGCTGGCTCGCGTTCGGTTATGTGCTGGCTCGCCACCAAAGTCAGGTCATTGTGTTGCATGATTGCGATATCGTGAGTTATCACCGTGAATATCTTGCCCGGCTCTGTTATCCGCTCGGCAACCCCAATCTCGGCTATGAATTTTGTAAGGGGTATTACAGCCGCGTCACGGACCAGTTACATGGTCGAGTCACCAGGTTGTTCGTTACCCCGGTCATTCGGTCTTTGCAGCAACTCGTTGGGAGTCACCCCCTATTGACCTTCCTGGATAGTTTTCGTTACCCGCTGGCAGGGGAATTTGCGATGGTTCGCGACCTTGCCTGGGTCAATCGTATTCCAGGAGATTGGGGATTGGAAATCGGTATCCTGGCGGAAGTGTATCGCAACTGCGCTTTGCGCCGTGTGTGTCAGGCTGATATCGCAGACGCGTACGAGCACAAGCATCAGGCGCTGTCTTCGGACGATCCTGAAAAGGGATTGCTCAAGATGACTGTGGACATCACGAAGTCTTTGTTCCGCCACCTTGCCAGCGAAGGTCTGGTGCTTGGGGATCCGGAACTCAAGACCTTGCGAGCCACCTATCTTCGCATCGCTGAAGAGGCCATCCGTCGGTACGAGGACAGCGCGGCCATCAACAGCTTGAAGTTCGATCGGCACGCGGAACGGACCGCGGTCGAGACTTTTCTCAAAGGCATCAAGCTGGCGTCGGAGGTCTTTCAAAAAGATCCGATGGGGGTGCCGATGATTTCTAACTGGAGCCGTGTAGCGGCGGCGGTTCCGGACGTCTTTGATCGTCTTGTTCGAGCCGTGGAGGAGGATCATCAGTGGGACCCGACGAGAGAACCGCGACAAGCGTCCAAGTGAGCAAACCGTCCGTTTCGTTGACGGCGGAAACCGAGGCCCGCCTGGGTGTCATCGGCGACGTCGATGTCCTCGTCGGTATCCCCAGTTACAACAACGCCGATACTATTGAGCACGTGGTCCGGGCCGTGAGTGTCGGTCTGGCGAAATATTTCCCCGAGCATCGAGCCGTGTTGGTGAATTCCGACGGGGGGTCCTCAGATGGGACGCCAGAGGCGGTTTCGAGGGCGGTGGTCGATTTCGACGCGTTGCTGATCAGCGATCAGCAAAGCCAGCTTCAGAAGATCATCACTCCCTATCATGGGATTCCCGGCAAGGGGAGCGCGTTCCGCACGATCTTCGAGATTGCGCGGCGGCTGAACGCCAAGGCCTGCGCCGTCGTCGATTCAGACCTGCGGAGTATCACACCGGAATGGATCGAGTTGTTGTTACGTCCCATTCTCGATGACCACTACGACTATGTGGCTCCTTACTATTTGCGCCATAAGTACGATGGCACGATTACGAACAGTATCGTCTACCCCCTGACCAGGACGCTCTACGGTCAACGGATCAGGCAGCCGATCGGGGGTGATTTCGGATTTGCCGGACATTTGTCCGAACATTACCTTGATCAACACGTCTGGGAGTCGGATGTGGCACGATTTGGGATCGATATCTGGATGACCACGGAGGCCATCGCGAGCGGTGCTCGAGTCTGCCAGAGTTTTCTGGGTGCCAAAATTCATAATCCTAAGGATCCAGCTGCCGATTTGGCCGGCATGCTCATGCAGGTGCTGGGAGCGGTGTTTGCCTTGATGGAGTCACACCATGCGGTTTGGTCGAGTGTGAAAGAATCGAAGGCAGTCAAACTGTTCGGTTTCCAATACGAGGTCGGCGTTGAGCCGGTCAATGTCAACGTCGAACGCATGATCGCAGTCTTTCGACAGGGATTGGCGGATCTGGCTCCTATCTGGGAACAGGCACTGGGCAAGGAGATCGTGGCAGAACTCACAATAGTGGGTGGAGCTTCCCCTTCGGAATTTCGGATTTCCGATGAACTATGGGTTCGTGTGGTCTACGAGGCCGCGCTGGCGTATCGGGGACATCGCATGCCCCGAGAACATTTACTGAAAGCCCTGACGCCGCTCTATCTCGGACGAACGGCAACTTTCGTGTTGGAAACGCAGGGGCTCACGACAAAGGAAGCGGAAGGACGAGTCGAGCAATTATGTGAAGTATTCGAGTCGAAGAAATCTTACTTGGTCGAACGGTGGAACCCTGAGCCGCAAGCATGAGGTCGGTTGCCGGCGGCGAAATGGGGGGAGGTGAGTTATGATGACGGACTTTTTCAAAACTGCACTACTTGCGCCGTTGGAGCAACTTGGCCGGCAGGTCATAGCCGTGTTGCCGAATGTGTTGGCCATGCTCATCATCGTCGGGGTTGGGCTGTTGGCGGCCCGAGCGTTAGGCCATCTGGTCGAACGGTTGTTGCGCATGGTGCGTCTTGACCATCTGTGCGATCGACTTGAAATCAACGCCGCGCTGTTGCGTGGAGGCGTGAAGGCTGATCCCTCCTATCTTGTCGGCCGGTTCGTCTATTGGGCAGTCATCGCATTTGCAGTGATCGCTGGCCTGGGTGCGCTGAACCTCCAACCGATCAACCAGTTTGCCAATTCGCTCTTGGCATACATTCCCCACGTGTTGGTCGCAGGGCTGATATTGATAACCGGATACCTGCTCTCCAATTTCATCGCACAGGGTGTGTTGATCGCAGGGGTGAATGCCGGGCTTCCCCCGGCGCGGCTGTTCGCGAACATGTCGCGTTGGGGCGTCCAACTCTTTGCGCTGGCGATGGCCGCGGAGGAATTGGGTATTGCGGCGAGCGTGGTGGTGGTGGGCTTCGGGATTACCTTTGGAGGTATCGTGTTTGCCACCTGCTTGGCGTTCGGCCTTGGGGCCAAGGATTTGGCGAAGGACTATCTGGAGCGAACGTTCTGGAATCGAGGGCGCGATCGCGCTCCAGACGATCTGCGACATCTATGATGACCGCCGCTGTTATCCTGCTCTGGGTGGCAACGACGCTCGGGTGCACGCAGACCGGAGAGGGGACTGATCGTGTACCGACCGTCTTGGTCTTCAAGCATGGCAAACTATCGGGTGATGGACGGGTACTGTCCGACCTGCTCCGTGATTTTGAACAACGCCATCCAGGTATTCTCGTTCGAGAAGAGCTCTTGCCGGCCGATTCGGATCGACAGCATCAGTACTACGCGATGAATTTGGACGGAGGGAAAGCTCCGTTCGACCTGCTTGGGATCGACATGATTTGGGCGCCGGAATTCGCCAAGGCAGGATGGATTGCACCGTTGGACGAGGTCCTGACGCCGGCCGAGCGGGAGGAGTTTTTTCCCGGGCCGATTGAGGCGGCGACGTTCCAAGGGCGTCTCTACGCGGTGCCTTGGTATGTGGATGCCGGTGTCCTCTACTACCGGCGTGATTTGCTGGATCGCCATGGCCTTGAACCGCCTCGTACATGGCTTGAACTCGTCCGTGTCGCCAAGCTGGTGTTAGATGCGGAGCAGGACTCCGCTTTGGCCGGCTTCGTGTGGCAAGGGAAACAGTATGAAGGTTTAATGTGCGTCGCACTGGAGGTGCTTCGGAGTAATGGGACAGATCTCTGGGTTGGGGATCGCGGCCGTGCCGAATACGGCTTGCAGTTCTTGCGTGAGACGATCGCGACGCATGGGATTACACCGCTCTCCACGAGCATGGCCGATGAAGAGTCGACTCGTTGGATGTTCGGCGAGGGGCGTGCCCTGTTCATGAGAAATTGGCCCTATGCGTGGTCTCTGCTTCAACAGGAGGGATCGCCGGTTCGTGGTAAAATTGGCGTCGTCCCGCTTCCCGCCTTTTCCGGATTTAGCAGTGCGCCGGTGCTGGGAGGATGGATGCTCGCCATGCCGAATAGTTCCACCCATCAAGCGGTTGTGGGGAAGCTGATCAGCTTCTTGACCTCTCCAAACACGCAACGCAGGATCGCGATTGACTTGGGGTATAACCCGGTGCGCCGAGCCTTATATACTGACGAGTCCCTACTTGAACTCCGCCCTCTCCTGAAAGATCTCTATCCGATTTTATTGGGCGCGAAGCCTCGTCCGGTGACGCCGTATTATCTATTAGTGTCTCAGGCCGTACAGCCGGAAGTCAGCGCTGTCATCGTTGGACGGAGGTCGCCTGCCGAGGCTCTTGATGTGATCAGACGCCGTGTCGATCAAATCATGGGAGAACAGGCCTCTACCGTAAGGGTAGGGCGATCATGACCGATCAGTCGTTCACAGAGAGCAAGAAACGGAGTGGGACGATCCATCTGTCCGAGCGAGCGTGGGGCTACCTGTTTGCTAGTCCTGCCTTCATTCTGGTGGGTCTGATCGCAATCGCGCCGATTACCGCGGCCCTGTGGCTCAGTCTGCGTGAGCAATTACCGATCTTTGGAATTGACGAGTTCGTCGGAGCCCGGAATTATCTGCAATTGTTGGGGGACGAGCGATTCTGGGCTGCTTGCCGAACGACACTATACTTCACGGCCCTGTCTGTGTCGGCCGAGCTATTGTTGGGCTTCGGGTTCGCCCTGCTCTTGAACCGTCTGTCGGACGGAGCAGGCTGGGGACTGCGATGGGCGCACGTCATGATCATCTTGCCTTGGGCCATTCCAACCGTCGTGTCCGCGCAGATCTGGGCGTGGCTCTACCAGCCTGACTTCGGCCTGCTCAATTATTTGCTCTATGCGGCTGGCATGACGGGTGGTCGCATTGATTGGCTGGCGGATCCCGATTGGGCCATTCATGCCGCCGTCGTCATGGACGTCTGGAAAACGACGCCGTTCGCGGCATTGCTTCTGCTGGCCGGATTAAAGACTGTGCCTCAAGAACTCTACGCTGCCGCGAGGGTTGATGGCGCGGGAACCTGGGAGCAGTTTCGGCGGATTACGCTGCCGCTTTTGATGCCTGTCGTGGTCATCGTGCTCGTGTTCCGCACGATGGACGCGGTCCGGGTGTTTGACGCGGTGTTCGTGCTGACCGGTGGAGGGCCAGGCAACAGTACCGAGACACTGTCGATCTATGCGTACAAGACACTGTTCCAAACATTGCAGTTTGGATATGGATCTGCACTGGCAACGGCGATGTTTGGGCTCGCCGCCTTGCTGTCGCTGCTGTATTTGTTGCTGCTACGCCGGCATGTCCAGGAGAGCGCATGAGGTTTCGTCATGGCGATTAGGCCGGGTCAACCATGATGATGTGGCTCCGTACCCATGGCTTTACTGCATGTGTCCTTCTTCTGGTGGGGGTTTTTTGTCTCGGGCCGGTGCTCTGGCAGGTGGTCACATCTCTCAAGCCTGATCAGGATCTCGTGCGCTTGCCTCCTCTTTTCCCTGAACGGATGACCGGCGTGCACTATGACCGAGTCCTGCTCAAGTCGTCGTTACCGCGATCACTCGCGAACAGCATGGTTGTGGCGGCAAGCGCGACGGTGACCGCTATTGTAGTTGGCTCATTCTGCGCTTTTGCCCTTGCACGGCTACCGATCGCCGGCAAGTCGGTGATACTGGGGGTGGCGCTCGTCACATCGATGTTCCCGCCTATCGCCGTGATTAGTCCTCTATATCTCCTGATGCGGGAGCTCGGGTTAAGGGATACTCTTGTCGCAGTTGGACTGACCCATGCGGTCTATTCGCTGCCGCTCGCCGTGTGGCTGTTGACGAGTTTCTTTCAACAGCTTCCCAAGGAGCTCTACCAGGCTGCGCGGATCGATGGCTGCACACCGTTACAGGCCTTGCTGACCGTTATCTTGCCTCTCGCGCGACCTGGGCTCGCTGTTGCCGCGCTGTTGGTCTTCATCTATTCCTGGAATGAGTTCATGTTCGCCCTGACGCTGACGGCCAGTGATACCACTCGCACCGCGCCGGTGGCGGTCGCTTTGTTCCCAGGGCTGTATGAAATTCCTTGGGGCGATTTGGCGGCCGCCTCCCTGGTGGTGACCCTGCCGGTCGCTGCTCTCGCGCTGGTGTTTCAACGCCACATCATTGCCGGGCTGACGGCCGGCAGTGTGAAAGGATAGGGGAATGGCCGAAGTCCGGATTGAGCTCATCGAGAAACGTATCGGGCAAAAGACCATCCTCCCTCCACTCACGTTGACGGTGCATGACGGCGAGTTCTTCGTGCTTGTGGGTCCTTCCGGATGCGGCAAATCTACGCTGCTGAGTCTCCTTGCCGGTCTCGATCAGCCGACTGCCGGCCGTATCCTGTTCGATGGCATCGATGTGACGGACTTGGAGCCACGCGAGCGAGACGTGGCATTGGTTTTTCAAAGCTATGCTCTGTACCCGCACATGACCGTGCGCGAGAACATGGCTTTCCCACTGAGCGTGGTCCCCCGCGCCAAGCGCCTTGAGCGGAAGCGCATCGAGGAAGAAGTACAACGGGTAGCAGGGTTCCTGGGGCTGTCGGCATTGCTCGATCGGCGACCACGCGAGCTTTCCGGTGGTCAACGGCAACGGGTCGCCTTGGGACGGGCGCTCATCAGGAAGCCCAGCCTGTTTCTGCTGGACGAGCCGTTGTCCAATCTCGATGCGCAATTGCGCGCTTCCATGCGCGCGGAGTTGCTCCGCCTCCATAAGGAACTGAAAGTCACGACGATCTATGTGACCCACGATCAAACGGAGGCCATGACGCTAGGCGACCGGCTTGCGGCGCTTAACCAGGGACGCATTCAACAGATCGGTCGGCCTCATGACATCTATGCCACTCCCGCCAATCTCTTCGTGGCAGGCTTCATGGGGTATCCGCCGATGAATTTGCTCACAGCGCGGCTCAGAAACGACAGCATCCACGCTGGACCGTTGCATCTCACAAGGCCTCCGGATGCGCCGACAGTCGACCATGAGCAGACTGTGACCGTCGGACTCAGACCGGAAGACATCGTGGTGGGCCCAGCAAACGATTCAGGTGACGAAGGTACGGGATTCGGCATCGTTCGACTAATCGAACCTTCGGGGCCGACCTTGTGGGTGACGGCGGAGCTCAATGATCATAGCGAGGTTGTCACCATAATCGGCTCTGCGCAAGCCGGATTTGCTCCGAAGATCGGAGATCGCGTCGC
>CAZJOQ010000164.1:0-3188 GCA_964547625.1 uncultured Nitrospira sp.
GGGCCGATTGAGACGATGCCATGTCTTAAGTTTAACACCTGCCATACATATGTCTTGTTCTGTGCATGCCAGTGAGGAATGATTTGAGGGGGTAGACCCTGTTTCTTCGGATCAGACCGTCATGCGGGTACGGTGAGCTCCTGCTCCTGCGTGCCGAGAATAGGGTGCCCCACTGAAGGCGATCGCAGGAAATTTTCGATGGAGAATGAGCCCTTCGGCGTGACGGGAAAAGTTTAGGGGCCAGACCCCTGGCTTCTTATCCGCTTCGCCTTTCCGAGATTGAGTCGACAGTGGGCTTGAATGATTCGACGGCTAGTTATATCGTGGCGTAACGGTTAACACAGGAAGCAAGGGCTGAGGCTGATATTGAGGTAAGTTGTTATCAACCGAGCGAGAGAAAGAACCCTCAACATGAAAGTTCTGATGCTCAGTAACGAGTACCCACCCTATACCTATGGTGGAGCGGGTGTTCACGTGGAATACCTGAGCAAGGAATTGGCTAAACTGCTTCCGGTGGAAGTTCGGTGTTTTGGTGATCAGTATCTCGCTCACCATAACCTTCACGTCAAAGGGTTTAAACTCGAGAAGATCGATTACGGGTGTCCGAAATATTTGGAGTCTGTATTTGGGGCTGTTCAGAGAGGGCTGAACTTCAACTCGTTTGGCATTGAGGCCGATCTCGTCCACTGTCATACGTGGTATACGCATCTCGGTGGCATCTTAGCGAAGCTGAATTACGGGATCCCGCTCATCATCACGACTCATTCCTTAGAGCCGCTGCGCCCTTGGAAGCGAGAACAGCTCAAGGGTGGATACGATTTCTCCTCGTGGGTGGAACGGGCGGCCCTCGAGATGGCCGATGCCGTCATCGCTGTCTCGTATGGAACCAAACAGGATATCCTGCACCATTTTCGCATTGCTGAAGAGAAGATCAAGGTCATCCATAATGGGATTGATCCAATGGAATATAGAAAACGGCCATCGGCTGACGCTCTTCGAC
Organism: uncultured Nitrospira sp.; assembly: GCA_964547625.1. Taxonomy (GTDB): domain Bacteria; phylum Nitrospirota; class Nitrospiria; order Nitrospirales; family Nitrospiraceae; genus Nitrospira_D. Next base: position 1,001 of record CAZJOQ010000164.1, read on the forward strand.
GCTACGGGGTAGATCCGTCCAAGCCGTTTGTTTTGTTTGTCGGACGCATTACTCGTCAGAAAGGAATCATACACTTGGTTCGAGCCATCAAGTATTTCGATTCTGACTTCCAGGTGGTTCTCTGTGCCGGGGCCCCCGATACCGCCGAAATCGCCACAGAAATGGAGGCTGCGGTCAAAGAAGCCTCTGCTAACAGACCCGGCGTGATTTGGATTCCCGAGATGTTGGACAAACAGAGCGTGATCGAGTTCTATTCACACGCTGCAGTCTTTTGTTGTCCCTCTATCTATGAACCATTCGGAATTATCAATCTTGAAGCGATGGCGTGCGAGACCGCTGTGGTTGCATCAGCCGTTGGGGGGATTCCAGAGGTCGTTGAGGATGGAGAAACCGGCATTCTGGTCCCTGTCCAGCAAGTGCCGGAATCTCCCTTTACTCCATTAAGCCCAAGAAAATTCGAGCGGGATTTAGCTGCAGCCGTCAATCGTTTGATGGCTGATAGGGGAACGCGCGAACGGTTTGCCAAAGCCGGTCGCCAGCGAGCAGAACAATTCTTTAGCTGGGCTGTCATTGCTAAGGAAACCCAAACCTTGTATCAGCAACTTTTATCCCCACATTAAATCCCAACCCTTATGTTCGGAAAGAGCCAGAGAATTCGACCTATTGTTTTGCACATGAGCGGCTCCGAAAATAGCCGAGACCTGATGCTATCGCTGGCGGGTGTCTGAAAGAAGTTAAGAAGTCGAATTAATGGCTCGGCATGGGGTATGAAGGGTAGGTAACGTTCCTGAACACTCGGTTATCTGAGCGGTTCCCTGTCAGAAGTTGGCATTAAACGAAAGCTCCAGTGAGGCCGTCTCATTGGGGGCCACGGTGAGCTCCTGCTCATGCGTGCCGAGAATGGGATGCCAGGCTTTGAGGCGATAACTCCCTGACGGGAGATCTTCGATGGAGAAGGCGCCGGTCCCATCTGTCACAGCATAATAGGGATTGTCGACGGCATAGCCCCAGTTCTGCATGTAGGGGTGCTGGCTGCAGTGCATGGTAAATACGTGTTGCCCTTTGGCGAGCTGCACAAGATTGGTGGTCCCACTGGCGTCTAAGGACGGCCGATAGAAGACCAAATCGCTTCCAGTTTGTTCCGATGCTAAACCTTGTATGTCGTGAGGCACTGGGTCCCGATTAAACACCGTGACTCGACGCGTGTCGCTGACGACGGTGACGAAGGGCAGAAACTGACAGAGCGTTGCTTCCACTTCGGCATCGGTGAAGGTGAAGGGCTTGCCCTGTTTCACCCCTTCCACCACCACGACGACATCTTTGAGACCGCCGTCCGGCCTGAACGTGACTTCCCTCAGGCGCCTATTCCCACGATCATCGGATAGTGTCCCGCAAAACTCATAGTCTGGAAAACGACGTAACTCGAATTCCTTGGGCGCCGGTACGGTTCCGGCGACGGTCACGGTCCCTCGTACGGTGGCCCCCCCCTTCACTGGTCCCGATTCATAAGCCCAGGCCTCGGTTCCCAGCCAGGTTGTCAGCACCACGAGTGCCCCTGCCATCGGCCAGAATCCGGTTCTCATACGTCGCTTCACTGTTGTTTCTCCTACCACCAGCAGTCGTTGGCTATCAGTTGTGGGACGCCCGTATCCTCCCACCAGTATCGCCGAGTGTGCCGTCTTCTGCAACGGTGACTTTACGAGGGCGACACTCTTAACCTGAGCATCGAGTTGACAGGGCGAGGGCTTATGGGTGGGTGGGCTAGTTCTGTGTATGTCAACGAGATAGAATATGCGCCGTGGTGCGATCGCAAGACATTGAATTTACTAGAGTCCTTAACCGCATTGGGCGAATAGAAGTCACAAGGGGACACGTCCACGTTCACCAAAGGAGCACACCTCATGTCAGACGTTAAACAGCAGATGACAAAAGCGCTGGACCATCTCAAACAACAGCGTGATGAGCTTCAAGTCCAGCTTCACTTGGCGAAGGCAGATGCGAAAGATGAATGGGCCCGTTTGGAAAGTCAGTGGGATGAGATCAAGCCCAAGCTGGAAGCGGCACGGGAGGAAGTGGGCAAGACGGCGGAATCTGTCGCTGCTGCACTGGGTCTGGCGATCGATGAACTGAAGAAGGGTTATGAGCGGCTTCGGAACCGACTATGAGGAAGGTCTCACGCTAACAGCAA